>JBNJDK010000059.1:0-11928 GCA_051744805.1 Bacillota bacterium
AAACCCCCTTGTATATTTTTTTTAATGGTACCAAATTTTATAAATTACAACTATAATATATCATTTTTAAATTATAGTTGCAACATCTTACAATTTACCCAAAATATAATCAAAAGTCATCTTCTTCTCATTACTTTAAATTGAAATTGATCATTTCTAAAATAATTTTGGGAATACAATATCATTCTGTTTTTTTCATCATAATGATATTGTTCTAATAAAAGTAAAGGTGAATTTTTCTTGATTTTTAAAAATGAGGAAACATATTTATCTGCTTTTACCGCAACTATATTAGTTAAAGCTTTTTTTACATTAATTCCATATTTATTATTTAAAATATCAAATAGTGATTTATAAAAATATTCTTTTTTATAGTTTTTATTGAGATATTTTAATATTAAATGGTCTATACAATAAACTACTGGAATTTCATCTGCTGTTCTTACTCTTTCAATTCTTAAAACTTTATTAATTTTTTCATTACTAACTTTAAAAATTTTTTCTTTCAAAGATTCGGTTATATTTATTTCCTCAATATTTAATTTCTCAGTTCCTGCTTTAAATCCTTCATTTTCTATTGTTTCTGTAACACTATTTAATTTTTCTATTCCTTTTTTGAATTTAGGAGTAGGTTTATTTACAAAAGTTCCTATACCTTGTTGTTTAATAATTTTACCTTCTTCTTCAAGAACTCTTAATGCTTCACGTAGTGAAGCTCTACTAACATCAAGTGATTTTGAAAGTTTATTTTCAGAAGGCAATTTATCTCCTGCTTTATATTCACCATTTTCAATTTTTTTTTCCAAATATTCTTTTATACGTAAATATAATGGTCTTTTGTCCTCATTTATAGTAGGCATATAAACCACCTTTGCATAATATTGTGAATTATTTAAACATTTTTAAAAACTTTTCTGTTACTATCTTAAACTCTTATAACTAAGTAAGACATCATACCTGTCTGACATCTGTTTAAATAATACCAAAAATAATGAAATTTGTCAAGATGATTACTTTTCTAAAAACAGGATAATCACTGTTAAATAAGGAATTAATAAATTATTGTGAATTTATTATATTTAATTATTTTTTTAATCATTAGATTTTTTATTTTTAGTGTTTTTATTAGTACTATTTTTTTCATCTTTTTCTTTATTATTTTCTTCATAATATTCTTCATCACTAATCTCATTTCCATTTAAATATTTTTCTAATTCATCTTCATCTATTAAAACTTCTCTAGGTTTACTACCAGCATATGGTCCGACTATACCTTCTTCTTCCATAGTATCTATCATTCTTGCAGCTCTAGAATGGCCTATATGAAGCCTTCGCTGTAACATAGAAATAGAAGCTCTATAATTAACAACTAATTTTACAGCTTCTTCATATAATTCATCTTTATTTTCATCAAGTGATATTTCAACTTCCTGAATATCATCAGTTTCAATTTCATATTCAGTTTCTGATTGATTTTTAGCATAATCTACAATTCTATTAATTTCCTCATCAGACATAAATGCTCCCTGTATTCTCTTTGGTTTACTGGCATCTACTGGGGCAAATAACATATCACCTTTTCCAAGCAATTTTTCTGCACCACCCATATCAAGTATTGTTCTAGAATCAGTTTGAGAAGAAACAGCAAATGAAATTCTACTGGGAATATTAGCTTTAATCAGACCAGTAATAACATCAACTGAAGGTCTTTGAGTAGCTATAATTAAATGTATACCAGCCGCTCTTGACATTTGTGCTAATCTACAAATATTATCTTCAACTTCATTAGCTGCAACCATCATTAAATCTGATAATTCATCTATAATTACTACAATATAAGGTATTTGGTCTTCCTCGTCAACATTTTTATTATATGATTCGATACCTCTTGTTCCGCTTTCAGAAAATAATTCATATCTTTTTTCCATTTCATTTACTACCAATTTTAAAACATTAGAAGCTTTTTTAGGGTCAGTTACTACTGGAGTAAAAAGATGTGGTAAACCTTTATAGGTACTTAATTCAACTTTTTTAGGATCTACTAAAATTAATTTTAATTCTTCAGGAGTAGATTTGTACAAAAGACTTGTAATTAAAGTATTAATACAAACACTTTTACCTGAACCGGTTGCTCCCGCAATAAGTAGATGTGGCATTTTTGATAAATTAGTTATAATTGCATCTCCATCTATTCCTTTTCCAAGTGCCATTGTTAATTTGCTATCAGCATTTTGAAACTTCTTTGTAGATATTATATCTCTTATTCTAACTTTTATATTACCACTATGAGGTACTTCAATTCCTACTGCTGCTTTTCCAGGAATAGGTGCTTCAATTCTTACATCTGGAGCAGCTAAAGAAAGAGCTATATCATTAGCCAAATTTACAATTTTACTAACTTTGACTCCTGATGCTGGTTGAACTTCATATCTAGTAATTGTAGGACCATGATTTACATCAATAACCTGAGCATCAACTCCAAAGCTTTTTAAAGTATTTTCAAGCAATTCAGTTTTATTATTTAACTTAACTTTTTTATTAGTAGACTTTGATAATAAATCAATAGGAGGCAAATGATATGTTGATTCTTTATTTTCATTGGTATTTTGTTTTTTATTTGTCTTACTATTTTGTTGTGCCAGATTATTTGAATTTTTACTCTTCTCTTCATTTTCAACATCTTCTATATTATCCTCACTTACTATATTATAAAAATCGTAATCATTTTCGTCAGTTTTTTCTACTTTAGATTTATTTGCTGATTCATCTTTCTGTAAAGTTTCTGTTTTTTCTTCATTAGATACGTTATCCTTTTTAAAATTTTTAAAGGAATTTATTATAAGATTAAAAATACTTTTTAAAGTATTTTCAATTTTAGTTAAAATTGTTTTTAATAAAATATTAGACCATAATAATAATGCTATTAATAAAAATGCACCTAAAATAATATAAGTACCAACTTCACCAAAAAATTTAATAAAAAACCAACTTATTGAACCTCCAATAATACCTCCACCTTTTCCAAGAAAACCATAACGCATACTAAGTTCAGGAAATAAATATGTATGTATAATAGCTAAAATAGTTAAATATGCTAATAAAAACCCTATTAATCTGGGATTAAATTTTATAATTTTAAACTTAATTAAACTAATTCCTCCTAAAATTAAAAGAAATGGAATAATATAAGCTCCATTACCAGTTATATAAAAAAAAGAACGTGATATAACTTCTCCGATATAGCCAGTTTTATTAGTAAATAAAGCAAAAATACTTAAAAATCCCCAGGCGGAAATGAGAATTCCAGCTATTTCATTTTTACGTTCTTCAATTTTATTTTGATTTAAATTTGTATTAGAATTAGCTTTTTCATTGTCTTCTGTTACAGGTAATTCAGACATAAATTTCACCTCCACGTATATTAAATTCTACAATTAAATAAATTATCCTGCTATGTTTCTAATTATATAACAAAATAAGCCCTACTGAAAATAAAACTCAGCAGGGCCATAATAAATATTACTAAATTAAACTTCCATGATTATAGGTAAAATCATAGGATTTCTTTTTATTTCACGATTTACATAAGATCTTAAAACATCTTTTATCTTTTTCTTCAAAACTGACCATTCTGTAACATTATTCTTCTCACATTCTTTTAATGCTTCTTCTACTTTACTTGTTGCATTAGCAATTAATTCCTCAGATTCTCTAATATAAACAAAACCTCTAGTTATTATATCTGGGCCAGTAAGAATATCACCCTTACTGTTAATAGTAACTACAACAATTATTATACCATCTTCTGATAATAATCTTCTATCTCTAAGAACAATATTTCCTACATCACCTATTCCTAAACCATCAACTAAAACATCTCCTGCTGGAATTCTCGCTACCTTCTTAATTTCATCTTCTCTAAACTCAATTACATCACCCATATCAGCTATATAAATATTTTCACGAGGTATACCTATTTCTTCAGCTAAATTTGCATGACGATGAAGATGTCGATATTCACCATGGGTAGGTATAAAATATTTCGGCTTTGTAAGATTCATCATTAACTTAAGTTCTTCCTGACTGGCATGTCCTGAAACGTGTACTCCAGATACATCCTGGTAAATAACATTAGCTCCTCTATCATATAACTGGTTGATAGTTTGTCCAATATATTTTTCATTTCCAGGTATAGCAGAAGCAGATAATACTACAGAATCTCCTTCTTTAATATTAATATGATAGTGATCTCCCCGGGCCATCCTGGTCAATGCTGCCATAGGTTCACCCTGACTACCTGTAGTAAGTAAAACAATTTTACTATCTGGCATATCACTACAATCACGAATATCTACAATCATATCATCAGGAATATTTATATATCCTAATTTCCTTGCTATTTTAACATTATTTAACATGCTTCGTCCTGTAATAGCTACTTTTCTATCATACTTCATCGCAGATTTAAATATTTGGTGTAAACGATGAATATTAGAAGCGAAAGTAGCAACAATTATTCTCTCACGAGCACCTCTGAAAATATCATCAATAGTTTCACCAACTACTTTTTCAGATAAAGTATAACCCTCTCTTTCAACATTAGTACTATCAGAAAACAATGCTAAAACCCCTGGTTCACTATCTCCTAATTCAGCTAATTTATGAAAATCAGCTACTTCTCCAAAAATAGGAGTTTGATCAAATTTAAAATCACTTGCATAAACAATAGCACCTAATGGGGTATGAAGAGCAAGGGCACAGGTATCAGCTATACTATGATTTACTCTTATAAAATCAACCTGTATTGACCCAACATTAATAGAATTACCCTGATTAACAACCTTAAGTTTCCTATCTTTTAATAGATTATGTTCTTTTAATTGGCCTTCTACTAAACCCAGTGTAAGCTTTGTTCCATAAATAGGAACATTTATTTCTTTTAATAAATATGGTAAAGCTCCTATATGATCTGCATGGCCGTGAGTAAGAACTATTCCTTTAATCCGTTCTTTATTTTCAATAACATAATCAAAATCAGGAATAACTATATCAATACCTAACTGATCATCTTCAGGAAAAGTAATTCCTGCATCAATTATAATCATTTCTTCTCCAACTTCAAGAACCATCATATTCTTACCAATCTGTCCTACTCCCCCTAAAGGGATCATCCGTACTTTCTTATCATTTTTTATTTTGTTTTTATCTGACATAAATAAAAAAACGCACCTCCATATATTTTTGCATATAGTTTGATGATAAATTAATCATCGTAAATAAGGTTAAATACATTTTTTTCTAACCCGTTCCTATATTGTTGTTTTCATTATACAGTCTAAACCAATAAAATACAAGCGGATCTTAGTCTTAAATAAATTTTTAAATAAGATTACCTTTTTTGAGTATTTCTTTTAACTCAGTCTTTTCGTCATCAGAAAGAGATACTAGCGGAGAACGTGGATTACCAACATCCATTTCAATTATATTTAAAGCTTCCTTTACTGGTATTGGGTTAGTAGTAATAAACATACCTTTAAATATAGGTAATAATTTTTTATTAAGTTTAATAGCCTTATTAAGCTCACCTTTTTTAAATAAATTAATCATATCTTTAATTTCAATCCCAACCAAATGAGCAGCTACACTAACAACACCATGACCTCCTACGGATAGTATAGGTAATGTCAAATTATCATCACCACTATATACATAAAAGTCATTATTTAATTGGGCACATAAATTAGCAACCTGGTCAAGGTCCCCACTGGCTTCTTTTATAGCTTTAATATTATCTATCTTTGCTAATTTTTTCACAGTATCTGTTTCAATATTTTTTGAAGTTCTACCTGGTACATTATAAATCATTACTGGTAAATCCGAACTAATTGCAATTTTATAGAAATGATTATATAGACCAGACTGTGGTGGTTTATTATAATATGGAACGACAGCCATAACTCCATCGACACCTATTTTTTCTGCTTCTACTGTCATTTTCATACTTTCAGCTGTAGAATAAGATCCAGTATTAGCAACTACTTTACCACTATCACCAACCTCATCAACTACTTCTTTTAAAATATTTAACTTTTCTTTTTTAGTGAGTGTTGGAACTTCACCAGTAGTACCTAACACTACAAGACCATCAGAACCATTATTAATAAGATAACTAGCTAATTCTCTTACTTTTTTATAATTTACTTCTCCATTGTCCTTAAAGGGAGTAACCATTGCTGTTAGTACCTCACCAAAAATATCTTCAGACATTATTGACCTCCTTTTAAATACTTAATTCAAAAGCTTCATGTAAAATATTTAAAGCTTTTTTTTCATCTTTAGATCTTATTAAACAGGAAATAGTAGTATGTGAATCAGTAGTCTGAAAAATAGAAATATCTTTTTCATTTAATGCCTCAACAATCCGGGCCATAACTCCAGGTCTACCAGTCATTCCACCACCAACTAGAGATAATTTTACATATTTATCAGACAAATCATAATCATAACTGCCATTTTCTAACACCTTAATTAGATCATCTTTCTTATTTTCTACTACTACAAAAGAAATAACCTGAGTTCTAATATTTATAAAGTCAACACTAACTTCACTTTCAGCCAGTTCTTTAAATACTTTTAATCCCGATTCATAATTATTTTGATTACTATTATTAATTTTTACAAAAATAATATTGTCTCTACTGGCTACTCCAGTAATCATTCTATCATTTTCTATTTTTTTGAGATTAGAACTATGAATCACAGTCCCAGGTTTATCATTATAAATTGATTGTATTTTAATAGGTATAAAAGAAGCTCTAGCTATTTCTGCAGCACGGGGATGAATAACCCTTGCTCCTTGATATGCAAGCTCACAAGCTTCTTTATAGCTTACTTTATTTAAAGTCTTTGCATTATCAACCAAACCAGGGTCTGCTGTCATTAAACCTTCTACATCTGAAAATATTTCTATATAACGACCATCAACAGCATCTGCCAGGATACTGGCAGTGGTATCACTACCTCCTCTTCCAAGTGTTGTAATTTCATTGTCAGGACTTTCACCTTGAAAACCTGCTACAACTGGAACTTTTTCTTTATTTAATGCCTCCATTACTCTATCAGGATTCACTTTTTTTACTCGAGATTCACCATGTTGTTCATCTGTTTCTATCCCTGCCTGTGAACCAGTTAAAGCTATTCCTTTAATATTTAATTTTTTTAAATACTGAACAAACACAACAGCTGATATTATTTCCCCACAGGACATAAGTAAATCTTTTTCTCTTGGATCAATTTCAGAAGATATTTTTTTTGCAATATTAATTAAAGTATCAGTAGCATAAGCATCACCAAATCTCCCCATTGCAGAAACAACAACCACTGGGGAAAAACCTTTTTCAATTGAATTTTTTACTTTCTTTGCTGCTAATTTTCTTTTTTTATCAGAATTTAGTGATGTACCTCCAAATTTCTGAACTACTTTTTCCATTATCTTATGATCCTCCTAAATCAATTTTTCTGCAATTTGAACTGCATTCAAAGCTGCTCCTTTTCTAAGATTATTTGCTACAATCCACATATTTAATGCATTTTTTTTGGAATAATCTCGTCTTACTCTTCCTACCAAAACATTATCTTCCTTATCAGTCATAATAGGCATAGGATAACTATTTTCCTTAATATTATCTATTAGTTTTACATTTTTCATTTTATTAATACTCTTTTTAATATCCTCTATTACATAAGAAACTTCTGTTTCTATATTTACAGATTCACCATGACCATTAAAGACAGGTACTCTTACAGCGGTTGCAGTAATTGGAATTTCCTTATCATCCAATATTTTTCTAGTTTCTTTAACAACTTTCATTTCCTCTTTAGTATAACTATTTTCCTGGAATTCATCAATGTGAGGTAAGAGATTAAAAGCGATTTGATGAGGGTATACTTCACTTTTTATTTTTTTATTATTTACATAGTCTTCTATTTGTTTTTCTAATTCTTTAATAGCTTTTTGCCCTGTACCGGAAACAGCCTGATAAGTACTGACTATTAATCTTTTTATACCATATTTTTCAAAAATTGGTTTTATGGTCATTACTAATTGAATAGTTGAACAATTAGGATTTGCAATAATTCCATTATGCTCATTAATTTTATCAGCATTAATTTCAGGTACTATAAGAGGAACTTTATCATCCAAACGAAATGCATTACTATTATCTATAACTACTGCGCCAGCTTTAGTTGCCTGGGGAGCAATTTTTTTACTTAGTTCACTTGCTATACTAAAAAGAGCAATATCTATATCCTCAAAAACACCTTTACTAATACTTTCTACTTTAATTTTTTTGTCTAAAAAAGATATTTTTTTACCTTCAGATTTTTCACTCGCAATAAATTTTATATTTTCAACTGGAAATTTACGCTCTTCAAGTATTTTAATTATTTGTTGACCAACTGCTCCAGTAGCCCCAACAACTGCAATATTATATTTAGTCATAAATATCTTACCTCCCTAAAATTAATCTAATATATTCTCAAGTCCATAAACTAATCCTTTAATTTCGTTTATTTTATCAATAGCCATAGAAACTCCTGGCATAAATGAAGATCTATCATATGAATCATGTTTTATTTTTAAAGTTTGTCCTTCAGTCCCAAATATAACCTCCTGATGTGCTACAAGCCCTTTTAAACGAACACTATGAATGTTAATATCTTCTTTTTGAGCTCCTCGTGCTCCAGTTAAACTTTCAATATAATTTTGTTTAGTATTTTTGCTCTTTTCTAAGTTTTCGCTTATCAATTCTGCTGTTCTTATAGATGTACCTGAAGGAGAATCAATCTTTTGATCATGATGTAATTCAATTATTTCTACATCATCCATATATTTTGCAGCTTTTTTGGAAAATTTCATCATTAATACAGCTCCTAAAGCAAAGTTAGGAGCAATAATTATTTTAGTATTATCAACTATATTTTTTATTTCATCTAAATTATCTTTAGTAATACCCGTAGTTCCAACTATCATGTTAATATTATTATTTAATACAATTCTTATATTATCCATTACTGAAGCAGGAGTTGTAAAATCAATAACTACATCTATTTCTTTTTTATCTAAAATCTGAGATAAATTATTTTTTATTTTTAAATTAGTTGATTTTATCTTTTTATCTATACCTTTTTTATCACAAACACCAACTAATTCTGTATTTTCTTTATTTAAAATTAAATCAACTACTCTTTTTCCCATTTTTCCATTTGCTCCATTTACAACTACTTTTTTCATAATAATTCCTCCTGGATAAATTTAACCTGGTAATTCCTCAGCAGGTTGTTCTAATTCTCCATAGTAATTTGTTCCCCAGACTCCGATAATTATCATTACAGCACCTACAAATTGAAACCAATAAAAACTTTCACCTCTAAAAACTACCCCAGCAATAATAGAAACTACTGTAGTTAAATTTGCAAAGACTGCAGCTTGAGAAGCCTGTACTCTTGAAAGAGTATAATTCATCATAAAAAATGCAACAACTGATGCCAAAATTCCTAGATAAAAAACTGGAATTAAAACTTTTATTTCAGTTAAAGGTTGAAAATAATTTATAAATGAACCCTTATATCTAGTAATTGCTATTAAATTAAATAAAATAGTGCCATACCAGACCATCATATAAGTTATTTCCACAGGAGTAAAATCTAAAGATAGTTTTCTGGAAAGAATATTATAAATTCCTCCCATAATTACTGCTCCCATAAGTACTAACATTCCTAAATAATTATTTGCAACATCCGTACTACCTTTCATAAGGGTAATAAAAATAACTCCAGCAACTGATAAAATTACAAATATTAATTGTTTTTTAGTTGGTCTTTCATTTAAAAATATTGCAGCCATAATTGTAACTACAACCGGAATTAATGATATCATAAGACCCGCTTCGGAAGAAGCTGTCATATTTACTCCTAAAGTTTCAAAAATAAAATATAGACCTGGTTGAGCAGTTGCCAGTATAAATAAACTTTTTAAATCTTTACCCTTAAATTTAAGTTTGATTACCCCAATATATTTTAAAATTGTCATTGCTATTGCAGCCAGACTAAAACGAAAACCGAGTAAATGAAAAATAGAAACAAATTCCAATCCTTCTTTAGTAAACATAAATGTAAAACCAAAAATAGTACTAAAAGTAACACCTGCCATCAGAGGTAAATATTTTTTTATTTCCATTATTACACCTTCTTTATATATAGATATATTTAATATTTTATCAATTATCTTATCAATTTTTATTAATCAGATGAAGGCCAGGGTCCATAATACTGATAAAATTGACATTCAAGTCCTCCATTATATAATTTTCTTCTTTTACTGGCTTTTTCACCATAAATATTTTCAAATTTTTGATGAGTAGTTAATATATAAAAAGACCAGGTATCTAATTTAGAAAACTTTTCTCCCATTACTTTATATAATTTTTCAACTTCTTCTTTTTCTCCTGACCTTTCTCCATAAGGAGGGTTAGAAATTACATATCCATATTTTCTTGAACTGGAGAAATCATAAAAATCTTTTTGTTGAAAATGAATAATATCAGAAACGCCGGCGTTTTCAGCATGATGGCGAGCAATACCTATAACATTTTCATCTACATCTGTTCCAATTATTAATCTTGGTTCTACATCATCAATTTCACTTCTTGCCTTACGTTTAACTTCATTCCAGGCTGTTACTGGAAAAACAGGCCATCTTTCAGCAGCAAAATTTCTATATAAACCTGGAGCCTGATTTTTTGCAATCATAGCAGCTTCAATTGGAATTGTTCCTGAACCACAAAATGGATCAATTAAAACTCTATCTTTATTCCATCGACTTAAATAAATCATTCCAGCCGCAATTGTCTCCTGTAATGGTGCCGTTGTAGAAAGTTCTCTGTATCCTCTTTTATGTAAACCTTTTCCACTGGTATCTAGCATAAGAGAAACTTTATCTTTATAAATAGTAAATTTAATATGATATTTAGGCCCATCTTCTTTAAACCAATCTTTATGATAACTTTTTTTCATATTATCTACTACTGCCTTTTTAATAATAGATTGACAGGTAGGAATACTATGCAACTCAGACTTAACTGAATTTCCACTAACAGGAAACTCTGCATTTTTAGGCATCAAATCTGACCATTCAAGCTTCTTAGTTTTTTCATATAGCATATCAAAATCAGTTGCTTTAAATTCTCCAATTAAAAGATAAACTCTTTCTGCAGATCTTAAGTATATATTTGCTTTGGCAATATCTTTAAATCCACCTTCAAATTTCACACGTCCATTACTAACTTCTATATTTGAAAATCCAAGTTTTTCTACTTCTTTTTTCACTACATATTCCATTCCAAAAGTAGTTGAAGCTATTATATCAAATTTTTCATTCATTTATATTTTGCCCCTTCCTTAATACATTTTTAATACTTTATTTTAAAATCATTAAAATTTTCATCTATATTATCCCTGATTTCTATATTATTTACTTTAGCAAATCTAGGACCTTTTTTGACTAATTCAATTAACTTATTAACATTTTTCTTTTCACCAGTAAAAACAACTTCCACTCTTCCATCCTGTAAATTTTTGGCCCAACCATTTACTCCTAATTTATTAGCATTTTTCCTAATAAATGCCCTAAAACCCACTCCCTGTACTCTACCGGAAAGAAAGATATGAACATTTTTCTTTTTAGTCATTTTATCATACCTCCTGTCTAGCACTATTCACAATAATTATTATATAGTAAAATTACTTTACAGTAAAATTTGATATTTTATTTCTTTTTGATTTGACATATAGTATAAACAATGATAACCTTAGTAAGTGTGTGATGGAGAATAAATTCACATTTTTTTATTAAAGAATAAACTAAAG
>JBNJDK010000060.1:0-11842 GCA_051744805.1 Bacillota bacterium
TTATCTTTTAATACTAAATGATTATCATCTTCATTAGCAAATAAATTATTATGAGTTAAAAATACTACAAACAAAATAATAACTAAGATTAAAGTAATCTTATAAAAAGAAAACATTTTCTCACCTTCTTAAACTATCTAATTAATATTAAGCTATGAGTATCACCTTAATTATTATTATAAACTAAATTCACCAATTCAGCAAGCTAATATACTGTAATCCTAATAATTCGAATTTTCACACTAGAAGTAAAAACCCCTGTAATTAAGTTAGCACAGGGGTTAAATAATCTATATTTTATTTTATCAGAAAGCAATAACTATACCACCTTCATTGGCATAAACTGTACTAATTCCAGCAGTTTCAACAACAATTATTTCTTTAAAATTATATTTATCTTCAATATCTCTTTTTAATTTTTCTGCTTTTTCTAAAGCATTACAATGAGCAATACCAATTATTTTTTCTTCCAGATTTTCACCTTTTTCTCCAATTAATTTTACAAGTTTTTTAAAAGCTCTCTTTGAACCTCTCGCTTTATCTAATAATTCTATTTCACCTTTTCCATCGCTGCCTAGAATAGGTTTAATATTAAAAAAAGAGGCCAATTTCCCTTTTACTTTATTTAATCTCCCGGCTTTAATTAGATTATCTAAAGAATCTAATACAAACATTGTCTTCATTTCATCTATATATTCGTTTACCTTTTCAATAATTTTATTTTCATCCAGGCCTTTTTCTAGTAATTCACCTATTTTTGTACTAATTATTGTTTCTCCAGCTGAAGCACTAAGTGAATCAAAAACATGAATAAACTTATCATTTGCTTCTTCTAAAATCATACTTTTAGCTAAATTTGCATTTTGATAAGTGCCACTTAATTTAGAAGATAAAGTTACTACAAACGATTTTTCAGCTTCTTTAAATTTTTCAATAAATAATTGTGGAGAAGGGCTTGCTGTTTTAGGAGAATCATTATCTCTTTGCATAGAATTAATTAACTCTTCTCTATTCAAACTTTCATCATCTACAAATTCTTTATCATCTACAAATATTTTTAGAGGAACTATTTTTATGTTATATTTTTTTCTTAATTTTTCATTTAAATCACAACAACTATCAGCTAAAATTTGAATTGTCATTATATAAATACCTCCATAAATAATTATAGATTAATTATATATTTATTCACTGTTATTTGCAAGATTAGTTATTATTTTTTTGAAAATAGGTGCTGCATCTTTGCCACCCACACCACCATTTTCTAAAAATACTGAAATGGCTAATTCAGGTTTATTCACTGGTGCATATCCAACAAACCAGGCATGTGAGTTTTCTTCCTCAACCCCTATTTCAGCTGTACCAGTTTTTCCAGCAACCTGAATACCTTCTACATTAGCATTTTTTCCAGTACCATTTTCAACAACATTAATAAGCATTTTTTCTAATTTTTTAATATTTTCTTTTTTAATAATTTGTTTAGAATTATCTTCTGTTATGGCATTTTTGATAAAAGTAGGTTGAATATTTTTACCCTGATTAGCTACAATAGCAATTATTCTACTCATCTGTATGGGATTTGTTAATACTTTTGCCTGACCTAATCCAGTCCAGGCTAATTCAACTTTGCTATCAATATCACCTAGACTACTATTTTTCACATTAAGTCCAGGTTTTATTTTTTTCTCAAAATCAAACCTATCTATATATTCTATAAGTTTTTCTTTAGAAAGGTCTAAAGAAATTTTAGCAAAAGTAGTATTTATAGAATGAGTTAAAGCTTCTCTAAAATTATGTTTTTCAAAAATTTCATTTTGGTAATTTCTAACTATATTGCCTTCTATCTTAATTTCTCCTTCATCATTGAATACTGTATCACTTTCTACAATTCCACTATCTAAAGCCGCTGCTGCTGTAATTATTTTAAATGTTGATCCAGGTGGATATAATCCCTGAATAGCTCTATTTAACATTGGACTATCTTTATTTTCCTGAATGTTTTTCCATTTACTTTGACTAATCCCAAGAACAAATTGATTAGGATCATAAGAAGGTGAACTAACCATCGCTAATATTTCACCATTTTTAGGATCAGTAATTACTACTGCTCCTTTTTGGTTATCCAGACTATTCCAAACTTTATTTTGTAAATCAATATCTATAGTAGTAATTAAATTTTCACCATCAACAGAACTTTTTCTCATTAATTCTTTTTTATTATTATTTCCATCTCGAATATAAAGTACATAACCATTTTTTCCTCTTAATATTTTTTCATAATTTTTTTCAAGTCCAGATTTGCCTATCAATTCTCCTGATTTATAATCAATCTCAGTAGCAGATTTTATTTCTTCATTTGATATTTTACCAACATATCCTGTAAGATGAGCAGTTATTTCTTTATAAGGATAAATTCTGGATTCTTTTTTTCTAAAAAACACACCTGAAACCGGTCTGAGTTTTTCTTCAACTTCTTTATAATCTTCCCAGGTCAATGTTATTAAAGGAGAAAACCAATCTGGATTATCAGGATATCTTTCTAAACTTCTAACAATTTCATTTTCACCTATACCTATAACTTTTGTTAATTCATCTATTAATACATCTTCATTTTCAACCTTAGCAGCTTGAATACCAACTTCTACAACTTCTCCTTTAAATGCTAGAGGGTTTTTATCTCTATCATATATTTTGCCTCTTTCAGGTAAAATACTCTCTCTTACAAACTCTGATTTTTCAGTCATTTCAGGAAAAACAAGATTATAATTCCATTCAATTCTCCAATTTATAAAATTTTCTCTTTTTAATTTTAAATCATATTCATAATTTTTTTCACCAAAATCAGATGATTCAAAATTAAATTTATAATCAGCACTAGCAGAGAAAAAACCATCTCTTTTCACTATAAGATCCCCAAATTTTTTCTCCTCTATAGTAGCTTTTTGATAAAAATTTTCATATCTATTTTTTATTATTTCTATAGATACTTCATCTTTACTTTCCTCAGTAAGTAATGAATAGGCTTTTTCATAATTATCTTTTTCCAAAGCTTTTAAATATTCATCTACAGAGTCAACAGGATCTGGTATAAAAATAACATAGGAAGCACCACCTATTAACAAAAAAACCAAAACAACAACAAATATAATTATATTCTTTTTGTTAAACATAATAACCATTCCCTGCTTTTTATTTTTCGCCTCTCATTTTCATTATTTTTTCATATGCATCCTGTATTTCCTTAAACCTTTTATTTGCAAGTTTTACAAAATCATCTGGTAAATCTTTAGAAATTATACGATCTGGATGATATTCTTTAACTAATTTTCTATATTTCTTTTTTATTTCTGCAGTACTATCATCCCGTGAACACCCCAATACTTCATAAGGATCTTTTCCTTTTGATAAATTATCCTGAGAGCTGTTTTGACTATTTCGATAACCACTGGATTGTCTTTGATAACGATTTCTACTATTTAAACCAAAGATCCCTACAGCTTTTTCTAACATTTGAGTTTGTTCTGAAGAAGCACCACCATTAGCTGAAGCAATTTGATTCATTAACTCTACTACTCTACCTAAAACATTTGGTTGATTCCCAATTATATTATAAAAATTTCTTGCATATGTTTCAAAAGAAGTATTTTTTCTTTTAGCTTCATCAAAAAAGCCTATAACCTCTTTTTTTAGAGCTGGAGGTAAATTCAACTCTCTATCAGTAAAATCATCTACTATATTAATTTCCTCTCTTGTAACAGCTCCATCACCTTGAGCAAGTTTTGCTAACATTCCATATAATTGTTTATAAAAATAAAGTTGTGAATTTGCAGACTGATTACTCTGTCTCTGACCATAATAAGTTGTACTACTTGAACTACTATTTAAAAGAAAGCCAATAAAAGCACCTATAAGAGCCCCTGGTATATTAAAAAATATAAAACCAATAAGGCTAGAAATAAAAACAGTTCCACACCCCATTTATTTTTATCCTCCCTCTATTCATTTCTAATATAGTTTGCAAAATATAATCTAACACCAATAAAAACATAGATAAAACTAAATAATAAACCAGTTAATACATCAAAATCAATATTTATATTTAATATTTGATTACTAAAAACTCCAAATACAATTAAAGCAAGAACTGGTAATAAAAGAACTAATTTTTCTCCCAAACTTAAAATATAATTTCTTTTACATTTTTCATCAGATTTAAAATAACTAAAGTTAAATTTACTATTTTTGAACATAGTCAGCCACAAAACCCTTAATGAATATAAAACAGTAATAATACTGCTTATATGTAAAATTATAATAAAAAATGGGTGATGATCAAGAGCATATTTTATAAGATGTTTACTATTATAACCTACAAATAATGGTATCCCCATCAAAGAAAGAAAACTAATGAATGTACTCAAACTATTTACTCTCTGTCGATTCTGACAATTGACAAAATCATTTATTAATACAGATCCATATTCTCTAATTAAATTTGCTGCTCCATTAAATAAAGTTGTTTTGGCAAGACCATGAGCAATGATATGTATTACAGCACCTATATATCCATATTTCGTCCCACTACCAATACCAAGTGCTATAAAACCTAATTGACTTATAGAACTGTATCCCAAAATAACTTTATAATTATTTTCTCTAATTGCCCGCAATCCACCATAAAAAACCATTAACAGACCTGCATATAATAACAATTGATTGCCATCAGTTATTATTTTTAAATAAGTGATAAATCCAAGTTTGGCCACCCAACCTGAAGAAATCGCACAAAAAGTTGATGAAGCTTCTCTATAAATCATAGGTATCCAAAAATGCAAACCAAAAATAGCACTTTTAAAACCCATACCCAGTATAAACATATTTTGTAACCAGGTTTCTTCTATTGGACCTACCTGGGTATATCCATTAGTATGAGCAACAAGTACAGTATAAATTAAAAAACTGCCACCTATAAATTGAATTATTAAATATTTCCAGGCTGCAGATTTATTATCCCATAATAACATTAATGCAGTAATTACAGAAACTAATTCCCAACCTGCCACAAACAAAAACCAATTTTTAGTGGTAATAGTTATAGAAAAACTTATTATATAGAAAAAAAACAAAAAATAAAACCATTTTTTATTATTATAAATTTTGCGCCAGGCAGAAATTGCTGTAACTAAACTCAAAAATATACCTACACTCATAAATAATAGATTATAATTACTAAAAGTAAAATTGCTAATTATAAATTCTTTAATCACCTACACCTCCTGAATTACCTTTATTTAAAATTGAATTACTCTCTATCAAGAATTATATCATAAATTGGTGCTACTACAAAACTATAAAAAAAATTACTAATTGTCAATATTTTTATCTGTTTTATTTGACATTGTAAAAAAATAATGTTATAGTTAGTTTCGTTGGGTAATAAAAAAATATGAAAGTTTGCCCATAAACAAATTAGGAGGAATTAATTTAATGATTTATAATGGTACAGTGAAATGGTTTAATGATCAAAAGGGATTCGGTTTTATTGAAAGAGAATCTGGTGACGATGTTTTTGTACACTTTTCTGCAATAGAGCAGGATGGATTCAAAAGCTTAGAAGAAGGCCAGGATGTTGAATTTGAAGTAGTAGAAGGCGACCGTGGCCCTCAGGCAGAAAAAGTTGTTACATTATAAGTAAATAATACTTTTAATATATAGCAACTAACCTCTGACTTTTTTGTCAGAGGTTTATTTTTTTTATAATGAAAGTTTAAAAAAATTAATAGGAGTGAGATTTAATTTGCAAAAAATAAAATTTGAAGAACTAAATATATCAGACAAAATTTTAAAGGCAATAGATGATATGGGATTTGAAGAAACTACCCCTATCCAGACAAATGCAATACCATCAATAATAAAAGGACAGGATATTGTAGGACAGGCTCAAACTGGAACCGGAAAAACAGCAGCTTTTGGAATACCTCTTCTGGAACAAATTAAAAGAGGAGAAAAAAATCCACAGGCTATAATTTTATGTCCAACTAGAGAATTGGCAATACAGGTATCTGAAGAATTAAAACGATTAGCTAAATATAAAAGAAATCTATATACTTTACCTATTTATGGTGGACAATCTATTCAAAGACAGATAAAAGCTTTAAAAAAAGGAGTTCAAATTGTTATTGGAACTCCAGGTAGAGTTATGGATCATATTAGAAGAGGAACTTTAAAATTAACTAATATTGACTATTTTGTACTTGATGAAGCAGATGTAATGCTTGATATGGGTTTTATTGATGATATTGAAACAATTCTTAGAGATGTTCCAGAAAATAGACAAACACTATTTTTCTCAGCAACAATTCCAAATTCTATACGTAAATTGAGTAGAAAATATCAAAAAGAATCAAAATTTATAAAAATTGGGCACGAAAAATTAACAGTCCCTGGAATAGAACAGTATTATTTTGAAGTAAGAAAAGGTAATAAACTAAAAGTATTAACTCGTTTAATGGATCTGCATACACCTGAAAAAGCTCTTGTTTTTTGTAATACTCGTAAAATGGTTGATGAACTAAATATTAAACTACAGGCTCGCGGTTACTTATCTGATGGAATTCATGGGGGTCTCAATCAGAATCAAAGAGATAGAGTAATGAACAAATTTAGAAATGATAAAATAGAAATCTTAGTAGCTACTGATGTAGCTGCAAGAGGTATAGATGTTGATAATATAGAAATAGTTTTCAATTATGATTTTCCTCAGGATACTGATTACTATGTTCATAGAATTGGTAGAACAGGAAGAGCTGGAAAAAGTGGTAAAGCTTTTACATTTATAGTAGGTAAAGATATTTATAAATTAAGAGATGTGCAAAAATATACTAAAAGTAAAATAAAACGCAAAAAAGTACCAACTTTGACTGATGTTGAAACAGCACGTTCTGAACAGATTATAAATGAACTTAGAAATTATATGAAAAACGAACATCTAGAAAAATATATTAAAATGATAGAAGATATACTTGAAGATGATTTTACTTCAATTGAAATTGCTGCTGCTCTTCTAAAACAAAATCTATCTATAGAGAAAGAAGAAACTACTAATAAAATTCAATTTGGAGACACTGGAGCAGAACCCGGGATGGTAAGACTATTTGTTAATATAGGGCGAAATGATAATATCTCTCCCAGACATATTGTAGGTGCAATTGCTGGAGAAACTGGTATTTCAGGAAATTTAATTGGCGCTATTGATGTTTATGATAGTTTTACTTTTGTTGAAGTTCCTAGAGAAGACGGACATCAGGTCTTAGAAATAATGAAAAATAATACTATTAATGGAACTAAAATAAATATTGAACCAGCCAAAAGTAAATAAGATTAGTATTTATAAAAAAAGGACAGGCCAAAAAACCTGTCTTTTTTTAATTAAATATATTTTTTATTTTATGCCAAAAAGAATTATTTTTGGTTTTTTTATCATTTTTAAGAAATTTTTTCACTTCTTTTACTTCTTTATCAGTTGCCTCTCTATCTAATTCATAAAAACGTTCTGGGATAAAACTAATTACTTCCCATTTTTTTAAATTAAGCTTTTGTATTTTTTGATTACTTCTCTTAATTACTTTTCTCCCACCTTCTACAATAAAAATATATTCAATTTCTTCTTCAGTTTCAAATTTATATATTTTTTTAATTCTCATTTTATACTCCTTTTATTTAACCAACATCCAGTGTAACTGTAACCGGACAGTGATCTGAGCCCATAACATCTGTCAAAATATCAGCGTTTTTTAGTTTGTCTTCCAAACCTTCAGAGATAAAATGATAATCTATTCTCCAGCCAGCATCTCTTTCTCTAGCTCGGGTCCTATAACTCCACCAGGAATAAGTTTCTTTATCAGGATGAAAATACCGATAAGTATCAATATACCCATGTTCTTCTAATTTATCTAACCATTCTCTCTCTACAGGTAAAAATCCAGAAACATCTTTATTAGCTTCAGGATTTTTAAGGTCTATAGGATGATGAGCAGTGTTATAATCTCCAAAAATCAAAATTTCTTTGCCATTTTCTCGTAAATTTTCACAATAATCCAGTACTTCATCATAAAAATCCAATTTATAATTTAATCTTTTTTTATTTTTCTTTCCATTAGGAAAATATATGTTTAATAAATAAAATTCTTCATATTCTGCCACCAGAACTCTGCCTTCTTCATCAAATCTTTCTACTCCCAAACCAAACCAGACATCAATTGGTTCTTTCTTGGTATATAGAGCAACTCCACTATAACCCTTTTTTTCACCATAGTTAAAGTAGGAATAATAATCATCAAGATTTTTCAATTTATTTTTTAACTGATGTTCCTGTATTCTTATTTCCTGCAAACCTAAAACATCAGGCTCTTCTTCCTCTATCCAGTCTAAAAAACCTTTGCGTGTTACAGCTCTTATTCCATTAACATTCCATGAATAAAATCTCATCAACTAATACCTCCCATAATATTTATAGCTAAAATTAATATTTATTATATATTTTTTATAAATTTATTCCTGAGTTCAGTTACATTATGAAGCGAACCGGTGATTAATATAAGATCATCATCTTCAGAAATATCTAATGCACAATTTAATGCTAAATTCAGATTATTATTTATAATAATTTCTTTTTTCTCTGAAATGTATTTTTTTAACATTTCAGGTTTAGCAGCTCTTTTACTGCTGTTTTGAGTTAAAATAAGAACATCTGCGTTCTTTTCTAATTTTTCGATCATATTTTTTATATCTTTATCTTTAAAAATACTAATTAAGATAATCAATTTATTATAGTTAAATCTACTTATTTCTTTATTCAAATTTTTTATCCCATCCAAATTATGACTGCCGTCTAAAATTATACGGGGTTTTTTATTTACTATTTCTAACCTTCCAGGCCATGTGATTTTTTTAAGTGAATCCCTAATATTTCCTTCACTAACTGGAAATTTATAGCTCAATTCTTCAATAACTGCTAAAGAGGTAACAGCATTTATTATTTGATACCTACCTAATAATGAAATTTTTAAATTATTTAAAATTAAGTTTGGGCCTTTTAGATTAAAACTTTGATATTTATAGTTAAAATTAATTCTCTCCCAGGAATATTTTTTATTGATATTAATTAATTCAGTTTCTTTTTTTTCTGCTTTTTTTTCTAAAATTTCTAATACTATGGATTTTTGAGCAGCTGTTATAACTTTTTGTTTATTTTTAATAATTCCTGCTTTTTCTTTGGTAATTTCTCCTATAGTATTTCCTAGATATTTAGTATGGTCTAATCCTATATTGGTAATAACAGAAATCAAACTATCAACTACATTTGTAGCATCCAATCGCCCTCCCATACCTGTCTCTAATATGACTAAATCTAAAGCCTTATTTGCAAAATAATAAAATGCTAAAGCAGTAATTATTTCAAAAAAAGTAGGGTGCTCCATTTTTTCATCAACTTTTTCTATAAAAGGTTTAATCCTTCTAACTAATTCAGCCAGTTCTTTATTAGAAATTTTTTTATCATTAATTCTAATTCTCTCATTTAAATCCATAACTCCTGGAGAAGTGAAGGTGCCTACATTATACCCAGCTTCTTTGTAAATCACAGTTAAAATTTCAGATGTAGATCCTTTTCCATTTGTCCCGGCTATGTGAACAAATTCTAAATCATCTTGAGGATTTCCTAAATAATCTAATAATAAATTAATCCTTTTAAGAGTTTTTTTAACTGGATATTTATCAAAGTTTTTTAAATAATCCAATTCTTTCATTATTAAACCTCATTTCTCTAAATATCATATCAATCTGCAAATTCTTTTACAACATCTGAAATTATTTCATATCTAAATCCTTTGTTTTTCAAATAAACTTTTAATTTTACTAAATCTTTATCTTTATTATGACTTTTTCTTTTCCATTTTTCAGCAAGTTTATCTGCTGTTTTAAATTCAAGTTCATAAGGATATTCGCTGGCTAGAGCTTCATTAATTATTTTTTCATCTACGCCTTTATCTTTCAGTTCCTTTATCAAAAGGTATTTACCCTTAGGAGAATGTTTTACTTTGTGTCTTATCCACTTTTTCGCAAATCTCCTATCATTAAGATAATCCAGTTCTTTAATTCTAGGTATAATTGTATCTATTACTTCTAGGTCATGTCCTTTTTGCAAAAGTCGTTTTTTTAGTTCAGAAACACTTCTATCTCGATAAGAAATTAACCTATAAGCATCTTCTTTAGCTTTTTGTTTTTCTCCCTCATCTACCATAAAACAAGCCAGCTCCTTAAAATTATTTTTTAACTATAATATTCTCACTATCCAGATCTCCTATATATTTATCTTCTTCCCAGGAAGAACTATCATACATTATTTTGTATTCTTCACCATTTTTAAGAGAAAATTCTCCAGTCCACAAATCATTGTTAATCTTTTCTAATGCATAAGTTTTATCTGAAGGTTCCCAGTTATTCATTGTTCCAACAAGATGTACTTCATTTAAATTACCTAAATTATAATTTGAAGGTTTAAATTCAATTTTTACTTTATTATTTACTTTGATTTTGTTACTTATTTTTTTAAAAATATTATTACCAATTCCCTTTACTTTTTTCAACTGTTCTTTTGACTTTAAAAATCCATTTTGCTTTCTATATTCCACTATATTTTCTGCTTTGCTTTTTCCAATACCTTTGATTTTCATTAAATCTTCAACTGAGGCTTTATTAATTTCAATCATTTTTATCACTCCTGAATTTTATTTATTTTATCTTTTATAATTTAATAAGAAGATATTACTTCTTGTTCAACATTAAAAAGTTTCGCAGAATCCCCCTCATTATTCCAGATATAAGCCTTTGTCCAAATAATAGCATCAGTTTTTTCTTCAGCATTTCTTCCTGAGACTACTTTAATTATTTCTCCTTGATTAATAATAGTTCCTTCTGGAAAATAAAATTCCTGTTCACCTTTTACACTTAATAACCTCCAACCAGAAATATCTATTTTTTCACCACTGTTATTTTTTATTTTTACTATTTCTTTTTTTAAATCTACATTTATAATTTCTACATTATTATTAATTGATTTATTTTTATCTTCTTTTGATTTCAATGACAAAGGTTCTTTATTATAATCAATTGTAGTTTCTCCATCACTTGAAATAATAATAGTACCCTGTTTATCTGTTCGGAATATATTACTATCTATTTTAATTAATTCATTAATTACAGAAGATGATGGATGGCCATAACTATTAGTAGAACCAACACTTATAACTGAAACTTGAGGATTAATCTTTTCTAAAAAATTATTATTATTTGAAGTATCACTACCATGATGAGCCACTTTATACACTTGGCTTTTTATATTTATCCCAGAATTAATTAATTGTTTTTCTACTTCTTCTTCAGCATCCCCTGTAAAAAGGAATGATATATTTTTATAATCAAGTTTAACAACTACAGACCAATTATTAAGATTTTCATAGTTGTTTGAAATCGGAGAAAGTATTTCAGCTCTCAACTCTTTATCTTCCAAAATCACTAATCCCTGTTTAGCAGCTTTTATTTTTTTCCCTTTAGCATCAATTGCTAAAAGTACATCTTCATAAGTTTTTGTTGTATGATTTACTTGAGGCATATAAATTTTTCCTATTTTAAAAGAATTAATTACATCATCCAAACCTCCTATATGATCTGCATGAGGATGTGAACCAATAAGATAATTTATAGTATCAATATCTTTTCTTTTTATATAATTAACAACCTTCTCTCCTGAAGTATTATTACCAGCATCAATTAACATATTTTC
>JBNJDK010000061.1:0-11760 GCA_051744805.1 Bacillota bacterium
ATCACCATCTTTACTTATTAACTGGATTTTTTTCAAATTTGCTCTATCAGTTTTATTACCTGCTTGAGCAATTAAATCAGCTAATTGCAAACCTTTTTCCCAGGCATAATGACCAGGTTTATTTATTTCACCAAGTATAGTTACTTTAGCACCACTTTCTAATTCAGGTATAACAATTGTATCTCCAGGTTTTAATAAAGGATTTGCATTATTATTTCCATTTTCTAGATATTTCATAAGATTAATTTTTTGTGTTTCTTTCTCAGGGTTGCTAATTTTTATTTCTTTAATATCACCTTTATTAGTATAATTACCTGCTTGGGCTAAAAGTTCAGTTAAACGTAATTTTTTATGCCAGTTATATGAGCCTGGTTTATTAACTTCTCCTAAAATTGAAACCTGTTGAGTAGTTCTAGGAACAAAGATCTCATCTCCATCTTTTAAAACTTTATTATCATTTGATTTTCCTGAAGTGATATTATTCACCTGTATTTTTTCCTTTTTATTTCCACTAGAAAATGTAGCTTCATTGGAAGCCATTTCAGTTAAACCGCCAGCCTGGGCAATAATATTGCTAATTTTACTACCTTTTTTTAAATCATATTGTCCTGGTTTTTTTACTTCACCAAGCACAGTAACTTTTATTGTAGATTTTGGTATATATATGACATCTTTATCTTTAACTTTAACATTATTTTTTGAATACGAGTTTTCTTTTTCTTTATTATCATCAAAGCTTTCTTCAAGATTATAATATTTACTTTTATTTTCTCTTTTTAAATTTATCTGACTTAAATCAGCTACTTGGGTTGGCCCCCCAGCTCTGGATATAACATTAATAATTTTATCATTTTCTTCAATAGGATAAGTACCAGGATTTTTAACTTCTCCCATAATCATTATTTTGGATTTTTTATGTTCAAGAATATTTATATTTACTTCCGGGTCTTTTATATATTCATTTAATTTTTCTGTGATATTGTTTTTTAGTTCAGTGGTAGTTAATCCTTCTGCTTTAAGTGTTCCTATGAGAGGAAAACTAATATTTCCATTAGGAGAGACAATGGTTTCTTGTTTTAAATCAGAATGGCCCCAAACTGATATAGAAATTTGATCTCCTTTATTAAGTTCATAGGAGTTAGCTGAAACAATTGAAATAGTAAAAATAATTAAAATAAGTACCATTAGTGGTATATATTTTTTGCTCATTACTTAGATCCTCCTTAAGACATATATTAATATTAATTAAAAGCTTAATAGATTTTTGATATTACTTAAAAATAATTTATTATTTTTAGGTGGCTTTAATACAGTTATTTCTCTTCCCTTTATTAGATTTTCAGAATTTTTATTAATAATGTTTTTTTCTTTATCTGAAGTAATTTTTTTTAATTGATTTAATGCTTCTGTTAATGACCCCCTTTTTTGTTCTTTACAGTGAGTGTCAGAAGCTACAAACTGAGTCAATCTGTTATTAATTATTTTTTCAGCAGTTTTTTTAATTTCAGATCCATATATTCCCAACAAGCTACCTGCATTTATTTGAATGTATGCTCCCTTATCAATCCATTCTGATAATAATTTATAATTTTTGATAATAGGATTATATCTTTCAGGGTGGGCGATAATAGGTTTGTATCCCATAATCTGGAGATTATAAATAACTCTATCAAAATAAGAAGGAATGAAATGCATTGGCAATTCAATTAATAAATATTGAGTATTATTTAAAGTTAAAATTTTATTTTTTTCTAAAAGTTTTTCTATATTTTCAGTTAAATAAATTTCAGATCCAGATAATATTTCCAGATCAATATTTTCATTATTAATTTTCAAATTAAGTTTATTAACAAGATTAACTACTCTTTTTGTTTTAGGAATAAAGTCCCCTTTGAGATAATGAGGAGTCGCTATTACTTTTTTCATTCCTTGATCAGATAATTTTTTAGCGATTATTAAAGATTCATTAAAGTTTTTTGCTCCATCATCCAGATTAGGTAAAATATGGGCATGAATATCAATCAAAAAGATCATCCTTTCGATGAATATATATTTTTTATGATTTTAAAAATTCACTAATAATCCCCCAAAAATTTTTCTTAGATTCTCTCTTTTTATTATTCAAAAGATTTTGTAGAGATATAGTACAGTTTTTATTTTTTATTATCTTTTTACCATTAGAATGCTTTTTGTCTATTAAATCAATTTCTTCAGCAGTTTTTATAATTTTTTCAATGTTTTTTTCTTTTAGGTCAAACTTTTCAATTAAATCTTTATAGTAAATAGTTTCCTTTTTATCTATATAATTTATTATATTACCTATAGTATAATAATTATTTGTGAAAAATTTAGTTTCTGTATTTATTAAATCTTTTTCATCAATTTTGTTTTTTATTTTTTTGATTTGTTTAATTTCTTCTTTTTCCTGAAGAACAGTTAAATATTTACAGACATAGTCAAGGGGTTTATAATTTTTTATTTTTGAATTTTTCTTTAAAGATAGATTATAGGCAGAAGGTAATAAGGTAACAGCTTCTAAACTGATATTTAATACTTCAATATAATCCTTTTTCATTTCAGCTTTTTCAATATCAGCAACTAACTTTTTATAATCACTAAAAGGTACGATAAACATAATTAGTTTTCCTCCCTAATAATAATAAATTAGTTAAAAATAATACTTATTTATTATTTCTATATTAAAAGAACTAATCCTTTATAATTTCTAGAATTTTTTTCCATAAAATACGACATTTTTAGTCATATTCTATAAAAATTAATTTTAATTTATAATAATGACATTGAAATTTTTATTTTTAAAAGGTAAAATAAAATTAAGATATAAAATTTAGATAATTAAAAATATTAAAATAAAAAGAAGGGGTGGTTAGATGTCAGAATATATTAATAATCGAGAGGAAAGAATTGAAGATCTCTTATCTTTTTCACTGGGAATGATGGAAGGAAAAGATGGCAAAACACTTATTGATAAATATAGTAAGGCTATAGAAAATGTTACTCCTCATGATATTATTGAAATGGAAGATCGTCAGGTTAAAAAAGGTGTGGAAATTACTAAAATAAAAAAGCATATAGAAAAAATAATGAATGTATTTAATCCATACTTAGAAGAATATGAATGGGATGAACCAGAAAAAGGCCATCCTTTGTATTATTTAATGGAAGAAAACAGAGAACTGAAAAAACTTTTAAATGAGACAAAAGGATTGATAAAAAAGATAGAATTTGATTCTGAAGTAGATAAAAATGAAGAAATAAATAATTTAAAAGAACATCTTAGAAAACTACAAAGATTTGATAAACATTATGTTCGAAAAGAGAATATACTTTTTCCCTATTTAGAAAAGAAATGGGATAATTATCGTCCTCTACAGGTTATGTGGTCTTTACATGATGATATAAGGAATGGACTTAAAGAATTAATTAATCTTTTAGAAAGGGAAAATAAATTGAATAATGAAATCCGAAGGAAATTTGGACAGTTATTTCTTACTATGTATAGAATGATTTTTAAAGAAGAAAAAATAGTATTTCCAATTGCTATGGAAACTTTAACAGATAATGAATGGGAGGAAATACAGAAACAGTCTTTAGAAGAGGGATATATTTTTATAGATTCACCTAAAAAAGGAGATACTATTATTAAAAATAAAGCTGGAAAAAATGATACTGAAATAAATAGTACTACTGCTGATTTTCCCTTAAAAGGTGTTTTTCTTGGATTGGGAACAGGTAATTTGAGTTTGGAACAAATAAAACTTATGATAAATAATTTACCAGTAGATATTACCTATGTAGATGAAAATGATAAGGTTAGATTTTTTTCTAATCCAGATGAACGATTTTTCCCTCGTTCAAAGGCAATTATAGGAAGAGATGTCCAAAATTGTCATCCTCCTGAAAGTGTTCATATAGTGGAAAATATTTTAGATTCATTTAAAGCAGGTGAAAAAAACAAGGCAAGATTTTGGATCCAGATGAAAGGAAAATTTGTTTTAATAGAATATTTTGCCCTGCGAGATAATTCAGGAAATTATAAAGGCACTATTGAAGTAAGCCAGGATATTACAGAACTAAGAGAATTAGAGGGAGAAAAAAGATTGTTAGACTGGGAGTAAATTAACATAAATTTTCAAGTTTTCTTTTGATATTTTTTATAAATTTAGAGTTTTCATCAAAAAATTGATAATTACTTTGAATAATAATTTTAGCCCCCTTTTTAGCAGTTTTCAAATTTTCTAAAGCAATATCATAGTCAGCTATTACTGTTTTTTTTACATTGTTTTCAAATTTTGCAGTTAAAGTGATAATCTCAGATGAAGTTATTACAATTTGTAAAGGAGTTTCGATTAATTTCTTTAGATTTTCTTTTACTTTGAAGTGAGTTTTAGAATTAGTTTTATAAACCTCTATATCTTTATCCATTAAATTCAAAAAGTCATTTTTAGCTTTTTTTAAAGTTTTTTCAATTTCTTCTATATTATTTTCATTGAAATTGTTTTTACTAACATTGAAAACTAATTCCAATAGGGAAACACCTAGATAGCCATTTAAAGCAGATGTTGTTCCTCCGGCAGGGACAGCATCTTTTTTTTGTGCAATTTTTTCACCTAATTTTTTAACAGTTTTATTATAAATAATTTTAATCACCTCTTAAAATATTATACATAAATTTTTGCTTAATAGTCAATTATTTTTGATTTTTTAATTAAGTATGTTATAATCTATTTTAGTAAACACTTAATTAAAATAAATATTTAACTTAGAGGTGAGTATAATTGAAAAAAGAAAAAAATATATCAATTTTAACTACATTTAAAAGATTGGGTTCTTATGGTTCAAATCATCTAGGTAAAATTATAATAGCTATGTCAGCTGTTATAATTTCAACAATTATGGGGTTGGTTCCTCCCTGGTTGATAAGATATGGAATAGATAATTACATTATGAAAGGCAATATAGAAAAATTATGGATTGTAGCTACAGCCATGGTTTTAGTTACGGTATTAAAAGGATTATTTGACTTTATAAAAAGTTATGTATCTGAATATATTGCGCAAAATATAATTCATGATATTCGAGTTGAGTTATATGAACATCTAAATAAATTGTCATTTTCTTTTTATGACAGTGCTAAAACTGGAGATCTTATGTCTAGAATAACTTCAGATGCAGATTCATTACGGCATTTTCTTTCTAAAGTAAGTGTTTATGTATCTTCAAATATTTTGACAATATTAGGTATATTAATCATAATGATACTCTGGGATTATAGACTGGGGATATTATATATATTATTAATACCTTTAATGGTATTTGGAATGAGGATTTATGCTATAAGAGTAAGGCCTATGTTTAAAAAAGTAAGAAAAAGTTTTGCCTATCTTACTCAACTTGTCAGGGAAAATTTTATTGGAATGGAAGTTATAAAATTATTTGGTAATGAAGATTTTGAAAAAAATAATTTTAAAGAAAATAATCAAAAATACATAAATGTAAATTTAAAAGCTGCTAAGGTTTCAGCATTCTGGATGCCTTATGTTAACTTTTTGATGGGTTTTGCTACTGCTCTTGTTGTCTGGTATGGAGGAAGATTAGTAGTTAATAAAGCTATAACCCTTGGTACATTAGCTGGATTTATAAGTTATATTTCTATGCTTTTGCGTCCAGTTAGACAAACAGGTATGATGATTAATTTTAGTAGTCAGGCTGCAGCAGCAGCTGAGCGGATTTTTGAAGTAATGGATAAAAAATCAGAGGTAAAAGAATTACCTTCAGCTTATGAACTTGAGGATGTTAAAGGTAAAGTTGAATATAAGGAACTTAGTTTTTCCTATGAAAAAAATAAAAAAGTTTTACAAAATATAAATTTAAGTGTGAATCCTGGAGAAACAGTTGCCATTGTAGGACCTACTGGAGCAGGTAAAAGTACACTTATTCATTTGTTACCTAGATTTTATGACCCTGATGAAGGTAAAATTTTAATAGATGGCCATAATATAAAAAAAGTTACTTTAGAAAGTTTGCGAAGACAGGTAGGCATTGTTTTGCAACATACTTTTCTTTTTGCTGCATCTGTAAAAGAAAATATTTCTTATGGTAAACCTGAAGCAAAGATGGAAGATATTAAAAATGCTGCGAAGATTGCACAAATTCATGACTTTATTTCAACTTTGCCTTTAGGTTATGAAACACCTGTTGGAGAAAGAGGCGTAAATTTGTCAGGTGGTCAAAAACAAAGATTAGCTATGGCCAGAGTTTTACTTACTGATCCATCTCTTTTAATACTTGATGAACCTACTTCAAGTATTGATGCTGAAACAGAAGAAAAAATGCAAAAGGCACTTCAGGAAGTTATCAAAGATAGGACAACTTTTGTTATTGCTCATAGATTATGGACAGTTAAAAATGCTGATAAAATAGTTGTAATTAAAGACGGGAAAATAGTTGAAAGTGGAAAACATGAAGAATTATTACAAAAAGAAGGTTTTTATAGTGAAGTTCATAATAATTTAGAAAATAAAGATAATAATAATAGTGATAAGGTAGGTGATGAATAATGAGAGGTGGATTTGGTAGACGTATTTCTTCAGGTGATGAAGAGGATTTTTCTTTAAAAAAATTAGATAAAAGAGCAATGAAATTTCTATATAAATATTTAAAGATGCATATTAAAAAGTTAGTTTTTGCCATAATTTCAATGTTAGTGGTAACTATTACTTCTCTGGCCGGGCCATATCTTAGTAAAGTTGCTATTGATAGATATATAGCTACTGGTGATTTAAGAGGGTTAAATATTATTTTTGCTTTAATGGTGTTATCTTATGGAGTTTACTGGTTATTTTCCTATTATCAGACATATTTATCAAAATGGATTGGAGAAAAAATTGTAGGTTCAATTAGAGAAGATCTTTATAATCATTTACAGGACCTTTCAATAGAATTTTATAATAAAAGAAATACTGGTGATATAATGGCCAGAGTTACACATGATGTTAATGCTCTGTCTGATTTAGTTTCTACTGGTTTTGTTCATTTATTAAATGATTTTTTCACACTTTTAGGTATAATAATAATTATGTTATTTTTAAATCTAAAATTAGCTTTAGTTAGTTTTATAACTTTTCCTTTTATATTTTTTACAGTACGTTTTTTAGGTAAAAGAATGAGAGAGGCTTATAAAGATGTGAGAGAAAAATTAGCAGAACTTAATGCTGATGTTGAAGAAAATCTCTCTGGTATTAGACTTATCCAGGCTTTAAATAGGGAAGCACAAAATACTGGTGAGTTCAATAAATTAAGCTGGCAAAATTTAAAGGCAAATCTGGCTGCTGCTTCTTATTTTGCCCTTTTATTTCCAGTTATGGAATTAAGTAAAGTTTTTGGTGAAGCACTTGTCCTTGCCTATGGTGGATTTGCAGTTGTACAGGGAACAATCACTATTGGTGTAATAGTTGCTTTTATGGGGTATGTCAGAAGATTTTTTGCTCCTCTTGCAGATTTAAGTCAGGTCTATAATACTTATCAGGCTGCTGGTGCTGCTCTTGATAGAATATATGAATATATGGCTGAAGAAATTTCTATAAAAGAAGGAAAAAATGCTGTAGAGATAGATGATAACTTTAAAGGAGAAATTAACTTTTCTAATGTTTCTTTTTCTTATAATGATGATGAAAAAGTTATAAAAAATCTTGATTTGAAAATTGAAGCTGGAGAGATTTTTGCGTTAGTTGGTTCTACTGGAGCAGGAAAGACTACTATTGTAAAACTTCTAACCAGGTTATATGATGTAGAGCAAGGGAATATCTATCTTGATGATTTTAATTTAAAAGAAGTTTCAATAAAATCATTGCGAAAAACTATTTCAGTTGTTCCTCAGAATGTCTTTCTTTTTGATAATACAATAAAAGAAAATATAAGATATGGTAATCCAGATATAAGTGATGATAAGATAATTGAGATTTGTAAAAAGATAAATGCTCATAATTTTATTACAGGTTTACCTAAAGGTTATGAAAGTAAAGTAGGTGAAGGTGGAGTTAAACTTTCTGGAGGTCAAAAACAACTTGTATCTTTTGCAAGAGCCATGGTAACTGATCCAGATATTTTAATTTTAGATGAAGCTACTTCCAGTGTAGATGCTTATACAGAAGTTCTTATTCAACAGGCTATGGATGAATTATTAAAAGACAGAACAGTATTAATGATAGCTCATCGATTTGCTACGTTAAATAAAGCAAATAGAATTGGGGTTATGAAAAATGGAGAAATTATAGGTGTTGGTGACCATGATAAACTGATGAAAGAAAATGAAATATATAGGGATTTAGTAAATAAACAGTTAGTAAATGGTGAATAATATTATAATTGATAAAGGTGGTGTTAGCAATTGTCTGATATGGTAAAAGCTCTTAAGGCATTAGGAGATAATACACGTTTAAAGATAGTAAAGCTTCTTTTAATAAAGAGGTTTTGTGTAGGAGCTTTAGCTAGAAGATTGGGTATTTCTGAATCAGCTGTTTCTCAACAATTAAAAATACTTAGAGAAGCAGGTCTTGTTTTAGGAGAAAAAGAAGGCTATTATGTTCATTATTCTGTAAAAATAGATAAGTTAAAAAAAGTAGGAGAATATATTAGCAACTTAAAAAATATTTCTAAAGAAGATGATCCATTTTTAATAAAGCAGGAGGTAAAGGAAAAATGCAGGAAAAGTAATGAGTGATATACATCACAGCATAAAGTTGAGTGAAATGCTATACTTTATATAGTAAAAATTAAAGGAGTTGATTAATTTGAATAATAATTATTTTAAAAGCCAAGAAACACTTGCTGAAATTACAGATAAATATCCAGAATTAGTTGAAGTACTTGCAAATAAAGGTTTTGCTCAACTTAATGATGAGAAAAAAAGAAAAGAATTTGGAAATAAAGTTACTTTAGAACAGGCCGCTAATTTAAAAGGGTTGAATCTGGATAAATTAATAAAATTAATGATAGAAGAAATAGAAAGTAAAAATGAAAATGTAGATATTACTCTTAAAGAGAAAAGCAAACAGGGAGAAATAAAAATAGAAGGACTTTTACCCTGTCCGGTAAGAGTCCCTTTAATGGAAGAATTAGAAAAAATTACTAAAGATTTTTCTAAAACGGTAGCTACTGATCTTAAAGCAGCATCACAGGGTTTAGACTGGTTAAAAGATAATATTTCAAAGGAAGGTTCAGCTGAAGATCTTTCTGATATTTTTATATCAGCTGGCTTTGATCTCTTTTTTGATAAAAAGTTGATGGATAAATTTAGAAGAAAGGGTGTTTTCAAAGATACAACAGGCATAGATGAACTCAATAAAGTTTTTAAAAGTGATAATGTTAATCTTTTAGATCCTGAAGGTGACTACTCAATTATAAGTATTGTACCAGCCGTATTTTTAATAAATAGAGAAGAGTTAGGGGGGCGAGAAGTTCCTAAAACCTGGGAAGAAATCCTTTCTCCTGAATTTGCAAATAGTGTAAGTTTACCTGTTAGTGATTTTGATTTATTTAATGCAATTTTAATAAATATTTATAAAAATTATGGAAAAAAAGGCATAGATAATTTAGCCAGATCAATGATGAAATCCCAGCACCCAGCTCAGATGGTAAAAGAGGGTGGCAGGAAGAAGAAAGGTGAGCCAGCTGTGACCATTATGCCTTACTTTTTTACTAGAATGGCCAAAAGATTTCCTCATATGGAATTTATCTGGCCTGAAGATGGAGCTATTATCAGTCCAATATTTATGTTAACTAAAAAAGAAAGCCTGCCAGAGATCCAGCCCCTGGTTGATTTCTTTGCTTCTGAAAAAGTTGGAAAGATTTTAGCAGAACAGGGACTTTTCCCAAGTGTATTACCTGAAATTGATAATAACCTAAAAAAGGATGCTGAATTTATGTGGCCTGGCTGGGATTTTTTAAGAAATGAAGATCCAGGTCAATTAATAGATGAGTTAACTGATCAATTTGATAAAAAAATAAAGGAGGTAAGTTAAAATGAATTTAGTAACTTTTTCCGGACCTCCTTCTTCTGGTAAAACAGCAGTTATTTTAAAAACTATTAAAGCTATGCAACAAAGGGATATAAAAGCAGGGGTAGTAAAATTTGATTGTTTATATACAGATGATGATAAAATTTATGCAAAAGAAGGTATACCTGTTAAAAAGGGATTATCTGGTTCACTCTGTCCTGACCATTATTTTGTAAGTAATGTTGAAGAAGTTGTACAATGGGGAAGAAAAAAAGATTTAGATTTACTTATAACAGAAAGTGCAGGTCTCTGTAATCGCTGTTCTCCCTATATTAAAGATATAAAAGCTGTATGTGTGATAGATAATCTCAGTGGAATTAATACACCTAAAAAGATTGGTCCAATGCTTAAAACAGCTGATATTGTAGCCATTACCAAAGGTGATATAGTATCACAGGCTGAAAGAGAGGTTTTTGCTTCAAGAGTAAGTACTGTAAATCCTAAGGCAATGGTTATGCACGTTAACGGCCTTACCGGACAGGGTGCATATGAATTTTCAACTTTGCTTTATGATGATGAGGAAGATATTGAAACTGTAAAAGGAAAAGAATTAAGATTTTCAATGCCTTCTGCTATGTGTTCATACTGTCTTGGAGAAAGAAGGATTGGAGATGAACATCAATTGGGAAATGTAAAGAAAATGGAATTAGGTGATATAGATGGCTAATAAAAATTATCTTCGTAATCTAACTATAGAGAAAATAATTGAAAAATATCCTTATGTAGAATCATTTTTTGAAGAACAGGGGCTTGATATAAGTCGAAAAAATTTAAAAATCAGTGAACTATATAAAAATTTAACAATTGATGAAAAAGAAGATATGGTGATTACTGCTGAGGAATTATTAAATAGATTAGTAAGTTATATAGATAATATGCAGGAATTTTTAGGAGAAAAAGAAGAAAAAGTAAAAAGTCTTTCTCTGCTTCCTGGTTCTGATAAAGATGGTAAAGAAGAAAATTATAAAAAACTAGATATAAATAGTGGTGAGGTGATTTCCATTGTCGGTCCAACTGGTTCAGGAAAAAGTAGATTACTTGCTGATATTGAGTGGGCAGCAAGAGGAGATACCCCTACCGGACGTCATATTCTCATAAATGATGAAGTTCCTGATAAAAAGTGGAGGCTTTCTGGTAATAAAAAATTAGTTGCTCAACTTTCTCAAAATATGAATTTTGTTATGGATCTTTCTGTAAAAGAATTTTTACATCTACACGCTGAAAGTCGTCTTATTGAAAAAGAAAATGAAATTGTAGAAAAAATCATTGTAAAAGCAAATGAATTAGCAGGAGAAAATTTTGCTGAAGATGTACAGATAACAAGTTTAAGTGGAGGTCAATCGAGAGCTTTAATGATTGCTGATACTGCAATACTTAGTTCTTCTCCTATTGTTTTAATTGATGAAATAGAAAATGCAGGAATTGATAGAGAAAAAGCACTTGAGTTGTTAGTAGGAGAAGAAAAAATAGTTTTGATGGCTACTCATGATCCTATTTTGGCACTTATGGGTGATAGAAGAATTGTAATTAATAATGGTGGAATAGCTGATGTTATTAAAACTACTAAAGAAGAAATGAATCTTTTAGAAGAATTAAAAATTGTTGATGAAAAAATTTATAATCTTAGAGAAGGTTTGCGCTATGGAGATAGATTACCTTCATTTATTTTAGAATCATTATA
>JBNJDK010000062.1:0-11407 GCA_051744805.1 Bacillota bacterium
ACATTACTTACGATCATTTTCACCATTTTCTTCCTGAACTTCATTAAAAGCATCTTTAGTAGAAGAAAAAATATATTCATTAGCTTTAAAAACGTCTTCTTCATCAATTTTATTTAAAATTCCACTTTCCTCTAAATATTTGTATAACTTATCATTTATTCCACTAAAGAGAACCCTTCCTCCATTTTCCTGAACTCGATCTATAAATTTTCTTAATTCATTAAGAGAAGTAATATCAATGGTTTCAATATCTCTCATTCTAATTATGAAATCTTTATCTTTTATAAAACTATCATCCAGTTCTTCTTTTAAATTTTCAGCTGAATGAAAATGAACATTTCCACCTATATTTATTATTATACATTCATTTTCTTTAACATCATGTATTTTTTTATGAGAAAATTCCTCATTCTTTTCTGATTGATAATCTATATGAGAATAGTCAATATCACTGGTATTTCTTAATACTAAAATTATAGACACTAAAACACCAAAATATATTGCATAATCTAATCTAGGAAGAAGAATAGTTGTAATAAAAGTAGCAATAAATATCATAGCATCAAAATCTGTGGTTTTAAAAGTTCGTTTTATCTTTTCAATATCAATCATACCTGCTGCTACTAAAATTACAATACCTGCCAAACTGGCCACCGGGATAAATTTAACCAGTGGTGAAAATACTAATAAAAATATTATAAAGAAAATAGCGGTTATAAGTTCAGACAATCTTGTTTTAGCTCCTGCTTCATAATTAATAAATGAGTTTGTAAAAGAACCAGTAATAGCAAAAGAACTAAAGAAAGAACAAACTACATTAGTAATTCCCTGACTGATAAATTCTTTGTTCATATCTATTTCTTCATGTGATCTATTACTTAATGATTTAACAATAGAAGTAACCTGGATAAATCCCAAAATTGCAAGCGAAAGGGCAGAACTTGCCAGATCTTTTATTGTAGAAATTTCAAAATTAATCATATTAAATTTTGGTAAGGAAGAGTCAAAATTACTTACTACTTCAACCTGATTACTTAAATTGAAAAAATAAGTAACTAACATTACTACAATAACTGAAATTAAATAAGCAGGTAAATATGGTTTATAATTTTGTAATAATAAAATAATTGCTATTGTTAATATACCTAAGGCTAAAGAATAATAATTTACCTGATTTAAATTTATAAAAAAATTATATACAGTGGTAAAAAAATTAACTCCATTGCTAGCATTTAAACCAAAGAAATTACTCAACTGTCCCGCTCCAATTATTAACGAAATACCACTTGTTAAACCAACAACTACTGGATGAGAAATATAACTTACAAGCTCACCCAATTTCATGAAAGCCATTAAAAGTTGAAAAACTCCAATTAAAAATGTTAAAAGAAAAATGAATTGCAAATAATTTTCTCCACTATATTGACTTAAAGTACTTGATATTGCAATAGCCATAACGTTAGTAGGACCAACAACAAGATAATTAGAAACCCCTAAAAAACTTGAGACTATCATTGAAACGATTGAAGTATATATTCCATAAATAGGATTAATCCCAATTATAAGTGCATAAGCCATATTTTGTGGTAAAGCTACAGCTCCAACTGTCAATCCTGCTATTATATCATTTTTTAAATTAGCCAATTGATAATTATTGATTGTTTTCTTTAAATTTGAAAACATTTTATGGTCACTACCCCCTATGAAAACGTACTTTTTTTTCCTCCCATTTATTATAGAGGATTTAAAGGGTAACATCAAGTAAAATAAAACACTTTTTTATCTAATTATTCTATTTCATCTTTTATAACATCAGAATTTATTATTTCCTCATTTTTATTCAAATAAATACTCTGAGTTGGGTAAGCTAATTCTATATTCATTTCTTCAAATTTCTTTTTGATTTTTAAATTAATTTTTTCCTGGATATCCATATATATCTTATAATCACTATCTTTAACATAATAAACTGCTTCAAATATAAGACTAAAATCTCCATAACTACCAAAATGGGCTCTATCAAAAGTTGTTTTTTCAACTTCATTGATTATTTCTTCTATAATTTCAGGTATTTTCTTGACTTTTTCTAAAGAAGTTGAATAGACAACTCCTATTTTAAAATTAATTCTTCTTTCTGTCATTTTACCATAATTACTTATTCGAGAATCTGTCAGATCATTATTAGAAAATACCAGCTCTTCACCACTTAAACTTTTTATTCTGGTAGTTTTTAAGCCAATATGTGATACTGTACCTTTGTATTCTCCTATTATTATAAAATCACCAATATCAAATGGTCTATCAAAGAAAATAGTAAAATAACTAAATATATCTGCTAAAACTTTTTGAGATGCAAAAGCGATTGCAATACCACTTATTCCTAAACCTGTTAACAGACCAGATATTTCTATATTCATATTATCTAATAATACTACTATTCCAATTACCCAGACAAAAATCCTAATAATCATTATAATAAACTGCAGCATTTTACTTTGAGTAACTTCTTTTTGTTTTTTACTCCAGTAATTTTTCAAACTATAAATAAGTAATTCCTGCACTATTTGAATAAAATAAAACAAGGCAATGGCAAATAAAATCATTTCAATTATTCTATGTATAAGATTACTAAAATCCAATCTAATAAAAGCAATATAAAAAAACAAAATATTAGCCAGCGGCAAAATTTTCTTTTGTAAAATATCATCTACAAAATTAGTCAAACCTTCAGACAATTTGGCTAAATATTTTGTTAAATTATCCCAAAAAAACATTTTGAATAATCTTATAAATAAATTACCTAAAATTATGATTAAAATAGAAATTAAATAAGTATAAATAGTGTTATTAAAAATTGTATATTCTAAATTTCCCATACATAAAACCTCCAAATATTATTAATTAATAATATTTAATGTTATCTTATCATAAAAATACCAAAGAAAAAAGCTGCAAAATTTTATTTTTGCAGCAATAAAAATAATATATCTAAAAATTTATTTAATTTTTAGGATCAAGTGCATCACGTAAACCATCTCCAAAAAGATTAAATCCTAAAACAGTAAAAATAATAGCTATTCCAGGAAAAACTCCCCACCACCATTGACCATTTTTTAAATATCCCTGACCTGCCGATATCATATAACCCCAGCTAGGTGTTGGTGGTTGTGTTCCAAATCCAAGATAAGTTAATGAAGCTTCAATTAAAATTATACTCCCCATACCTAAAGTTCCCTGGACAATTACTGGCGCAATAACATTTGGCAAAATATGTTTAAACATTATTTTGAAATCACTTACTCCTAAAGCCCGAGCGGATTCTATATATTCTTTTTCTTTAATAGACAATACCTGCCCTCTTACTACTCTAGCTATAGACATCCAATATACTAAACTTATAGCTGAAAAAGTTAAAATTAAACTTGGAGGAAAAAAAGCGACTATAGCAATTATAAAAAGCAAAAACGGAAACGCATACAAAACATTTATTAACCAGCTAATAATATCATCAACAACTCCACCATAATATCCAGCTAAAGTTCCCATTATTATTCCAATAAATACTGATAATCCCATAGCTGCAATGGAAATTTGAAGAGAAATTCTGGCTCCATAAATTACTCTAGTTAAAATATCACGACCATAAAGATCAGTACCCATTAAATGTTCTCGAGATGGGGGAGCAAGTTTAGCAGAAGCTCCCTGAGTCCAGATTAGTTGTTCTACTGGATCATAAGGAGTAATATATGGGGCGAAAATTGCTATTAAAACAAAAAAGATAACAATTCCCATTCCAAAAAGTGCCAATTTATTTCTTTTAAGACTTTTCCAGGCATCAAGTAAAAGAGAACTGGACTTTTTAGAATTATTTTCATTATTATTTTTTTTATCATTTTTATTATCTTTCAAAAAAATCACCTCCAGATAGCTTTTCCAACATTTTTATTCATATCGAATTCTCGGATCAAATAATCCATAAGAAAGGTCAACTAATAAATTAGCTATTACAAAAATTAAAGCCATAAATAAAACTATACCTCTGATTATAGGAAAGTCTCTGTTAATAACAGATTGTACTGCCAATCTTCCAAGTCCTGGTAAAGAAAAAATTGTTTCAGTCAAAATAACACCACTTAATAAACTGGCAGTTTGTAAACCAATAATTGTAACTACTGGAATTAAAGCATTTTTTAGAGCATGTTTGTATATTACTGTTCTCTCTTTTAATCCTTTTGATCTAGCAGTAGTCACATAGTCCTGGTGAATAACCTCCAGCATAGTTGATCTGGTAAGCCGAGTAATCAAAGCCATTGGTCTAACACCTAATACAATTATTGGTAATACAAAATAAATAGATTGACCATCTCCTAAACCTGTCCCTGGAATCCAACCTAAATAATTAGCAAAAAGTAAAACTGATAAAAGCCCTACAAAATAAACAGGTGATGACATTCCAAGTAGTGCAAAAATCATACTACCATAATCTAAATAAGTATATTGATGAGTACTGGATAAAATCCCCAAAAACATACCAAAAATTATAGCTATTGTCATTCCTCCAAAGGCTAATTTTGCAGTTACTGGAAGCCTTATTCTTATCGATTCTATAACAGTCATATTATTTCTATAAGAGCGCCCTAAATTAAGAGTAAAAACATCTTTATAAAATTTTACTAATTGAACTGGAATGGGTTTATCAAGTCCCATTTCTTCTCTGATCATTCTTATAGTATCTGGATCTCCTCTCTGTCCCATCATTATTCGAGCTGGATCTCCAGGAACTATAGTAGTCAAAATAAATACTACCAAAACAACTCCTATCAATATTGGAATAGTTGCTAGTCCTCGCCTTATAATATAATTTAACATAAGATACCTCCAATTCTCTTTAAAAGATAAATGATAAAATTTTTATAAAAACTAAATTATTTAAAATACTGGTCTCTGTTTAATAAACAGAGACCAGTATAGAGAATTGTTAATTATTGATTTAACCAAACATCTCTGAATTTATTTGAATACTGTCCAAAACTGGGTAATTCATAATTTTCAACAAAAGGCTGTACTAGAGAGTGAGTTGTATAGTGATAAATGAAAACCCAAGGAGCATCTTCTACAACTAATTTTTCTGCCTTTTGGTATACTTCTTTTCTTAATTCAGGATCTGTCTGAATTCTTCCCTGTGTAGTCCACTCATCAAATGCAGGATCACTATAACGAGAATAGTTACCTCTTGGACCAATATTTTCAGAGTTTAAAAGTACATAAAGGAAGTTATCTGGATCATTATAGTCTGCAACCCAACCCATTCTAAAGAAAGGAACTTCTCCTCTTTCTACTGAATCTAAATGACTTCCCCAATCAACATTTTTCAAATTTACATCAATACCAACCTGAGAATACTGTGATTGTAATGCTTCAGCTATTCTTTTATGTCCGGTACTGGTATTATATTGAAGAGTTACCTCTATACCATCTGGATATCCAGCTTCAGCCAATAATTCTTGAGCCTTTTCAGGATCATAACTATATCCTTCAAGGTCTGGATTATAACCAAACATAGTAGGTGGTAAAACACCTTTAGCAGGTGTAGCTCTTCCATTCATAACTATATCAATCATAGCTTCTCTGTTAATAGCATAGTTCATTGCCTGTCTTACTTTAACGTCATCAAAGGGTTCTTTTTCTATATTCATACCATAGTAGTAAGTTCCTAACCATGGTCTTTCCATAAAATTGTCTCCATATTTCTCTTTAGCATCAGTATAGAAAGGATCATCTACTTCAGTTTGATAAATATTTCCTATTTCAAATTCATTCCACATCATAGTTAGATCTTCAATAATTCTAAATTCAAGACTGTCCATATAAGGTAAAGAATTACCTTCTTCATCAGTCATCCAGTAATTTTCATTTTTATTCATAACTAATAAAGAATCCTGATCCCATTTTTCAAATTTATAAGCTCCTGTGCCAACAGGATGGAAGTTCCACTCTTCTCCCCACTTTTCTACATCTTCTTTTGGCATTACACTAAATGTGTTATAGGTCATTACACTTAAAAATGGTGCAAAAGGGCGATCTATAGTTATTTCTAAAGTATAATCATCTAAAGCTTTTACCCCAGTTAGGTGATCTACTTCTCCATCCCTAAATTCCTGATAACCCACAACCATATCTATAAAATATGCTCGTGGAGATTGTGTTTCGGGATCAACAATATGATTAAATGTCCATACCCAGTCATCAGCTGTTACTTTTCTTCCACCATTAGCAGTTGGTGTTCCACCTTCAATTGTCTCATGAAAATAAACATCATCTCTTAAATCAAAAGTATAGACTGTACCATCATCTGAAATATCCCAAGATGTAGCCAAAAGTGGTGTAACTTCACCTTCATTATTATATTCTACTAAGGCTTCAAACATTTGATAAATCATTTCAGATGAAGTAGTATCTGTAGCTTGAGCAGGATCTAAATCTGGTGGATTACTCATCAATGCATCTTTCCATACTCCACCATAATGATGTCCTGCAGCCAAAGCAGATACTGATATCCCCCCAACCAATAACCCTACTAATAATAAAACAATAATTTTTCTACTCATTTACTCTTCTCCTCCTTTTAAATTCAACTTAATAATTCCGGCAGGTTAACTAATGGTTTCCCCCTTTCTTAAATAATTGCACTACTTAAAATTTTTAATATTTTTACTTTTCATTATATTATTATATCTGTTTTATTTTGTAAGGTATCTCGAACTACTGGGAAACATAAATTAATCATTATAATATTGATATGTTATAATTCTTTATAAAGATAAAAAGTCCTTTTTTAAAAGAAAAAAATTATTTAAATTAATCTATCTCATCAATAGCATCTTTAGTTGAAGAAAAGATTTTTTCTCCAGCTCTAAAAACATGATCTTCTTCTATTTTTGTGATAATACCATATTCTTTTAACTTTTCATAAGTTCTTTTATCTACACCACTCAAATATACTTCTCCATCTCTTCCTTTTATTTTATCTATAAATCTTTCTAATTCTTTTATAACTGTAATATCAATATATTCAATATCACGCATTCTAATAATATATTTATCTTTTTCAATTTCATTATTATTAAATTCTTCTTTCAAGTTATCAGAAACATTAAACTGCATAATTCCAGACAAATTAATTACAATATAATCTTCTTTTTTTAATTCTTTAGATTTTTTTCTAATAAAACTATCATCACTCGAATTATAAGTAAGATAATCAGATTTGATATTACTACTTCTCTTTAAAACAAATATTATAGAGACTATTACACCAAAATAAACTGCATAATCTAATCTTGGTGAAATAATAGTCATTAAAAAAGTTGATAAAAATACTGCTGCATCAAAACGAGTAGTTCTAAAACAGGTTAAAATCTCCGAGAAATCTATTAAATTATATGCTACAACTAATATAATAGCTGCTAATGTAGCTATAGGTAAAGACTTAATTAATGATGAAAAAGCTAAAATAATTACTAAAGCAGATACACCAGAAAAAAATCCTGATAATCTTGAATAAGCACCTGACTCATAATTAGCAAAACTTTTGCTAAATGAACCTGTAACAACAAATCCTCTAAAAAATGAAACTGTCATATTAATAATTCCTAAATTTACGAATTCTCTATTTACATCAATATAATCATCAGTTTTTTCTTCCATAACTTTAATAATTGATAGTATCTGAATAAAGGATAAAATAGCAATTGAAAAAACAGAACTTAACAATTTCTGCATTGTTACCAAATTGATTTTTATCATATGAGGTCGAGGAAAAGTAGCAGAAAATTCTCCTATGATTTCTAACTGATTTTCAAAATTAAAAAATTTAACACTTACAATACCAATTATAACTGCAACTAAATAAGATGGTATATTTATTTTTAAATTATTTAAAATTAAAATAATTATAATTGTAAATAAACCTAAAGCTAAAGCATATAAATTAGCTTGATCAATTTTTTCAAAAGTTGAATATATTGTTGTTAATGTATTATATTCGTTTTCAGGACTAACTCCTAAAATATTTTCTAATTGCCCGGCAGCAATAACAAAGGCTACACCGGTAGTAAGACCAATAACTACTCCATGGGAAATATAATTCACTAAATCACCTACTCTTAAAAATCCTAGAATAAGCTGAATTATTCCAACCATAAGAGTTAACATAAAAACACTCTGTAAATAATTTTCAGGAGAAATCAATTTTAGATTACTTGCAATTGCCACAGCTATTAAATTTGTTGGCCCAATTATAATATAATTAGATATTGATAAAAATGATGCACAAATAGTAGCTATAATATGAGTATATACTCCAAATATTGGATTAATGCCAACAATTAAAGAAAAAGCCATAGCCTGAGGCAAACTGATGGAGGCCACTGAAATTCCTGCTATCAAATCATCTTTTATATATTTAGCTTTATAATTTTTGAATGTCTTGGTCAAATGCTGAAACATATAATATCCCCCCTGGTCTAATAATTAAATATTATTATATATTCTTCATAAACCTATTTTATCATATTTATTAATTAATCTCTAAATTACTTCGAATTTCTATTATCATATTATTTGATTTCGTCTTTACAATTTTTAGTTTCTTATATATAATAAATTTAAATGTTTTTGTTTATAAATATTTTAAAAAACTCGGGTGAAAACAATGAACTTTAAAACAAAATTATATATAACTTTTATTATAATATCAGCTTTTATTTTTAGTATTTTTTTATATAATAATTATTTGACTTCTATACCACTTAAAGATTTTCTCTTTTTTCTTGCGATGCTATTTATTACTAATAATTTAAGTACTTATTTTTATTCTAATGATATAACTAAAAATATACATTTTCCAATTATTCTTCCTGTTATAATTCTATATGGACCTTTCTGGACTGCAATAATACTTACTTTAGGGTCTATAAAAATAAAATACAGAGAGAATCAGGGATTTATCTGGTATAAATTTTTATTTAATAGGGCAATGTTATTTATTATGGGAGCCAGTTCAGCTTTGATTTATAATTATGTCATTAACCTTAATGTTTTCACAAATAAATTATTTCCTATTTTTTCAGCTTTTATAGTTAATATGTTATTGAATATTTTAATAATGATTACTTTATTTTATTTTATTAAAAATAAATTAGAAATTGATGACTTTAAAATCACATCCAAAACTGCCCTTTTTTCATATTTCCTGGCCTTATTAATATATTACAGTTATATCTATCTTGGAAAATTTTCTATAATTCTAATTATCATTTTTATTTATTTGTCTATGGACTTCTTTTACTCTACAATGCGAGAAATAGAAACTCAAAAAAAATTACAGGAAAAGCAGGAAGAATTAAAATATACCAAACTAAAAAATAACTTTTTCCGAAACTTATCTCATGAATTAAAAACTCCCTTAAATTTAATTTTTTCTTCCTTACAAATGATGGAAATGTATAATGGAGATAATGAAAAAATGGATGAATATATTAATATAACTAAACAAAATAGCTATCGTCTTATGAGAATTATCAATAATTTACTTGACTTAAATAAAATAGAAAATGACTCTTTTAATCTTAATATAGAAAATATAGATATAATTGAGTTATGTCGTAATTTAAAAAATTCTATAAAATGCCATGCTAAAAGTGAAAATAAAATTCTAGAATTTAAATCTTATACAGATAGCAAAATTATATCCTGTGATTCTTATAAAATTGAGCGTGCACTTTTAAATTTATTATCAAATGCCCTTAAATTTACTGATGAAAATGATAAAATTTCTATTATTATTGAAAAAGAGGAAAATTATGTAGATATTATAATTAAAGATACTGGAATAGGTATAAAAGAAGAAAAAAAAGATATTATTTTCGAAGAATTTGGCCAAATTGATGACTCATTATCCAGAAATCACGAAGGAACCGGACTTGGTCTTTCGATTTCAAAATCAATTATTGAACTTCATGATGGTAAGATAGAAATGAAAAGTAAATACAAAAAGGGTACAGAGTTTAAAATAAAACTTCCTGATAAATATTTAAATGATGAAGAAGTAGTAAATAATTATCACAATGAAATAAATCTTATAAAATTAGAACTTTCCGATATTACTTAAAAAAGTTTATATACAAATAACCTGTACTTATTTTTTAAAAGTACAGGTTATTTGTATATTATATTTATTTAATAACAAGAACAGAAGTATTAGCATGTCTCACTACTTTATCACTAATGCTTCCTAGGAAAAATCTTTTTATACCACCTAATCCCTTATCAGCAACTACTATCATATCATAATCTTCCTCTTCCGCTACCTGACATATTTTTTCAGCTGGGTTTCCTTCATATACTTTTTTAGCTACTTGAATATTTTCTTTTTCTAAAAATTGGGCTGCTTCATCTAATATTTTTCTTCCTTCTTTTTGTTTTTCTTCTCTTATTTCTTCCATTCTTTCCATGGATATTTCAGCATTACTCACTTCTATTGTTTCAATATTATGACTATAATTAGGTGTTACAACTGTTATTAAAGAGACATGAGCATCAAGAGAAGAAGCTAATTTGGCAGCTTCTTTTGCTGCTTTTTTAGAACTCTCAGAACCATCTACAGCAAGTAATATTTTTTTCACCCAAACCACCTCCCCTCTCAAAAAATGATGGTTTTATTTTTTATTTAGCTTCTACAACAAATTTAATAGCAGTTCTTTTCTCACCATTTATTTCTATATCTTTAAAACCTGGAACACAAATAAGATCAAGACCACTTGGTGCTACATAACCTCTACTAATTGCAATAGCTTTTACTACCTGGTTTACAGCTCCAGCTCCAACTGCCTGCAATTCTGCTTCCCCATGTTCCCTAATTGTTCCTGCAATAGCTCCGGCTACAGAATTAGGATCAGATTTTGAAGAAACTTTTAACACATCATTTACATCATTTCTAGACGAATTTTGATTTTCACTTTGTTGTTCAACATTGTTTTCGTTTGTTTCAAACATATTAAATACCCCCATTATTATTTATTTAAATTATCTCTTACTATTTTAATTATAGAAATATTCCAAAATACCTTTTATTTAAATTATTAAATTAAAAATTTTTTATAATTTTCTCATATTATTTATATTTAGAAAGATTTTTAATTAATATATAACTCAAAAGCCTCTTTTTATAAATTTAAAATTTCAATATCAATTATATCTTCTATTTTAATTATATCATCTCTATTATTTTTTTCATCACTGGAGAGGGTAATTTGTTTAGCTATAGAATCCATTTTTTCAATTTCACCTTTCCATTGATGAAAATCATTTTTATAATAATAAGTTACTTTAATTTTTAAATTTTCAT
>JBNJDK010000063.1:0-10797 GCA_051744805.1 Bacillota bacterium
CCTTAATTTAAATCTAGCATTACATTAAAAATTATTATTTAACTTACTATATAATCACTTATCTTTTTTTCATTAATTTTTAATCCTAGTCCAGGATCTGGCAGAGGCTTTATAAAACCCTTTTTATCAATACTTATTGGTGTAGTAATTATTCCTCCAAGACACTGATAGGTTTCAACAGTTCTATAAGGAGGATCATACATATATTCTACATAACTCCAATCAGAATAAGTGCAGACCAAATTGATAATTGCAGCCAGGCCAAAACCACTTAGTCCATGGTGAGGAATAAAAGAAACATTATGTAACTCACAAAAATTTTTAATTTTTTTCACTTGAGATATACTTCCTGCCACAACAATATCCGGTTGAATTATATCATAACATTTATTTTCTATTAGCCATTTAAATTCATGAGGAGCTCTATTATATTCTCCTCCAGCTATCAATATGTCTACATTTTTTGAAAGGCGAGCTAAATTATCAAAATCCCACCTTCCTAATGGTTCTTCTAACCAAAGGACACCTCTTTTTTCTAATTCTCTCGCGGTTTCATAAGCTCTTTTATAATTCCAAATTGGTCCCCGTTCTGGAGAAGGAAGATTTAAAGTAGCTTGATTCGCATCTATCATTATATCTATATTTCTATCCCCTATAGTATCAAGAATAGTATCTAATATTTCTAAATCTTCTTTAAGAGTTTCGCAATGAAATCGAAATTTCATTGCTTTAAATCCTTTTTCACAATAATGTAATGCTTGCTCAGCTCTTTCCTGTGGATCTTTTAATTCAGCTGTACTAGCATAAGCCTTTACTTCATCCTTAGCGGCTCCCCATAATTTAAATAGAGGTAAACCGGCTGCTTTACCAATTATATCCCATAGTGCAATTTCTACCATCCATAAATCCCCTGCATTGTGTAAAATTCTTATATAATTTTCAATATAATAAGGGCTTTTATTAATTAAATATGGTTTTACTTTATCTTCAATTGCTTTAGCAAAATGTCCATTACCTCCACCATAACCTGTAATTCCTTCATCTGTCCTAATAATTATAAAAGTAAATTTCCTCCCTTTTTCTACTCTTCCAGGAGCCCATGGAGGTCTGCATTCTACTTCATGTGGTATAAATAAATTATATGATTCAATTTCTTTTATCTTCATAATTTTTTCCCTTTCAAAAGTATTTTTATTATAAAGCTATTTTTTCATTATATTAAACCTATAAATTATTAAAAATTTAACTTATATAAATCCTAACGTCTCACACCATCCATAAAAATATTACTGAAACATTTATATATCTGTCAATTATATATAAAACAATAAGTTTCTAAGTATATGTTTCTTTATATTTTTAACTGAACAACAATTATTCTTCATTTATTTCACTTAAAAATATTTTAGTATGTTCTGTTAAGAGTTTTTGAGCTTTAATTAAATCTTTTTCCTTAATAGCATTAAGGATTTTAAAATGATAATCATTCATTAAGCTTAGTTCATCATAAAATTCTTTAATAAATTTATAACGTATTCTTTTCATGTGATAAGTCAAATTATCTAAGGTATCAATAAATAATGTAAGTCCTGATTTTTGTATGAAATATCTATGAAATTGATCATTTAACTTCGTCCATGATCTATATTCCTTTTTTTTAGCTGCTTCAATAGATTTATTAAGAATATCCTCTAAATATTCATAATCTTCTATATCTAAGTCATCCATAATAATTTCTAAAGAGTAACTTTCCAAGGCTACCTTTAGATGAAAAGTTTCTAGCGTAATAGGAGCTACTTGTTTGCCTTTATAAGGTATGCTAATAATAAATCCTTCAGTCTCTAATTGAGCTATTGCTTGTCGAATAGGAGTTCTACTTGTTCCAAAAATATCAGCCAATTCTTCCTCAACTAAAGTCTCTCCTGGTTCAAATTTTAAGCTAACAATGCTATCCTTTAGTTTTTTATAAACTTGTGTCGTATAAGATTGATTTTTTACTTTTGAATCGTTAATGTTTTCCATAATAAACACCCTATATAATAATTTTTTATTTCACAAATGATTTCTTTGCAAATAATTATACACCACAGCCCTATTATTTACAACAAAGATACATTATCTAATAATATAAATTGCATTTTTATTTAAGAAAAATCTCATATAAATTTGATGAGACAATTTTTATTAACTTATTTTAATCTTATAATAGTTGTGTAAATAATATATAGTTTGATTGATATCTAAATTATATACTAGGTAACCTTTTAAAAAACAAAGGTTACCTAGCTTTAATATTAAATTGATTATTTTAAATCCGGATGATAGAATTCTCCTTTATCTATTATTTTTTCTCCATCTAGATAAAAAGATGTCTCCAACAAAATTAAATCTATATGAGCCTTAGAAACATTTTTGCCTCCTAGAAATCTACCACTATTATTACCAAAGGCAATCATCATATTTCCTCCAAAGCTTTCTAATTCCATTAATTCCATGCTTTCTATTTCAGCTCTATGATCACATCCAAAACCTATATGAGAAATTATATAAGCATTAGGGTCATCATGTTTTTTAAACCATTTTTCCAAAATTACCGCTTCTTCTCCCCCCTCAATCTTAACAATTTTCCCATTTTTTATAGTTATTTCTACAGGTTCTGAAATTCTTCTTTTTAAAGTTGCAATAACATCACCATAGTTGAGTACCAATTTACCGTTTGCTTTATTTTCTAAAGGGGCACAAGCACATTGCGCTGCAGGAAAATTATCCCAACTACCTGGTCCTTCTAAAATACTGTCCTGAAACATGCCTGGCCTATTACCTTTAACAACTTCTAAATTTGTACCACTATCAGAAGTTACTTTAATTTTTTTAGCCTGATCAATTAATTTACCACCATTTTTTGCTCTATTGATAGTCTTTTCAATCGGTGCCATTTTTATACAAGTATCTGGGTCAGACATATTACATAATATTCTAATACCTTTTTCCAGTAATTTTGAATAAGGTTTTGTGTAAATCCAACCTATTGAAGCTAAATCAATTATAGTATCAACATTTTCCATTGCTTCCAATGCCACCGGCAAAGGATCTCGGTTAGGATCATCTCGTGGCGTTGTCATTACTAACGCTACCTCTGCCCCTAAATTATTTAAAGCAGTAAAAAAACAATCAACTAAATCTTTATTTTTCTTTGTATCGGTATAAATAATTACTTTTTCGCCGCTTTTGATATTACTTAATTTTAAAGTCTTTTCTACTGCAGGATACAATTCTACCATCCGACCATAACTAGGAGGCCCTAAACCAGAATAATGTAATGCCATTTATATCACTCCTTTTTATTTTTAAAATTAAATATTAACTTAGACATCAACTCCATGTTTACGTGCAAATTCCTTATATTTTTTATCTAATTCAAAAACTCTTTCTTCCAATTCATTTATTTTAAGTTTTTTACAATCATAATTAAGATGTTTTTTAAAGGTTTCATATGCTACATCTGTAAACACTACTGTTCCGTCCTCTTCTGTTTTTTCTATACCATCCCATTTTTGGGCTTCTTCATTTATTTTAATTGCTTCTTCTAAGCTTACATCCTCAGGTAAGAAAACCTTTGCACCATTTTTAGTTAATCTAACTGGATAACCCCCTACTAATCCTTCTGGACCTGGTGCATGACTAATTTCTTTTGTATCAAATAAAATACCTAATATTATCTTGACTGCTGTTGCAGCAACTACCCAGTTAATATCTGTGCCACCAGTTCTTTTAGCTTTACTTGGAATTTCAGAAGCTAATTTCTTTAAATCAAAGTTCTCTGTTACATCTTTATCATCTACTAAAATTTTTAGATAATATGGGGCTGATAGACCTGTACCTGTTCTACCCAAATTATAACTATTATAATGATGACCTATAGCATAAACATTAACACTACGTATTGGTACACCTAGTTTATCACTTACAACTTTTCTCCATGGGGCAGTAATTAAATCAATATTTCCAATTCCTACATTAACACCTAAATCTATTTTGTCTAAAACTATATTAACATTATCTGGAAAAGAAGAGTTAATTACTATCGGATTTATACCAGCTTGTTTCACCGCTTTCATTAATTTATATACTAAAAACAAATGTTGTGAAACCCACGGGCCTAAGCCACAGAAATCTTTATAGATACTGTCATGTACAACTTGAGGTAATTGAGAAATGACCCACCAAGATTGCATAGTAGATGCATTATAAATAATATAAGGATCAATCTCAGCTAAAAGTTCAGCAGTTTCATCGACATTATTCAAATCTATTCTTTCAAATGTTATATCTGGATATAAATTAAGATATGTAGCTCCCATCAATGCAGTATTAGTTTTTCTTTCACCCCATTCTGCATCAACATCTGCAGCTATAATTTTAGAAATATTAGGATATCTGGCTAGTATCTCTAAAACTATTCCACCCAGTTCTCCTAAACCCACTATTAATAAAGTATCATTTTTTTTTGCCATATTACTCTCTCCTTTTTAAATATTATATTTTTTATCTATTCTTGAATAGTTGAATCAAAAAGAACATTTTGTAAAATATCACCAAAAAGATTAAATGCCAATACGGATATAGTAATCATTAATCCCGGGAAAAAACCCAGCCACCAATTATTCATTATATACGATCTGCCTTGAGATATCATCGTACCCCATTCCGGTGTAGGAGGTTGTGCACCTAAACCTAAAAAACCTAAACTTGCTACAAACAAAATACCATACCCTATATCCATAGTTTGCTTTACAACAATTGAATTTACACAAGCAGGTAGAATATGTTTTACAATAATATATAAGTTACCTGCACCTGCAGCTCTTGCCGCTTCTATATAAGGTAGGTTTTTGGTAGCCAATACTTTGCTCCTCGTCAATCTAACATATCCGGGCCACCATACTATTGACACTGCTAAAACTCCATTAAAAATACCCGGACCCAATGCTGCTGATACAGCAACCGCCAACACTAAAGGAGGAAAGCCTAAAAACATATCTGTTATTCCAGTTATAATTGTATCTATATATCCTCCATAATAACCTCCTATCAGCCCCAATGGAACACCTATTATTGTAGCCAAAAATACAATTAATAAACCTGCAAAAATAGATACTTTTGTACCACTAATTACTCTACTAAAAATATCACGCCCTGCCTGATCTGTTCCAAAATAATATTTTTCTGTCGGCGAACTGAATCTTTCTCTTAAATTTAACTTTATAGGTGAGTAAGGAGTTAACCAAGTTCCAAAAATTGCAAGCACAAGTAATACAAAAATTATTGATAAACTTAAAAATCCTTCCGGTGTTTTTATTATTTTTGAAAATATATTTAAAATTCTTTTTAATTTCAATTACATACCTCCCAACTCCTTAGCTACAATGTAATCCTTGGATCAAGTAATCCATAAAGTATATCTACAACTATATTAATTATAATAAATGTCATTGACATTACCAGTGTAACACCCATTATGGGTAAAAAATCTAAAGAAACAATAGACCTCCAGGCATATCTTCCAATTCCTGGCCATGAAAATATTGATTCTGCCAATACGGTAGATCCTAACATCCATCCGAATTGTAATCCCGACATTGTTAAAACTGGTATCATGGCGTTTTTTAAAGCATGTTTAAATATTACTTTAAATTTTGTAGAACCTTTTGCTTGAGCTGTTTTAATATAATCTTGTTTCATTACTTCCCTCATTTCTGAAGATACAAATCTCGCAGTTGCCCCCAATCTACCTAAAGCCAGAGTAATAGCAGGTAGAATTAAATGCTTTATGCTAACTAAAAATGTTTCAAAATCACCTGCTAAAATACTATCAATTGTATAAAAACCTGTAATATTAGAAGGTGCTGAATATCCTGTGGGCAATCTTCCTCCGAGAGGTAATATTTGCGGGATATTTTCTGATACAACAATTTGAAGCATCAATGCCAACCAAAACACAGGAATTGCCATTCCTAAAAAAGCAGCCATTCTACTACCGAAAACACCCCATTTACTATGTGATACTCCTGTGAATATTCCAAAGAGAGTACCAATTGATAAAAATATTACTGCAGCTAATATAATTAATTCTAAAGTCGCAGTTAAAAATGTTTTTAGTTGATTAAAAACTGGGGTTCTAGTTAACATTGATCTACCCATATCTCCTTTAAACAAATTAGTCATATAATTTGTATATTGTTTTAAAAGAGGATCATTTAACCCCATCTCTTCCCTTAATCTTTCTACTTGCTCTTCTGGCGCATTTAAACCCGCAGCTACCCGAGCAGGATCAGCTGGAACTACATGTGTTATTGTAAAGATGATTAAAGTAACTCCTATAAACATTAAAGGTAAAGATAACAGTCTTCTAAATATATAATTAATATTATTTCACCTCCCTTTACTTTACTAATATTTCTTCCAGGCTGAAATAAAGTTAACAACGCTTTCTATAAATAATTTTTCCATTTTTTCTCTATTCTCAATAAAATCTTTTGCATTTTTAGGATCAAGGGTTGTAATAACTCCATTGGAACTTAAATCTTTTATCTTCTTAAACTTTTTGTAAAATATTTTGTTTGCTGTTTTTTCATCAAATCTTTCTGCTATTTCTCGATAATCAAAATCTATTATAAGTTCTGGTTTTTCTATTTTATCCTCTCTTACAGAATCCTGATCGTAAATATACATTGCTGCTGTTTCCTGGACACCAGCATGTATGTCAAATTTACCTTTATACTCTTTGGGAGAATAAGTTGTTATATCACTTACACCAAAAACAGCTACAGAAATATTTATATCTTCCTCTATTACTTTTTCTGCCATTGATAAAGCATTATCATTTCCCCCATGACCATTTAAAAATAATATCTTTTTTACTCCTGAATAAGAAAGGCTTAAAGCCACATCTTTTAATACAGAAATTAGAGTTTCATTTGAAAGACTTATAGTCCCAGGAAATCCTAAATGATGATGAGAATATCCTAAATTCAATATTTGGGCTATAACTGTATCTGTTATTTCAGCAATTTTACACGCTCTTTCATAAGTTAAAGTGTGGTCAGTTTTTAAAGGTAGATGAGGCCCGTGTTGTTCAAAACTTCCAATAGGTATTATCACTACCTCCGCTTCCTGTAAAGCTTTTTCTGCTTCGTAACTACTCATCTCATTTAATAGATATTTTTCCATCAATTTAACGCTCCTTTAATTTTTTAAAAATAGTCACTGGCTATTTATCTATATAAGCCAGTGACTAATACAACTAATTACTCTTTATAAGCTTCATAATAATTAAACATTCTGCCAGTCCAAGTAATTAAAGTCTTTGCATTTTTAACATTATCTCTAAATACCAAAGTTTCATTTCTATCAAATACAAAAATTTGAGGATAGTCTTCAAAAATTAATTTTTGTATATCTTCATAGACCTGATGTCTTTCTTCATCATTAGCAATCTTGCCAACCTCTTCTAATAATTTATCCACTTCTGGATTACTGTAGGTGAAGTGAGACCAGTGATCAGATTCAGAATGATACATAGGACGTAATATAGTCAATGGTGAAGGAGTTGGGGTAGTTTGTGCATACATTACTAAATCTGGTCTTTCATCAGGATCTTTCATCTTCGATGTCATGGTTGCCCAAGGCTGTGCTTGAATGTCCAACTTAATTCCTAATTCACTTAAGCCTTCTTGTAATATTAGCCCGACTGTTTCTTCAAATAACCAGTGTTCTAGGTACATATAGGTCAAAGTAAATCCACCATCAGGATAACCAGCCTCTTCTAACAATTCTTTTGCTTTTTCCAAATCAAAATTGATTTTAGGTAATTCATCATTAAAACCTGGGAAATCAGTTGGAACGGGACCAGGTAGCCTGGATGCATAACCTGTCATAGCCATATCAATTGTGGTATCATAATCTAAAGCATGAACTATTGCCTGCCTGACTTTTATATTGTCTAAAGGAGATCGTTCCATATTCATTGAAATATAAAAGGGGTTAGGTGTTTTTCTAGTATCAACTCTTATGTCAGTTAGTTGACTCAACTCATCAAGACTTTCTTCTACAATGTTTTCAGCAACATCAATTTCTCCTCTTTTTATTAATAATTCTTGAGTTGCTGGTTCAACCACAATTTTAAATATAATTTTTTCAAAATTATTATCTCTCCAACCTCTCCAATATTCATCGAATTTTACATATTCGTATTCCTGATCTTCTACCCACCTGTTTAGAGTATAGGGACCGGTGCCTGCTTCATTACGTGCAAACCAATCTTTTGCTAAGTCTCCATCTTTTTCATTTTCTTCAATAGCTTTGGGACTTACAATAAATTGTCTGGTAACTGAATAAAGAAACTCAGGATTAGTGCCAGAAAGTTTCATCGTAACTGTATAAGGTCCTTCTACAACTACATCTTCAATATCATTTATCAAGTAGGATTCTCCCTGCCCAATTTCTAAACTTCTTTCATATGAAGCCTTCACTGCTTCAGCATTAAATTCTGCTCCATCATGAAATTTTACATCTTCTCTTAATTTGAAAGTATATTCACTTTTATCTTCATTTGATGTCCATGATTTTGCCAAAACAGGTTCCAACTCTAACGTTCCGGGTTTAAATCTTACTAAAGCTTCATAGCTTGCCAAAAATAATCTCATTTCAGGTACACTTGATCCAATAGCAGGGTCTAAATTATTAGTTGGTGAATTGACAGCAAATGTCAAAGTTTTTTGACTTTCCTGAGCCACTACATTCGTTGAAAAAATTAAAGAGATAAACAAAAATGTCAACAAAAAATATAAACAACTTTTATTTTTCATATGTTCCTCCTTCTCAAATACTCTCTACACATCATGAAAACTTCAAATAACAATTTTTAGTTTTATTCATCCATCTTATAGAATACATATGCCAAATCATTGCCCTCTGGAACAGCATGAGTACCATTTATACCACCTGTATAAGACCAACAATATCCATCAACTGGCATCTTTACTTCTTCAATAACCTTACCATATAAATTTGTTATTTCGATAGCTGTTTCCCCTTTTTTTATTAACTCTCCAGGTTCATGTTTAATCCACATCAACCCTCCTCTATTACACCTTAAATTACTATGAAAACGATATTTCCCTTCCATCTTCTCAACAGGTTGTTTTACAACTTCTCCTGACATCATTTCAAATTCTCTCATGATATTTAATATACCATTTGAACCAACTTCATTAATTTCATCAAAAAGATATTCATTACCAATAACTTCTGCAGTTAATGCAGGAACTCCCTGTTCAGTAGCACATGCCCTCATAGTTGAAGGTTTATCTACAGGCATTTCTATAGTTGTAACTCCATAAGCTTTAGCCATTTTATATGTTTTTTTACGAGTTTCTTCATTTGCATAAGTTTCTATATCAACCATAACAAAATGCATTGAAGGAAATGGATTAGCATGTAAGTCAACTATTAAATCAGACTTAGTCAGTGCTTTGTCAATATGATAAGCTATTCTTTCCGTAATGCTACCATTTGATTTTGCTTTAAAAAACCAATAATTCGAAAGGTTTTTACCATCTACAAAACTAGTATAAGTACCTGTCATCACAGCAAAGGGATTACCTCCTGGGATTCCAATAAAAGTCCCTCTAATATTTTTTGGATCCATTTTTTTTACAGCAGTTAATAGACTTCCAACAGCACTTATTTCTGTTCCATGGACACCTGCAACAACTGTAAAAACAGGACCTTCTTTTTTACCATTAATTACTATTAAAGGCACATTTACTTCTGTTCCATCAGGTAGTTCTACAGATCCCAAACTTCCATATCCAAAATCTCCTTGATCCACTTCTAAATTACCTACTTTAAATTTACTCATTTGTCACCTCCTTTTAATACTATAGATTTTTAACTAATTGTGTATTGTGTACAATATATATATTATTCGCCGCTGACTTTAATTATCCTTTAAATATTTTTAATTTTCAATAATTTTTTATATTGCAAGGTTTAATGCACGGTTTTTATGTTTTGATCTTGTATAAAGCTCAAATTTTTTCAGGTAACTCCTTTAGCCTGTTTAAATAACTCCTGTGATGTCTTGAAATTAAACATTTTTCTCGGATAAGTATTTATGAATTTTTGTATTGATTTTACAACTTTTCTACTGAGGCCTTTAAAACTAGTCCCTTTTGGTAGAAACCTTCTAATAAATCTATATTTTTTTCATTACTAACTCACTTCTAACTACAATAAACATCAAAATAATATAGTTTAATCTTTTTTGTTTTGTTTCTGTTTCTGGTAAAAAACTTTTCAATTCTTTCATAAATTATAAAATCACTTGCTATTATCTATTGTAATACTTATAAATGTAATTTTTTAATTTGACTTATTTTTAATCTTCTTTTTATTCCATCTAGTATCTCAATAATGCCTTCCTGATTTTTTGAAGTTATCTTGTCTGTTAATTATATAAGAAATATTTTTAAGCCAAGTAATTTTCTTTCATAATAATTTAAGTGTTTAGCCTCGAAATTATGTGTTCTATAATTAAGCTGACATATATAGGCCTTTTATTTGTGTTATTTAATTATTTAACATTTTTAAAGAAGGTTATCATTAGTATATATTTTTGTAAGTATATAGATTCCCTTGTTTTTAAAATTCATTACATCTTTATAAAAGGAATAATTGTTTACTTATCTACTTTAAACTACTATATTATTAAATAAGTGAGGAAGTGATTAAATG
>JBNJDK010000064.1:0-10763 GCA_051744805.1 Bacillota bacterium
ATTATTTTCGTTTCTTTGTTCTTCTCGGATTTTTAGAAATAAATCTCGAGCTTTTTTTCTGTGAACTTTCTTTGTTTCATTTTCATGAATCAATTCATTTAATAGTGGTATAGCCTGATTGGATTGATTATGTTTATAAAATAAAACAGCTAATAATAATATTAATTTATTAGTCTGGTTATTTGATAAGCTGGTGGAATCATCTTCATAATAAAAGTCGCGAAGATATTCCATAGCTTTATAAGATGATTTTTCCACCAATTTATCTTCATTTACATCTTCATAAAGCCAGCTTATTCTTAACCACAAATAGGCGTAATTTTTTCTATTGGCATTAATTAAATCAAATAATTTTATTGCCAGGTAATAAGTATCAAATACCTCATTTATATTTCTTGGTTCACTAAATTTAGGTTCATAATTATCTCCTAATATAGTATGAATCTTTTCTTTAAAGTTTTCTTTAATATATTTCTTTTCTTTTTTATTTATATCAAAAAAACTTCTTTTAGGAGCGGTGTAGAAACAATTGGGACAACTCCAAACTTTATACCAGTGAGGTTTAAAGTCTTTATAAATAGGACGCAGGTCATCTCTAATTTTATTAAGTTTGAGCCTGGAATTCCTTATTTTTTTAACTTCCAACTTATTAGAACAGACAGGACATTCAATTTCTTTTGTATAAAGATAGTGTTGATATTCTTTAGTAGCTTTTTGATTATAATTTTTATGTCCTTTAAGATAAAAATTTTTAATATCAGCTATGTTTTTATGACTAGAATTATCTTCTTGAGAATCACCTTTTTTTACTTTTTTAACTTTTTTTGGTTCCTGTAATATTTTTATTCTTTTAGATAGATTTTTAACAATTGTTTCAGTAAAGTTATTTTGTTTGTCCATTAATTCTTTGAAATTTTTGGGTGTGAACATTAATAAATTAGCATCTTTACTTACTACTGCTTTAGAGTTATGTTTATTATTTTCTAATAATGCTGCTTCTCCAAAGATATCTCCAGATTTGAGTTGATCAATTTGTCTTTCTTTACTATTTTTAGTTTTTATAAAAAGATTTATTTTTCCTGAAAGAATGAAATATAAATTTTTAGCAGGTTTATTATATGTAAAAATATTTTCTCCAGATTTAATTTGTTTTATATTTCCATATCTCTTGAATAAATTATATAATTCACTCTTTTTATTTTTCATAATATAAAACTCCTTTTAAATTAATGATATTTATTATTCTAAAATAAATTCCAGTTTATTATAACATAATAAAAATAGATTTACCATGTATGCATTTAAGAAGGTTATAATTGATATGGAACTTTCTTATAATGATGGTAACTGGACTGTTAAATCCGTCTCTTCAAGATTAGAAATGGTAGATAAAAATGTTAAAGCCCATGATAAGATAAAGGAAATGGCTAAGGGTATTCATGAAAAGACAATACCTTATGTTAGACAACCAATTGGTACTGCAGAAAGAGATATTACTTTTTATGTATCAAGAGTAATGGATTCTTCAGTAATCCAAATAATAAATGATGCCCAGCTCTGGTGGGCTGAAAATAAATTTAAAGAAGATCCAGTTTATGCGCCTTCTGGAGATAATAATAGAGCACAAATTATTGATTACATTAAGGCAAAGGGAACATTAAATCCTGAAGCAAAAGAATATATAAGAAAATATATAGATAGATGATTTTGAGCCTGTAGGGGTTTGATCCTTACAGGCTTTTTTCTTTATAAAAAAGGTTTTTTTTACTAATTGATGAAATATATAAATATAATTTAAGAGTTGATATTTTCAGAGTATAAGGGAGTGATTTTTTTGTTGAAAAATATCTTCAAATTATTGATTTTTTCTTTGCTGTTATTTATATTTTTTGTTCCTATTATTGTAAAAGCAAATTATATTAATGAGTTACCACCTCCAGTTGTAGCTGAAATTAAAAGTAATAGAAATTTTGATGTAGAGGTAAAAGAGGAGGTAGTCAATTCCTTTAAAAATAAATTATATTCCTTTAATAATTTTGATGAAGAAATACCAATAAAAAAAATAAATATAGAACTTGGTGAATCTCCTCGGTTAATTCCCCAAAAAGAAGCTTTAAAGGATATTGATTTTTTATTTAAATTATTCAAATATGGCTATGCTGGTTATGAATATTTTGGTGGGGAAAAAAGATTTAGTAAAAGCGAGAATAAAATGATAAAAGAAATAAAAGAAAAAAGTTTTTTATCAAGAATTTTAGTATCTAGATTTGAAAAAATAATAATAGATAATTTACAGTTTATACAGGATGGTCATTTTGCAATAGCCGGTCAGAGTATTTTTAACAAATATTATTATTTTACAAGTCCTAGATTTGATTTTAGTAAAGATGAAGATGGTTATTATACATATTTTGAGCAAGAAAAGTTATATCTTAAAAAAATAAATGATGAAGATGATATTTCAAAATATCTAAAGATGTCTTTAAATAAAAAAGGCGAAATTGTATATAGACTTGGTTTTATTAGTAAAAAGAATAGAAGTAATATACATCTTAAAGGATTGTTTGTTAAAAAGGATAAACAAAAAATTGAAAATATAGTACTTTTAAAAAGAAATGATTCTCTTAACAGGAGAAAAACTCAATATAATTTCAAAAAAGTTTCAGGAATAAATGTAATTGAACATACTTCTGCTAATGCCAGTCAGGAAAATATAGAAAAATTAGAAACATTTGCAGAAGAAGCTAAAAAATTTAAAGATGATAATTATTTTATTATTGATCTTCGCGGGAATTCAGGGGGGAATAGTTGGTATGCTCGAGAATGGATAAAAAATTATACCGGGATTATTCCTGAAACAGAATTTATTGAAGCCAGTTTGGCTACTAAAACATCCAATCAGCTTTTTAAAAATTCTCTTAAGAAGTACTATGGTACTGAAGATCCTGAAAATCATCCTATATATAGTCAAATTTTAGAAATTGATGAAGATGGATGGGCAGAATTAGATTATAGTTCTCCAAAAGAAATAAAAAACCAAAACTTAATATTAGTTTTGATTGATGCTGGAGTAGCTTCAGCTGGGGAAAGTTATATTAGTTATTTACGGCAGTTAGAAAATGTTATATTTATTGGTATCAATACAAGAGGGCTTGTAAATACAGGGAATTTAGGCTATTGTCAACTACCTAATTCTAAAATTGATATTTTTATACCAAAAGATTTTAGTTTAGAACCCAATTTTGTTTTACGTGAAGGTAAAGGATTTTATCCCGATTTTTGGGTAAAATCTGAGGATGCTTTAGATCGAGCAGTATTATTTTTAAAAAGATATTATTCACTGGAGGGAAATAATAATGAAAATTAGTGAATTTGCAAATGAATTTGGAGTAAGTAATGATACAGTTAGATATTATATGGAGCTTAATTTGTTAACTCCTCAAAAAAAAGGTGGCCATTATTTTTATGATAAAAAATGCAAATCACAAATGGAAGATCTTCTGGAATTAAAAGAAATGGGATTTTCATTAAAAGAAATAAAAAATATTTTTCATTTTAAAAGAATGGGTAAATTGACTACTTATCAAAAAAATAAATATTATCAACAGCTTTATCAAGATAAGGCAAAGGAAATAAAAAAAGAAATTAAAAATATGGAAGAGGCAAAAAAGAAGCTGAATAAAAAAATAATGGAATTAAAAGCTAAAGATAAAAAAAATAATATTAGAATTGGTATTGACTTATCTGTTTTATCATTATTTAACTGCCCTAATTGTAATAATGAATTGAAGCTTTCAGCTCAGAAAGTAAAAGAAAATCAAGTTTTAGAAGGAAGCTTGACCTGCAGATGTGGAGAAAGTTTGCAAATAAAGGATGGAATAATTTATAGTAAAAATTATGAAAATAAATCTGAAATGATTGAAGAAAATCACATTGAAGATTATATTAAAAACACTGATTCTGATTTTATAGATAAATCTTATGAAAGTCTGGAATGGTTAACAAGAGAGTTTAAAAATCAGAAAATCACAAACAAAATTATTATGGAACCTGGTAGTGGATATGGTCATTTTTTACGACACATTTATGATGATTTGGCTGAAGATACAGTTTATATTTGTATTGATAATGATCCAAATTTAAATAAATTATTGAAAAAATTACTTGAAAATACAGGTGAAAAGAAAAATATAATTTTTATTACAGCTGAATTACCTGAAATTCCTATAAAGGAAAATTATATAGATGTATTAGTTGATTTTACCGGTACATCTGATTATTCTTTTCATAATGAAGATTTTTTACCTGAATCATTAGATTTTTACATGAAAGAAGAAGCTGTATATCTTGCATCTTTTATAATCTATGAAAGATTTGGGCCAAATTCTGTAGTATCTTTGCCCTATAGACAAAATTTTAATTATAAAAATATAAAAAATAAGATTTTGGATCTAAATTTTGAAATTAATAAAGAATATAAATCGGAAATAGTTAAAATAAAAAAGACTTTTGGTAAATATGAAGATTTTGCTCAGGTTGGTGATCAACTCTATTCATATCAATTAAAAGCAGTCAGATAGAGTTAACTCCAGTTTTTAATAAAACTTTCATATAATTTTTTTAAAAAAGCTCTTGTGCTGGAGTTCCCTCCACAATATATAATCTTATTAACAAATAAAACGGAGGGGTAAAAAATGAGAAAAAAGTTCAATACAGAAAATATTAATTTGTTTTTGTTTTCATCTGGAAAGTTGATTTCCTTGTTTGGGACTGCTATTTATACTTTTGCTGTGGGGCTCTATTTATTAAAAGCCACTGGTTCTGGTTTGACTTTTGCTACTAATTTAGTTCTTTATACTTTGCCTATGGTTTTGATCAATCCCCTGGCTGGAGTATTAGCTGATAGAATAAATAAAAAAATAGTAGTGGTTGGTTCTGATTTTTTGAATGGAATATTTCTTTTAACTGTCTATTGGTTGGCCAGTAAATTTGGTTTAAGTGTTATTTTAGTATATATTAGTACTTTTTTTATGACTGTTCTTGCTGCTTTTTTTAATATGGGTATAGAATCTGCAAAGCCAAATCTTGTAGGAGATGAAAAACTTGTAAAGATCAACTCAGTAGCGAGAGTTATCGAGTCCACTTCTCATATAATTGGCCCAATGTTTGGAGGTTTAATCTATGCCTTTATTGATATAAAATTATTTATCTTAATTAATGGAATTTCTTTTTTACTTGCAGCTCTGATGGAACTTTTTATTAATTATCAATTTAATTTTAAAAAAGAAGATGAATTAAAAGAAGAGAAAATTGATTTAGATAAAAAAATCAAAAATAAGTTGTGGTTTGAATTGAAAGAAGGTTATGACTATATTTTTTCTCGAAAACATCTGAAAGCTTTAGTTTATATTTTTATAGCTTTAAATTTTTTCTTTAATTTTTCAGTTATCGTACCTTTACCTTATTTATTAAACACTATCTGGAAAGTTGATTCAACAATATATGGTATTATTCAGGGGGCATTTCCAATAGGAATGATAATTGGAGCTCTTTTAGTTAATAAAATTATTGGTAAAATTAGTTATAGTAAACTTTTAAAAAGAATAAGTTATTCAACTGGATTTGGGGTTATAGCTTTTGGTTTACCATTAATAATTTTTGTTGATAGTCCTGGACAAAACTTTATTTTAGTTTATTATACTTTATTAATGTTGATGAGTGGAATTGTAGTTTCCTGGGTAGATATACCTGCTAATGTATTATTACAGAGAATGGTTCCAGGTAGAATATTGGGAAGAGTAATTAGTGTAAAATTAAGTATTGTTAAAATAATTGTTCCCATTTCCTTAATTCTGTCAGGTTATTTAGTTAACATCATTTCACCGCTTTATTTATTTTTAGGTGGTTCTCTTATATTTTTAGTTTTTAATTTTTGGTTTTTTCCTTCTGGAATTGGGAAAAAGTTCATTAGTGTTAGTAATGAAAATATAGGAGTAGTCAAAAAAGCAAATTGAATTTTGTTAAAAAATAAAAATTTGGAGGTAATATATATGAAGATAAAAATGCTATGGTTGAGTTTAATCTTAATTTTGATTTTTACTTTTTCGGCTCAGGCTCAAATTAGAGTTGGTGAGTTTCCCCAGAATGTAGAAAATGAATTTATTTTAGAATCAACATCTTATGAAGTTGAAAGCTGGCTGGAAAACCTTAATGTTCCCTGGGAATTAGTTTTTTTACCAGAAAGCAATAGGGCTTTAATTACTGAAAGAGATGGTAGAGTACTACAGGTTAAAGATGGTAAACTTCAGAGTGAGAGTTATTTGGATTTAGAAATAGATTCTCAGGGAGAAGGTGGTTTAATGGGAATGACTCATCACCCTGATTTTCCCCAAAAACCTTATATTTATCTAATGTACACTTACTCCAGAAAAAATAGGAATTTATATAATAGAGTTTCTAGATTCAAAGATTTAGGTAATAAGGCAGTTGAAGAAGAGATAATAATTGATAGGATTCCAGCTGGGAATAATCATAATGGAGGTCGAATTGCTTTTGGACCTGATGAGAATCTATATATTACAACTGGAGATACTTTTAACCGAGAAATTGCTCAAAATTTAGATAATTTAGGAGGGAAAATATTGCGTTTAACTCCTGAAGGAAATATTCCAGATGATAATCCATTTGAAAAATCTCCTGTTTATAGTCTTGGGCACCGGAATCCTCAAGGACTTGCCTGGCATTCAGAAACAGGAGATCTTTTTATTTCTGACCATGGTCCTTCAGGGGAAGATGGTCTGAGGGCAAAGGATAGAATTAAAAAAGTAGAAGCTGGCAGTAATTTTGGTTGGCCAGATAAAATCGGTTATTTTGAAGATGGGAAATATGAAAATCCACTAATTATGTGGAAAAATACTGTTCCTCCATCTGGAATGACTTTTTATCAGGGAGAACTTTATGTTGGAACTTTACGTAGCCAATCTCTGGTAAGAATTGGATTGAGAAGAGAAAACGAGGAATATAGAGTGGAAAAAATTGAACATATTTTCAATGATGGTCAGGGTAATTCAACCTATGGAAGAATTAGAACTGCTGTTAAGGGACCGGATGGTTATCTTTATTTTTTAACTAATAATCGTGATGGTAGAGGTAGGCCCCGCGAAGGTGATGATAAGATTTTGAGATTTAAAATAGAAGAATGAAATTTATCATTGGTATTTTAATGATAATAATATATAATGTTATTTAAGATATTTTCTTAAATAATATTACATAAAACAGGAGTGAAGAAAAGAATGGACTTTTTAAATGTAGTAATTTTAGGTATTGTTCAGGGAGTTACAGAGTTTTTACCTATCAGTAGCTCTGGCCATTTAGTTATTTTTCAGCATTTCATGGAAGTTAAAGAAGGTTTAACTTTAAATGTATTTTTGCATTTTGGTACACTTTTAGCGGTGGTTTTAGTTTTCTGGGAAGATATTTGGGCTATGATTACTTTGAAGAAAAAATATCGTAAATTAACTTATTATGTTATTATAGGTTCTATTCCGGCTGGAGTAATAGGTATTTTGTTTGAAGACCTTTTTGAAAGATTATTTTCTACAGTTACAGTTGTAGGATTTGCATTACTTGTGACCGGTACTTTACTCTGGATTTCGGATAGATTAGAGATAAAGGAAAGAAAAATGGAAGATATGGAAATAAGTGATTCAATAGTGGTTGGTTTTGCTCAGGCTTTTGCTATAATTCCTGGTATTTCAAGGTCAGGCTCCACTATAGTTGGAGGTTTATTCAAAGGTTTAAATAGACAGTTAGCTGCTAAATATTCTTTTCTATTATCTGTTCCAGTAATAGGAGGGGCTACATTATTAAAAGTAAAAGATTTATTCACTATAGGTATGGGAAATATTACTGTACTTGAATTATTAATTGGAACTTTTTCTGCAGCTATAGCAGGATATTTTTCTATTAAATTATTACTTAAATTAATAAATCAAGAAAAATTGAGTATATTTGCTTATTATTGCTGGATTTTAGGTCTTGCTATAATATTATTTTTATAAAAAGCATATGATAAAAAAAGGTAAAATTAAAGTTATAAAGAAATAGATAATAGATAATGTAATAAAATTCCAGTTAAATAAAGGAATTATAATTTATTTTACAATAATTAAGAATTAATTTAATTTAAAGCAGGAATTTTGTAGTTTTTTGTAGAATAAGTAAATGTAATGAGGTTAATGTATTTTAAATTTTAAACCTTGAATATTATCATTTAAAAAATTAAAAAATATTAAAAAGGAAGGAGGGTATATAAAATGAGCGAAAAGAAAAAAATGGGAAATAAAATCAGAAAATTACGGAAAGATTCTTCACTAAGCCTGGCTGAGTTATCACAAAAAATTAATAAAACTTCCAGTTATTTGAGTCAAATTGAACGCGGTCTCGCTGAACCTTCATTAAATGCTCTCAGACAAATAGCTGAAGCTTTAGATACTCCTATTTTTTATTTTTTGGTGGATGAGAAAGATTATAATACTGTTGTAAGAAAAGAAGAACGAAAAAAAATGGAGATTCCAGGATCAAATTTAGATATAGAATTAATTTCTGCTTCTCGTAATAGACAAATTGAAATGATTGAAGCTAAACTTGGTGTTGGCAAAGAAACTAAACGTGAAAAAAACACCTATGAAGGTGAAGAATGTATCTTAGTTAAAAATGGTGAATTAAAAATAGAAATTGGAAAAGAAAAATATAATTTAAAAGAAGGAGATAGTATTTACTTTTTATCCTCTTTACCACATAAAATCACCAATATTGGTGAGGAAAAATTAGTTTTTATTTCGGCAATAACACCTCCCAATATATAAAAAATAAGGTAAATATTAGTTGACAATTAATTTAATATTAAGTACAATTATATTAGTAAATTTAATTAAATATTGACCTCGTATAAATGTAACAATATGGGTTACACGTTTCTACAAGTTAGCCGTAAACTAACTGACTACGAGGGAAGGGACCTTGAACTTAAGAGCCTGAATAGGAATCTTTCCTTGAAGTTATTTATTGGAAGACTCTATTCAGGCTTTTTCTTTTCCTGCGGGGTCAATATAAATCCCAAAAGGAGAGTGATTTATTAAATGGAAAGTAAAGCAAATGAAGAAAATGGTGGAATGCTGGAACAATTTTTTAAGTTAAAAGAAAATAATACTAATATTAAAACTGAGATCATTGCAGGTTTTACAACATTTATGACAATGGCATATATTATATTTGTTAACCCTACTATTTTGTCTGATGCAGGTATGCCATTTAATGGAGTATTTATTGCTACAATTGCAGGTGCTATTCTTGGTACCTTAGCTATGGCTTTTCTTACTAACTATCCATTTGCTTTGGCATCTGGAATGGGTTTAAATGCTTTTTTTGCTTATTCGGTTGTTGCTAATATGGGAGTACCCTGGCAGGCAGCCTTAGGAGTTATTTTTATTGAAGGTATAATTTTTATTATTTTGAGTGTTACTCCTGTTAGAAAAATGATAGTTAATGCAATTCCAATGGCTTTAAAAACAGGGATAAGTTCAGGAATTGGTCTTTTTATAGCTTTTATAGGTTTGCAAAATGCAAATATTGCTGTTAATAGTGAATCCACTTTAGTAACTATTGGTAATCCTTTAAGTGGCCCATCTCTTGTAGCTATTTTTGGTTTAGTTGTAATTGGAATTCTTCATTCTTTAAAGATTAAAGGAGCACTATTATGGGGAATTATAGCTGCTACCATTTTTGGCTGGACAAATGGTGTTACACCAGCTTTTAATGGATTTTTTGCTATGCCCAGTATGGCAGACTGGTCTGAAGTTTTATTTCAACTTGATATAAAAGCGGCTTTTAATGCAGGTTTAATAGGTATTTTACTTTCTTTCTTATTTGTAGATATGTTTGATACAGCTGGAACTTTAGTTGGAGTTAGTCAACAGGCTGGTTATTTAGATGAAAATGGTGATTTGCCTAAAGCAAATCGTGCTTTACTTGCAGACGCTATAGGTACTACTGGCGGAGCACTTTTTGGTACAACTACAGTAACAACTTATGTTGAATCTGCTTCTGGAGTTGCTGAAGGAGGTAGAACAGGTTTAACTGGAATTGTTACAGCTATTTTATTCTTTTTGGCACTATTTTTTAGACCTCTTATTGGGATAGTTCCTGGAGCTGCTACTGCTCCTGCTTTAATTGTAGTAGGGACTATGATGATGTCTAATATTACTAAACTTGACTGGGATGATTTTACAGATATTTTACCGGCTTTTGTGGCTATGATAATTATGCCTCTTACTTATTCAATTTCAAATGGAATAGCTCTTGGTTTTATTGTATATCCATTAGTTAAATTATTTACTGGTAAAGGTAAAGATGTTCACTGGCTTGTATATGTACTAGGCCTAGTTTTTATTGGTTATTTTCTCTGGTTATAAAATATTTAATTAAAGATTAGTATCTAAATGAGCTGTGCTTATCAGAATTTGCAGATAAGCACAGCTTTTTTTAATTGCTATGAATTAACTTTGACACAGTTAATCCTGAGTGTTATACTAAACATAAGATACCTAATAGGGGTATATGAGAAATGGATTTAGTTTAAAAGGAGGTTAATTAGATGAAAAGAAATTTAATAATTTCTTTGATAATATTAACAGTTATTGGTACAGGATTCAATTTTGCTTTTGCTCAACCTGGACCAGGTCCAGGTTCTGGAATGATGG
>JBNJDK010000065.1:0-10427 GCA_051744805.1 Bacillota bacterium
AGCATTGCTGGAGCCATAAACCAGAAAGTAAGCAGAAAGAAAAACATCTCAAATAATATACTGCTTTCTTCAGCAGGTTTACCTTTAAATCTACTTATAACTGCATCCCAGGTATTTCCTAAAAGATTGCCAAAGTAAATCATTCTCATGAAAATAAAAATATGACTGGCTGTTTTTTCTCCATAAAAGTTGTAAAATTTATCTTTCATTTCTGGATCTGGATTTCTATTTGTTTCTGCATAATGTTGAGCATATAATAAAGCTGGCAATTCAAAATCAGAAGCTTCTGCTTCAAACTGTAAATTTAGCATATTTTTCACTTCTTTTTCATCTATTCCAGCTTTCACAGCTTCTCTAGCATGAAACCACTCACAATAGACACACCCATTTACGGCTGTTGTTACAGTCATAATTTTTTCTATAAACTTTTTATCTATTTTTTCATTTTTATTTGCTGCAATAATTTGCTTTATATTTTTAAGAAAAAATATAATATCTTTTAAAAAGGTTTTTGCATCAAATATTTTTTTTACAAATTTGTCTGCCATTTATTTTTCTCCTTTAATATTAAAAATTAACAAACTAACTGGCATAGGAACTATTTTTTTTAAGATTCATTCAGCTCCTATCCAGTTAGCTATTTTAAACTATTATCTCTCATATAGCAAATTTATATTTCTATCCTTTAATTATTTTCTAATTCCTTAATTATTGTCTTTAAGAATACAGGCAAATCCTGAGGAGCACGAGAAGTAACTATGTTTTTATCAACTACAACTTCCTCATTTACCCAATCAGCTCCTGCATTTACCAGATCATCTTTAATAGCTGGAGTGGAAGTCATTTTTACATCATTAAGAATATCAGCTGAAGCTAATACCCAGCCACCATGACAGATAGAGGCTACAATTTTATCATCTTCATGTATTTCTTTTACTATTCTTCTAACATTCATACAGCGTCTGAGTCTATCTGGAGCATAACCTCCAGGAACTATTGCTGCATCATAGTCAGCTGTACTGATATCTTTTGCCTTTTCATCCACTTTTAAAGGATAACCATGTTTACTTTCACATTCTGTACATCCATCATCCCAGCCTACTATTGTAACTTCAGCACCTTCTTCACGTAAACGGAGGATAGGATACCACGCTTCTAAATCTTCATATTCATTAGCAGCAAAAACAATTACTTTTTTACCATCTAATCTCATTCTACCCCTCCTTAAATTTTTATTGAAACAGTATTGCGAATCCCAACATTTTGTTCTGTTCTCACATTTCATTCTCTCGAAACGTAAAATAAATGAAATAAGGGATGAGCTTTTAGTGTCTCGGAGATCATATTTGCTTTCTATTGAGACAGTATTGCGAATCCCTTATTCATTTATTTATTCTATATTGAAAAACGCATCTTTACCGGCATATTCAGCTGCTTCACTGAGAGTTTCCTCTATTCTGAGCAACTGATTATATTTTGCAACTCTTTCTGAACGAGCAGGTGCCCCAGTTTTGATCTGACCGGTATTCATTGCAACTACTAAATCGGAAATCATTACATCTTCTGTTTCTCCAGATCTGTGAGAAATTACAGAAGTATAACCTGCTTCAGAAGCCATTTTAATAGTTTCTAAAGTTTCAGTTAAAGTACCAATCTGATTTACCTTTATCAAAATAGAATTACTGGAATTTTCTTCAATACCTCTTTTTAATCTTTTTGTATTAGTTACATAGAGGTCATCTCCAACAATCTGGATTTTATCTCCCAGTTTTTCAGTCATCATCTTCCAGCCTTCCCAGTCATCTTCAGCATGGCCATCTTCAATTGATATAATTGGATATTTATCAACTAACTCAGAATAAAATTCTACCATTTCTTTAGAGCTCATTTCAAGTCCTTCACCAGGTAAAATATATTTACCATCTTCATAAAGTTCAGTTGCAGCTGCATCAACAGCTAACATTATATCTTCATCAGGAGTATATCCTGCTTTTCTAACAGCTTCCAAAATAACCTGTAGTGCTTCTTCATTAGATGCAAGATCAGGAGCAAAGCCACCTTCATCTCCTACACCAGTTGATAGTCCTCTATCATGAAGTACATTTTTCAATTCATGATAAATTTCTGATCCCATTCTAAGTGCTTCAGAAAAACTATCAGCACCAACAGGCATAATCATAAATTCCTGAATATCAACATTATTATCTGCATGTTCTCCACCATTTAAAATATTCATCATTGGAACAGGTAGTGTCTTGGCACCAATTCCTCCAAGATAATTATATAAATAAGTATCAGTAGAACCTGCTGCAGCTTTAGCCAGGGCCAAAGAAACTCCTAAAATAGCATTTGCCCCTAATTCACCTTTATTATCTGTTCCATCCAATTTTATCATTTTATTATCGAGAAAAGCCTGATCCCTTGCATCAAAACCAACAATTTCTCGTGCAATTACTTCATTTACATTATGAACTGCATCTTTTACACCTTTACCTAAATATCTATTTTCATCATTATCTCTAAGTTCAACTGCTTCATAAGCTCCAGTTGAAGCTCCTGAAGGTACTGCTGCTCTTCCCCGAGTTCCATCAGCCAGTGTAACCTCAACTTCAACAGTTGGATTACCTCTCGAATCAAGAATTTCACGGGCAAAAACATCAACTATAGTAGCATCACTCATTCTTTATTCCCCCTTTTTATTAATAACTCACCAGTCATTTCCTCTGGTATATCAATTCCTAATAAATCGAGCATTGTCGGTGCAATATCAGCCAATTTACCTTCTTTTAATTCACTATTTTCCGGTCCACCAATATATATCAATGGAACACGATTACTTGTATGAGCTGTAAATGGGTCTCCATCATCATCATACATTTTTTCACTATTACCGTGATCAGCTGTAAGTAGAACCTGTCCACCTTTTTCTAAAATCTTTGGAATTACTTTCTGCAGACAATTATCAACAGTTTCTACCGCTTTTACAGCAGCATCAAAATCTCCAGTATGTCCTACCATATCTGGATTAGCATAATTTAGAACTATTACATCTAAATCTTCTTTATCCAATTTATTTAAAAGGGTATCAGTAACTTTATAGGCACTCATTTCTGGAATTTCATCATAAGTATCTACTTCCTGTGGTGAAGGTATAAGCTTTCTTTCTTCACCTGGATTAGGTTTTTCAACTCCTCCATTGAAAAAGAAAGTAACATGTGCATATTTTTCAGTTTCAGCTATTCGAAGTTGTTTTAAACCTTCTCTACCAAGTACTTCTCCCATACCATTTTTAATATCAGTTGGTGGAAAAGCAACTGGCAGATCATATTCTTTATCATATTGGGTCATACAGACATAATAGAGATCTTCAGGATGAGCATCAGGTCTTTTGAATTTTTCAAAATCATCTATGGCCAGAGCCTGAGTAATCTGTCTTGCTCTATCTGCACGAAAATTATAGAAGATTACACTATCACAATCTTTGATAGTACCTTCTTTATTTACTACTGTTGGTAAAACAAACTCATCATTGTTCCCTTTTTCATAAGATTTTTCGACAGCTTCTATAGCATTATCAGCCTGTTCACCTTCTCCTAAAACCATAGCATTATATGCTTTTTCTGTTCTTTCCCATCTATTATCTCGATCCATTGTATAATACCGGCCACTAACAGTTACTATTTCGCCTACACCTAGTTCTTCCATTTTATCTTCCAGTTGTTTTATATATTTTTTACCACTTTTAGGTGGTGTATCTCTTCCATCAAGAATTGCATGAACATATACATTCTCTAGATCAGCTTTTTTAGCCATTTTCAACAGGCCAAAAAGATGATTTATATGGCTGTGAACACCTCCATCAGATAAAAGTCCCATTAAATGGAGACTACTCTGATTTTCAGTTACATGTTCTATTGCAGTTTTTAGTTTTTCATTATCTCGAAGTGTTTCTTCTTCTACTGCTTTATTTATTCTGGTATAATCCTGATAAACTATTCTTCCAGCACCTAAATTAAGATGTCCAACTTCAGAGTTTCCCATCTGGCCATCAGGTAATCCAACATATTCACCGGAAGCACCTAAAGATGTATTTGGATATTTTTCAAATAATTCATCTAAATAAGGGGTATCTGCAGCTCTGGCAGCATTCCCTTCCTTTTTATCTGACAAACCAAGTCCATCCATAATGATTAGGGCAAGTGGTTTAGGTCCATTCATTCTTATCCCTCCTTTGGATAAATACAAATCTATTTGTTTATATATTATATTCTTTATTCATTACTTTATTAATTATAATATATTTATCTTATTGATAATAGTTAACTTTTAACATTTAACTAGAAATTTTTAATAACTCCAGCAAAGTCTTCAGCTTTAAGACTTGCTCCACCAACAAGAGCTCCATCGATATTTTCTTTTTCCATAAATTCATCTACATTATATGGTTTAACACTACCTCCATACTGGATTCGAAGTTCTTTTGCAGCTTCAGGATATTTATCTGCTACAGTTTCTCTTACAAAAGCAATCATTTCTTCGGCTTCCTCAGCTGAAGCAGATTCACCAGTACCTATTGCCCAGATTGGCTCATAAGCTATAACTACATCTTTTACTTCCTCTTCCGAAAGTCCCTGTAGTGCTTCCACTACCTGTAATTCAACTTTTTCTTTAGCTTTATTTTCTTTTCTTTCTTCAAGAGTTTCACCTACACAAACTATTGGCTTTAAATTATGTTCAAAAGCAGCTTTTACTTTTTTATTAACATTTTCATCTGTTTCTGCAAAATATTCTCTTCTCTCTGAATGACCTAGTATAACATAATCAAGGTCTAATTCAGCCAGCATTTGTGGTGAAGTTTCACCTGTATAGGCTCCACTTTCTTCCCAGTGCATATTTTGAGCACCAACTTTTATATTAGTTCCATCTGCAATTTCTTTGACAGGCACTAAGTCTATAGCTGGAGGACAGACACCTATTTCCACATCTTCAACACCTTTTACTAAATCCTTTAAATTACTAACAAGTTCTTTAGCCTCATTTACAGTTTTATTCATTTTCCAATTTCCGCAAATAAAGGGTTTACGCATATTTATCCCTCCTATATAAAGGCCCCATCACAGGGATGGGGCTATTCTTTTATTTCTATTTTTTATTCTATATCATCAATCTCATCAATTTCTTCAAAATTAGTTGGCTCACCTTCATCTAAGGCATCAACTCCAGGAAGATTTCTACCTGCTAAAAAGTCAAGAGAAGCTCCTCCGCCAGTTGAAATATGAGTCATTTCACCTTCAAGGCCAGCTTTTTTGATAGCTGCTGCTGATTCACCACCACCGATGATAGTTACAGCATTTGCTTCAGCTAGAGCTTTTGCTAATTCATTTGTTCCTTTAGCAAATTCTTTCATTTCAAAAACACCAATAGGTCCATTCCAGCTTATTATTTTGGCTTTAGAAATAATTTCTTTAAATTTCTCTAATGTTTTTGGTCCACCACTATCAAGTGACTGCCAGCCTGCTGGAATTTTATCTGCATCTACAACTTTATGAGTTGCATCTTCTTTAAATTCATCTGCTACTACTAAATCTATAGGTAATACTAATTCAACACCTTTTTCTTTTGCTTCTTCCATTAAATCCTGGGCCAAATCTACCATATCTTCTTCTACTAAAGAATCTCCCATATCATAACCTTTAGCTAAAAGGAAGGTATTGGCTATTCCACCACCAACTAATAAATAATCTGCTCTATCTAGAAGACTACGGATAGCTTCCATTTTATCGGAAATTTTTGCTCCACCCATAATTGCAACATAAGGGTGTTCTGGATTGTCTGTTGCTTTAGATAAAGCATTTAATTCCTGCTGCATCAAAAAGCCGGCACCTGCTGGAAGAAGTTTGGCTACACCTGTAGTAGATGCATGTGCTCTATGAGCAGCTCCAAAGGCATCATTTACATATAGATCAGCAAACTCAGCTAATTTTTTTGCAAATTCTTCATCATTTGCTTTTTCACCTGGATAAAAGCGAGTATTTTCTAAAACTAATACATCACCATATTCCATATTTTCAATAGCTTCTTTTACTTCATCACCAATACAATCATCCACTTTAGAAACTGGCTTACCAAGTAAATCAGCCAGTTTATCTGCTACAGGGTCCATCCGGAGAGATTCTGTAACTTTTCCTCCTGGACGGCCCAGGTGAGACATCAAAATTACCTTTGCTTTTTCATTTATCAAATATTCAATAGTAGGGAGGGCAGCTTCAATACGTGTATCATCATCCACTTCTCCATCTTTTAATGGTACATTAAAGTCAACTCTGACTAAAGCAATTTTTTCTTTGAAATCCATATCTTTCAGTTTCTTTTTCATCAAACCACCTCCGACTTATAGTCCTTGTTCTTTAAGCATTAGTGCTACATCAACTAATCTTGAGGAATAACCCCATTCATTGTCATACCAGGAAAGAACTTTTACTTGATTACCCTGAACAATACGGGTGTGGTTTGAATCATAAATTGAAGAACGAGGATCGCCAATATAATCACGAGAAACTTTTGGCTCATCACTATATCCTAAAATACCTTCTAGGTCACCTTCAGCAGCTTCTTTCATAGCATTATCAATATCTTCTTTTGTTACATCTTCATTAAGATCTACTACCAGATCAACAATAGAGCCAGTAGGTGTAGGAACTCTCATTGCCATACCATCGAGTTTTCCTTCTAATTCAGGAAGTACAGTAGTTACAGCTTTTGCTGCTCCAGTGGTAGTAGGAACAATATTTTCAGCAGCTGCTCTACCTCTAGTTATTTTTTTCCATTTATATGGGCCATCTAAGAGATTCTGACTTGTTGTGTAAGAGTGAACTGTAGTCATTAATCCTTTTTCGATTCCAAATTTATCATTAAGAACTTTTGCTACTGGAGCAAGACAGTTAGTTGTACAGGATGCATTTGAGATAATGTCATGTTTGTTAGGATCATACTTATCATCATTAACGCCCATAACAAGAGTTAAATCTTCATTATCAGCTGGTGCAGAAATTATAACTTTTTTGGCTCCTGCATCTAGATGTTTTTTAGCATCTTTAGCATCTCTAAAAAGTCCAGTTGATTCAATAACAACTTCTACATCATTTTCTTCCCAGGGAAGATCAGCAGGATCTTTTTCACTGAAAATCTTAACTTCTTTACCATCTACTAAAAGACTGTCATCTGTGTAATCTACATCATAATCAAATGTTCCCTGACTACTATCATATTTTAAAAGATAAGCTAAAGTCTGAGGGTCTACCAGATCATTTACAGCTACAAATTCTACTTCTGGATTATCAAAACCGCTTCTTAAAACAGCACGACCTATTCTACCAAAACCATTAATACCAATTTTTACACTCACAATATCAACCTCCATTTTATTTTTGTTATTTTAAAAGCCAAATTAATTAGGCTTTATTAACTAAGTTAACTTAAGAATTTCCCGAGCTGCTTCTTCATCAGTAATTAGTATATCCTGATATTTTGGAGAAACAGCAGCAATTATAGCTTCTGCCTTCTCCCGGCCAGCAGCCACAGCTATAACCTTATCTATAGCACCGAGGTCCTCTAAGTTCATTCCGACACTTGTAGTAGAATGAACAATTTCACCATCTCTGTTAAAATAGTACCCAAAAGCTTCACCAATAGCACCTTTTTCAATTAATTCTTTTATTTTTGATTCACTAACTTTTCGCCTCTCAGCCATTTTACGAGCACTACCTACTCCATGCAGCAAAATATTTGCTTTTTTTAGGAAATTCATAGTTTGTTTTATACTAGGTTCATTTAAGATATAGTCTATATTTTCTTCTTTTATATTATCTGGAATATGTAGCAGACGATATTTACCACCTAATTTTTTTGCTATTTTAGCTGCAATAGTATTTGCCTGTATTTCAACATCTTCACCAAGGCCACCTCTACCGGGAACAACTACAAGATTTCCATTACAGCAATCATGTTTTTGCATAACTTCTGCAACTTCAGCCAGAGTTGAACCTCCAGTTACAGCTAAAACATCTCCATCTTTAATTATACCTTTTAAGAAGCGAGCTGTAAATCGACCAATTTCTTTTTTTAAACTCTCATAACCTAAATTTCCGGGAACTACTAAAATTTCCTCCAGTCCAAGGAATTTTTTTAGCCTTTTCTCAAGACTGCTTATGTTTTTTAATTCTTTAATATAATTATCTAATTCTCTTAAAAAACTTTCACCAACTGAGGTCAGAGAAGCACCAGCTCTTGTTATATCTATCCAGGCTCTTGAACGCAAAAATTCAAGTTCATTTCGAACCTGTCTTTCACTTTCATTAATGTTGTTAGCTAAATTCCTTCTTCCGATAGGTTGATTATAATAAATATCTCTTAAAATAGTGTATCGTAGTTCTGCTTTTTGTTTTAACTCAGGAACAATTTTCTCCTGAATTTTAAATAGGTGTTTCATATTTTTGCCTCCTGTGGGACAAAACTCAACATCATGGTACAACTTTGTCCCGATGAATCTAAAAAATAACTGTGATTCTTCATTTATAATTTTAACATATAATTTATTTTTGTCAACCAGTTAAGGGATAGTAATGTCATACTACCCTCTCAAATTTTAGCATAAATATTCTCCGAGAGGCTAAAATTCCATTACTATTCCCTTAACTGGACCGGAAAGACATTTATTAAAAGATCCATCACTATTAATATAACTGAACTGGAAAACATTTATTAGAAATTCTTTCACTATTACTTTACTATTACCCAAAATTATATTATAAGAGATCTTTACCACCATCTAACTGGTATAAGAAAGCTGTGCTTTTAAGATCTCGATTACATTTATACTTAATAGTGAGGCAGTATTGCGCAGCTTCTAATACCAGTTAGTATTTTTAATAAGTTCTAATCCAGTTCTTAGGTATAGTTTATTTACTTCATCTTTAAACTGCCATTTCGGAAAATTACTATTTATTTCATCTAATTTCTGTGAACTCTTTAGACCTTCTCCTCTTAACTGATAGGCTATAGCTTTACTTAATTCCCAGGAAATAATATTATCTCTTTCTTCCAATAATTCAAAACCATTTTCATCCTTGTCTAAAAGAGCATATAAAATCACTTTAACTGGTTTTTGAGAGAAGGTAGGGTATTGAATCTCTTCTAAAGCCTTTTCAAATTCTCCACCTTTCAGTAATAACTCATATTCTTTTAAAAACTCTCCTCTTAAATCATTATCTTTTATCTCATTAATTAATTCTTGATAATTAAACGAACTTAGATATGGCATTACTTTAATTTGTTTTAATCTTTTTGTTGCCCCTTTTCCATAACCATATTCACCCTTATATTCAAGCTCTCTATAAAAAGAAGTAGCTTTATTTGCTAATTCAGGAGAATGAAGCATATTTGCTTTATTTTGATAATATAAACCCTGATAAAATATATCCATATTTTCATATTTATTTGATTTTAAGCTATTTAAAATATTTAGATAGTCATTTTCAAGTTTTTCTGAAAAAATATTATCTTCCCAATAATTCCTTTTTATTTCTTCCTGAATAAGTTTTAACTCAGCCAGATAATAAAAAATATCTTTTTCAATCTGTTCATTATCTAATAATCCCTGAATTTCTTCTAGAGAAAACTCTCCTCTTCTAATTCTTTCCAGAACTTTTGCCTGTTCATTATATTCCCAGTAAACAATCTGCACATTCTTACTTTTAAGAGATTTTATATCTGTTTTATTTTCTGAAAAGGAATTAGATCTTTCTTTTAAAGGAAGATAATCAATAACAATATCAATTTTAAAGTCCTCTGTATTTAAACCATTAAAACCAAGAACTTTTTTATCACTATAATTAACCTGCCACATTTGCTTGCTATTTTTATTAGAACTTATATTTTTATTAACTAATAAATTATTATAATAATCAATAATATCATCTACTGAAGAATTAGTTTTATAATTGATTATAGTTTGTTTACCTGATCTATTCTGAGTAAAAATTTCAATATTATTTGCCCTATCCATAATCCACTCATCATAATTACTTTGCTCAGAAGTTAAACTTTTTTCTTTATTAGAATTTAACCAGGATAAGTCAAAATTAAAAAATAATTTTTTATTAATTTCATTATTATCTCGAGTAGGTTCTTTAGTTGTAATATATTTATTTAAATAATTATGATTATTTAAATTTTTGACAAATTCATGGGCTGCATTTTCAATCATTATTTCCTTTGCTTTTTCTGCAGTAATAAGACCCTTAAAATTACTATTACTATCACCATAACAGTTAAAATCAACTACTGATTGGGCATATATTTCTGGATAATAACTTAATGATTCATTATAAAAGTCATATTTTATTTTACCTTTTCTGTAAAAAGGGAAG
>JBNJDK010000066.1:0-10321 GCA_051744805.1 Bacillota bacterium
TGCTGCTGTCAAAGTTGTTTTACCATGATCAACGTGACCTATTGTTCCTATGTTAACATGCGGTTTTGTCCTTTCAAACTTTTCTTTTGCCATTTTTTTCATCCTCCTTGTTATTTTGTGTTGTCAGTTATTTTTTATTATTCTCCAATAATTTCTTTAGTAATATTTTTTGGAGCTTTCTCATAATGAGAGAATTGCATAGTATATGTTGCTCTTCCCTGTGTTTTTGAACGAAGGTCAGTTGCATATCCAAACATTTCAGCTAATGGTGCATAACCTCTAATAACCTGAGCTGATGATCTGGATTCCATGCCTTCAACACGACCTCTTCTACCATTAAGATCACCAATTACATCTCCCATATATTCCTCAGGAACTACAATTTCAACTTTCATAATTGGCTCAAGCAAAGCTGGTTTAGCTTTTTCTACAGCATTTCTAAAGCCCATTGAACCGGCTATTTTAAATGCCATTTCAGAAGAGTCAACATCGTGATAACTACCATCATTAAGACTTACTTTTACATCAACCATAGGATATCCTGCTAAAAAGCCATTTTCCATAGCTTCCACAATTCCATCTTCAACAGCAGGAATATATTCCTTAGGAATTGCTCCTCCTACAATATTGTTTTCAAATTCAAATCCGCCTTCTTGTTCAAGTGGTTCAACATCCATAACAACGTGCCCATACTGTCCACGACCACCACTCTGACGGATGAATTTACCTTCAACACCTTCAACTTTTTTAGTAATTGTTTCTCTATAAGATACTTTAGGTTGACCAATATTCGCATCAACTTTAAATTCTCTTAATAATCTATCTACAATAACTTCTAAATGAAGTTCACCCATACCTTTTATGATTGTTTGTCCAGTCTCATCATCTGTTCTAACCTGGAAGGTTGGATCTTCTTCTGCCAATCGCTGTAATGCTTCACCAAGTTTATCCTGATCTGCCTGACTTTTTGGTTCAATGGCTACAGAAATTACTGGCTCAGGAAATTCCATTGATTCAAGAACTATTGGATGATCTGCATCACAAAGTGTATCACCAGTACTTGTGTTTTTAAGTCCAACTGCAGCTGCAAGATCACCTGCATAAACTTTATCTCTTTCTTCTCGGTGATTTGCATGCATCTGTAAAATACGACCTATTCTCTCTCTCTCATCACTTGTTGAATTATAAATATATGAACCTGCTTCCAACACTCCAGAATAAGCTCTAAAAAATGCCAGTTTACCTACATAAGGATCAGACATTATTTTAAAAGCTAAAGCAGAAAATGGTTCATCCTCATCTGCATTTCTTACTTCTTCCTCATCAGTATCTGGATTAAATCCTTCCACTGGAGGTACATCTACTGGAGATGGCAGATAATCAAGAATAGCATCTAACAGCATCTGAACTCCCTTATTTTTAAAAGCAGACCCACATAAAACTGGAATTATATCAACATTAAGAGTTGCTTCACGAAGTACTTCTCTAATATAATCTGGATCCAATTCATCATCTTCTAAATAAGTCATCATAAATTCATCATCAGTTTCAGAAAGTGCTTCTAATAAAATTTGACGATATTCATCAGCCTGTTCTTTATATTCTTCAGGAATTTCTTCTCTTTCAAAATTAACTCCTAATTCATCTTCATAAACAATTGCATCCATTTCAATAAGATCAATAACTCCATCAAATTTATCTTCACTTCCTATTGGAAGTTGAATAGGTATTGCATTAGCCCCCAATCTGTCTTTCATCATATCTATAACTCTAAAAAAATCAGCACCCATACGGTCCATCTTATTTACAAAAGCAATCCGAGGTACTTCATATTTATCAGCCTGTCTCCAAACTGTCTCAGATTGTGGTTCAACCCCTCCAACTGAACAAAATAGAGCAATAGCTCCATCAAGAACGCGGAGAGACCTTTCAACTTCTACAGTGAAGTCCACGTGTCCCGGCGTGTCTATAATATTTATACGATGATCGTCCCATTCACAAGTAGTTGCAGCTGAAGTAATTGTAATACCTCTTTCTTGTTCCTGGTCCATCCAATCCATAACAGCTGCTCCATCATGAGTTTCACCCATTTTGTGAACTCTTCCAGTATAGTAGAGCATTCTTTCAGTTGTTGTTGTTTTTCCTGCATCAATATGTGCCATTATTCCTATATTACGAGTCTTTTTTAACGGATATTGTCGGGCCATTATTGTCCCCCCTTTACATTATACATAATTACCATCGATAATGAGCAAATGCCCTGTTAGCTTCTGCCATACGATGTACTTCTTCTTTTTTCCTTACAGCACCACCGGAATTATTATAAGCATCTAATAGTTCGTTTGCTAACCTTTCTGTCATTCTTCTTTCATTACGACTGCGGGTAGCTTCAACTAACCAACGTAGTGCTAAACTTAATTTTCTGTCTTCATCTACTTCAACTGGTACCTGATAGTTAGATCCACCTACTCTACGTGACCTAACTTCTAAAGCAGGTTTGATATTATCTAATGCTTCTTTTACAGCAGATAAAGCATTTTCATCTGTTTCTTCTGCTAACCATTCTAAAGCTTCATAAACTACACTTTCTGCCAAACTTTTTTTACCATCTAACATAAATTTATTTATAATACGATTTATTACAATATCATTATAAACTGGATCTGGTTCAATCTCTCTTTTTTCGGCTCTATGTTTACGCATCTATTTCCCCCCTTTATCTAGGCTTTTTAACTCCATATTTAGAGCGTGCCTGTTTACGATCCTCAACACCTGCAGTGTCAAGAGTACCTCTTACAATATGATAACGAACACCTGGCAAATCTTTAACTCTTCCTCCTCTAACAAGGACTACTGAGTGTTCCTGTAAATTATGACCGATTCCAGGTATATAACAAGTTACCTCTTTTCCATTAGTCAATCTAACTCTAGCAACTTTTCTCAATGCTGAATTAGGCTTTTTAGGTGTAGCAGTATAAACTCTGGTACAAACTCCTCTTTTTTGAGGTGCACCTTCAAGTGCTGGCGCAGAAGTTTTCTTTTTTACTTTATTACGACCCTTACGAATCAGTTGGTTAATTGTTGGCATTACTCCACCCCCTTCCAGTTATTTCAATAAAGCAGCAGAAGCAGCGGCAACTTCTATGCCGCATACTCTGCCTAATTTCATTTTACTTTCAATTTCTTCTATATTAATATTAGAATTTTTAGCTTCACTTAATATTTTATTTTTCAATTCTTTATCACTATCTTTTGCTATAAAAACACAATCTGCTTTCCCATTTCTTATAGCCTGAAGGGTCTCTTTACTTCCAACAACTTTTTTTTCTTGAGTTAAATCAAACATATAATTGCTTCCCTCCAGTAAATATCACATCACTTGGACACACTTAAACATTTTAACACCTTTAAGGTACCGTGTCAACACTAAAATTCATTTTTTAATGTCTATCTCCTAATTCTTCTTCAAGTCCTGCTATTGGATTACCATCTTCATCTAAAACATCGATATCACGATAGTATTTCATACCTGTTCCAGCAGGAATCAACTGTCCAATAATTACATTTTCTTTTAGACCCATTAGAGGATCATTTTTTCCTTCTAGAGAAGCTTCAGTCAGAACTCTAGTAGTTTCCTGGAAAGAAGCTGCAGAAAGAAAACTATCAGTTGCCAGCGAGGCTTTAGTTATTCCTAATAACTCTGGCTTTATTTCAGCTGGTTCTTCCCCATTTTCAAGAGCTTTATTATTCTTTTGTCTAAATTCAAAACGATTAACAAGACTTCCAGGAAGAAGATCCGTATCTCCAGCATTCATAACTTTTACTTTTCTCATCATCTGTCTAATTATAACTTCTATATGTTTATCATTAATTTCAACACCCTGAGAACGATAAACATTTTGAACTTCTTTTAATAGATAGTTTTCAACAGCATGAGCGCCTTTTACTTTCAGAAGAACATTAGGATCAAGTGGACCCTCAGTTAATTTATCACCAGACTCAACTATATCTCCTTCTTCAACCAGTAATTTAGAACCATAAGGAATCTGATAACTTTTCTTCTTGCCATCTTCATTTTCAATAACAACTCGAGTGGAATTTTTCTTTTTAACAATTTTAACTTTTCCACTTCTTTCAGTCATAATTGCCTGGCCTTTTGGGGTTCTACCTTCAAACAGCTCTTCTACTCTTGGTAAACCCTGAGTAATATCATCACCAGCAACTCCACCAGTGTGGAAAGTACGCATTGTAAGTTGAGTACCAGGTTCACCAATTGACTGTGCAGCAATTATACCAATTGCTTCTCCAATATCAACTTCTTCACCAGTAGCAAGATTTCGACCATAACATTTACGACAAACACCATTTTCTGTTTTACAAGTTAATACAGATCTTATTTTTACTTTTTCAATACCAGCATCTTCAATTTTGGCCATAACATTTTTGTCAATAAATTGGTCTTTTTCTACAATAACTTCATTTGTTTCTGGATCCACTATTTCCTCTGCTGCATGACGTCCAATACATCTCTCAGAAAGAGGTTCAACTGCATTAGGACCTTTTTTACCAATTGCTTCAACATAAATTCCATCTTCTGTTCCACAGTCATCTTCTCTAACAATTACATCCTGTGATACATCAACAAGTCGTCTGGTTAGATAACCTGAATCAGCAGTTCTAAGTGCTGTATCAGCTAAACCCTTACGAGCACCGTGGGAAGAAATAAAGTATTCTAGTACATTTAAACCTTCACGGAATGAAGACCTTATAGGTAAATCAAGTATTCTACCTGAAGGATCTGCCATAAGACCTCTCATACCAGCTAACTGTGAAATCTGAGAAGTATTACCGCGAGCACCAGATGTAGCCATAATATAAATATTATTATATTCATCAAGATGTTCTAAAAGAGCGTCTGTTACTTCATCTTTAGCTTCATTCCAGATATCAACAACTTTTTGATATCTTTCTTCTTCGGTAATAGCACCACGTTTATAATGTTTTTCAATAGTATGAACCTGTTCATCAGCATCCTCAAGAATTCCCTCTTTTTCAGGTGGTATAGCAGCATCAGTAACTGCAATAGAAATTCCAGACCTTGTTGAAAAATCATATCCTTTTTCTTTAATTTTATCGAGAGCTTCTACAGTTGCATCATTACCAAATTTTTCATACATATCAGCAATGATATCACCAAGATCACTCTTATCAATTTGACTATTTATAAATTCCATTTTTTCAGGTAAAGTTTCATTGAAAATTATTCTACCAACTGTAGTATCAAGAACTTCACCATTAAATCTTATTTTAACTTTTGCCTGCAAACTAATTTTTCCAGTATCATAAGCTCTAATAGCTTCATTGGGATTTGCAAATATTTTCCCTTCACCTTTTTCACCCTCTTTAGCACTTGTTAAATAATAGATACCAAGTACCATATCCTGGGTTGGAATTGTTATTGGACTACCATCAGATGGTGTCAAAAGATTGGTAGTGGATAACATTAACATTCTTGACTCAGCTTGAGCCTCTGCAGATAATGGAACATGAACGGCCATCTGATCACCATCAAAGTCTGCATTATATGGTGGACAGACTAAAGGATGAAGTTTTATTGCTTTACCTTCTACTAAAATCGGCTCAAAAGCCTGAATTCCAAGACGGTGTAAAGTTGGAGCCCTATTTAGAAGAACAGTATGGTCTTTAATTACTTCTTCTAATATACCCCAAACTTCATCATCAGCTTCCTCCACCATTTTCTTAGCATTTTTTATATTATGAGCAATGTCTTCATCTACTAAACCTTTCATTACAAAAGGTTTAAATAATTCAAGAGCCATTTTCTTAGGTAAACCACATTGATGCATCTTTAAATTAGGACCAACTACTATGACAGATCTACCAGAATAATCAACACGTTTTCCAAGTAAATTTTGACGGAAACGTCCCTGTTTTCCTTTTAACATATCACTCAAAGACTTAAGTGGTCTATTCCCAGCACCAGTTACAGGTCTACCTCTTCTACCATTATCTATTAAAGCATCTACTGCTTCCTGTAACATTCTTTTTTCATTTCTAATTATAATTTCAGGAGCACCAAGATCTAAAAGTCTTTTTAAACGATTATTTCTATTTATAACTCTTCTATACAAATCATTGAGATCAGAAGTTGCAAATCTACCACCATCTAACTGCACCATAGGTCTTAAATCTGGTGGAATAACTGGAATAACTTCAAGAACAAGCCATTCAGGTTTTATCCCAGAATCAATAAGCCCATCCATAACTTGAAGTCTTCTAACAGCTCTACGTCTTCTTTGACCGGTATTTTCCTTAACTTCTTTTTTGAGTTCTGCAACTTCTTCTTTAACATCTATTTTCTTTAATATTTCTTTAACTGCTTCTGCTCCCATACCAGCAGAAAAATCATCACCATATTTACTTTTTGCTTCCCTATATTCTCCTTCAGAAAGTAATTGTTTTTCATTTAACGGAGTTTCTCCAGGATCAATAACAATATATGAAACAAAATATAAAACCTTTTCTAATGCACGCGGAGACATGTCAAGAATCAAACCAAGACGACTGGGTATTCCTTTAAAATACCAGATATGGGTACAGGGAGCTGCTAACTCAATGTGCCCCATTCTTTCCCGCCTAACTTTTGAACGGGTAACTTCAACACCACAACGATCACAAACAACACCTTTATAGCGAACTCGTTTGTATTTTCCACAATGACATTCATAATCTTTGGTTGGACCAAAGATTTTTTCACAAAACAAACCATCTTTTTCTGGTTTCAAAGTCCTATAATTAATAGTCTCTGGCTTTTTGACCTCTCCTCGTGACCAATCTCTTATCTGTTCCGGAGAAGCTACTCCGATCCGCATTGAATCGAAATTATTTACGTTAAGCAAGGGCCTCTCCCCTTTCTTTCAGTTATTTTTGATAATTTAAACTTCATAATTTAAATTATTCAGCATCCGCTTTTTCTTTTTTGTCTTTTCTTAACTTAAGATCAGTATCAAGACCTAATTTTTTAGCTGTTTCGTTTACATCTTCCTCTTCTTCTACTATTTGTAATTCCTCTTCATCATCTGTAAAGATTTTAGCATCAAGAGCAAGACTCTGCATTTCTTTTATAAGAACCTTAAATGATTCAGGAACTCCAGGCTCTGGTACATTTTCTCCTTTTACAATAGATTCATAAGCTTTAACTCTACCAACAACATCATCAGATTTTACTGTTAGCATTTCCTGAAGAGTGTAAGCAGCACCATAAGCTTCAAGAGCCCAAACTTCCATCTCACCAAATCGTTGACCACCAAATTGAGCTTTACCACCAAGAGGCTGCTGGGTAACTAATGAATAAGGTCCAGTAGCTCTAGCATGAATTTTATCATCAACAAGGTGATGCAACTTAAGAATATACATATAACCAACTGTTATTCTATTGTCAAAAACCTGTCCGGTTCTACCATCATGTAATTCAACTTTCCCATCTCTATTATAACCTGCTTTTTGCAGCATTTCTTCAACTTCTTCCTCAGTTGCTCCATTAAATACAGGAGTTTCTATATATAAATCGAGAGCTTTAGCTGCAAGTCCAAGGTGAGTTTCTAAAACCTGACCAATATTCATTCTCGAAGGAACACCAAGTGGGTTTAGTACTACTTCCACTGGTTCACCATTAGGTAAAAATGGCATATCTTCTTCAGGAAGAATTCTCGAAATAACACCTTTGTTTCCGTGTCTACCAGCCATTTTGTCACCAACAGAAATCTTACGTTTAGTTGCTATATAAACTCTAACCAGTTTATTAACTCCTGGTTTTAATTCATCTCCTTGTTCTCGAGAAAATACCTTTACGTCAACTACTATTCCTTCTTCACCATGAGGAACTTTAAGTGAAGTATCTCTTACTTCACGGGCTTTTTCACCAAATATTGCTCTTAAAAGCCTTTCCTCAGCAGAAAGTTCAGTTTCACCTTTAGGAGTAACTTTACCAACTAAAATATCTCCTTCTGAAACTTCAGCTCCTACTCTAATAATTCCTCTTTCATCTAAGTCTTTCAAAGCACTTTCTCCAACATTTGGAATATCTCTCGTAATTTCTTCAGGACCTAATTTAGTATCTCGTGATTCTGCTTCATGTTCTTCAATATGCACTGAAGTGAAAGCATCTTCTTTAACAAGATTTTCACTTATTAAAATTGCATCCTCATAATTATAACCCTCCCAGGCCATAAAAGCAATCAAAGTGTTTCTTCCAAGTGCCATCTCTCCACTTTCAGTTGAAGGGCCATCTGCAATGATTTGTCCTTCCTCTATTTTTTCTCCCTTAGAGACTAAAGGAGTTTGGTTCATACAACTTCCTTGATTTGAACGCTTAAATTTCATTAATTTATATTTATCTACTTCACCATCATCAGTTTGTACAATTATTTTTCTAGCTGTCACTCTTGTAACTTTACCAGAATTTTTAGCAACTACTACTGCTCCAGAATCTTTAGCAGCTTTATGTTCAATACCAGTACCTACAATTGGAGCATCAGATTTTAATAAAGGAACAGCCTGTCTCTGCATATTAGCTCCCATTAGAGCACGGTTAGCATCATCATTTTCTAAAAACGGAATCATAGCTGCTGAAACACCAACAAGTTGTTTTGTAGAAACATCCATATAATCTACTTCATCTGGAGAAGTTTCAAAAATATCTCCTCTATGACGGGCCAAAACGATATCATCTGTAATATAGCCTTCTTCATCTATTTTTGAGTTAGCCTGAGCAATTGTATATTGATCTTCTTCATCAGCAGTTAGATAATCAATTTGATCTGTTACCCGATTATCATCAGTAACTTTTCTATATGGAGTTTCTAAAAATCCAAATTTATTTGTTCTTGCATATGTTACCATCGAACCTATAAGACCAATATTTGGTCCCTCAGGGGTTTCAATAGGACAAATACGTCCATAATGAGTGTGGTGAACATCACGAACATCAAATCCGGCTCTTTCTCTACTTAATCCACCCGGGCCTAAAGCACTTAAACGACGCTTGTGCTGTAATTCAGCAAGTGGATTAGTTTGGTCCATAAACTGTGATAACTGACTACTACCAAAAAATTCCTGTATTGCTGCGACAACAGGTCTTGTATTAATAAGAGCCTGTGGTGTAACAACATCAATATCTTGAATAGTCATTCTTTCTTTAACTACTCTTTCCATTCTTGAAAGACCAATTCTAAACTGATTTTGCAGAAGTTCTCCTACTGTTTTTAATCTCCTGTTTCCTAAATGATCAATATCATCTATATAAGCGTCAGGATCTTCATTAACTAATCTAACTAGATATCTTACTGTTTCAATTATATCTTTTTCATCAAGATGTTTCTTTTCAGGATCTATATCCAAACCTAACTTTTTATTTATCTTATATCTTCCTACAGCTGCAAGATCATAACGTTTATGATCAAAAAATAATGAATCAATTAAATTTTGGGCACTCTCTACTGTAGGTGGTTCACCCGGTCTCAATTTTTTATATAATTCTATAAGTGCTTCTTCCTGTGTTTCAGTATTATCACGTTCAAGAGTATCCATGATCACTTCATGGTCTCCTAAAAGATCTATTAATTCGGAATCAGAACTATATCCTAATGCCCTAAATAAAATAGTTGAAGGCATTTTTCTAGTTCTATCCACTCTTACTGAAATTATTCTTTTCTTGTCATATTCAAATTCTATCCAGGCTCCACGATTTGGTATTATACTTCCATTAATTAATCTTCTACCATCTTTTACACGTTCATCATCAAAATAAACTCCAGATGATCTAATTAACTGATTCACTACAACTCTTTCTGCACCATTAATAATAAATGTACCTTTGTCTGTCATTAAAGGAAAATCGCCCATAAAAACTTCCTGCTCTTTAACTTCTCCAGTTTCCTTATTGATCAAACGCACTTTGACTTGTAAAGGAGCTGAATAAGTATCATCTTTATCTCGGCAGGCCTGCACACTAATTTGGGGATCTTCTAAATGATAATCAACAAATTCTAGAACTAAGTTTTCAGAAAAATCTTCAATTGGTGAAATCTCTTCAAAAACTTCTTTTAAACCTTCATCTAAAAACCATTGGTAAGAATCAAGTTGAGTAGAAATTAAATGTGTTAGTTCTTTAGCATCTGAAATCTTTGAAAAACTGTACCTCTCCCGTTTCTTAACCATCTTTGCACCCCCAGGATTTACTTAAAAAATATAATAAAACTTAAAATATTACTTATTGCCTTTTTATTCCAACCAAATATTT
>JBNJDK010000067.1:0-10175 GCA_051744805.1 Bacillota bacterium
ATTGAAGATTCTATTGAAACTCTAAGTGCTAAGTCATCTAAAAATGAAACCTTAAATGTTATTGAAGAAAGAGGAAGTGATTTTGAATTACAGGTAAAAATCAAACATCAAGAAACAGGTCGTGAAAAAATTTATAATCCTACAATATCAGATTATACTGATTTAACTGAGCAAAATAGTGTAAAATTTGAGAATATTGCTACAGGAAAATGGGATATAACAGTTACTGTAAAAGCTAAATTAGGTGATTATGCTAAAACTACTATAGCAAGTGAAGAAAATGTTATAACAGCTACTGTTTCTAACGGTGGAACTAGTTCTACCACTGTAAATGTTGTTCAAGAAAAAGGAGGATTAGTCCTTAATGCTGGAGATGGTATAAATAATTTAAGTGATTTAAAAACTTTAGAATTAAAAGATTCAAATGGAACAGTTAAAACATTTAATTCCGATGGTGATAAATGGGGAAATCTCAATGCCAAACATTATGAATTATTTGTTGAATTAGAAAAAGATAGCACCACATATTCACGAAGCTTATCTATTATGATTCTTCCAGGAATAACACAGGATATTACTATAAGTATTGATGGAGGATCTAATGAACCTACTATTAGCTATAATTTCCCACCATCAGCTCCCGAAGTTAAAACTGCTGAAGCTGATAATACAAATGATGAAATTAAGATAGAGTGGAATGAAATTGAAGAAGCTAAAAGTTATAATATAGTTCGTAGAGAACCATATAGTAGTAGAAACGATTGGGAAATAATTGCAACCGGTATAGAGGGTAGTTCATATACCGACACCAATGCTACTTCAAATGTAGTTTATGAATATGCAGTAATAGCTGTCAATGGCAATCTAACAAGTGATTACAGTCAATCTACTGATCCTGTTGGATTAGGAGTAAAATATATAACTACGGAGGATGAACTAAATTCTGCTTTAAGTAATAACAATATAAGTACTATTTTCTTAAATAGTAATCTTAATCTTACAACGGCTGTAGATATCAATCGTAATGTTGCAATTAAAGGAGCAGGATATTCAATTGATGCAGGTATAGATATAATTAATGAAGCAAAAGTTGAAATTACTAACTTAAATGTAAAAAATGTTGGTAATAAATTATCTGGTCTTTCCACCGATGGAATGGAAGATATTATTATTGGAATTCGATCAGGAACACTAACTGCTAATAATATCACTATTGAACAATCAAGAGAAAAAGACGGTGTTAACCTAGTTGGTGTAAGTGTACAAGGTGGTCAAACATTAAATCTTATGGACTCTACAATTAATCTAACTGATAGCCAAACTTCTCTAGTTTATGGAGTATATGCTCAAAAAGGTGCTATTGCTACTATTGATAATAATAAATTTAACTTGGAAAATACTAGAAGAACACTTGGAGTTGGTATAGGATTAGACAGCAATATAAATAATAATATCTCTGTTTCTGGTAATACAACAGAGAATAATCCAAATGGAGAGAAATACATGGTTCAAATATATAATGGAGGAAATAAAATTGAAGAAAAAACCTTGCATGATTGGGTAGAAACACTTATAAACATTGACACTAGAGAAAAAGCTTATATCTATAATGGAGATGGCTTCTATGGATATCCTCCAACTTACAATGTGAATACAGCTGAGACTTATGATACAATTCAAGCTGCTGTGGATAATGCAAATGATAATGACACAATAATTATACGTTCGGGAACTTATGCTGGATTTAATCTCACTAAAGGTCTCACAATAAAAGGTATAGGAGATGTTACAGTTGAAGCAGGAGATGTGACTGGCGAACCTAGACCAACTGGTATATTTGTTCAGATAGATGCGGAAATCAATATTGAAAATATTACTTTTGATGGTTCCACTGCATTTTCAAATGACGCTGATAGTTTACCACAGGGAATATTAACTAGTTCAAGTTACAACCCAACTGTTAATATTAATGATTGTGTATTTAACAATCTCTACATGGGAGTATACTTCAACCCAGATGCATCAGGTACTATAAAAAACAATGAATTTAATGATAATGATTATTCTGCAATTTCTATTGCTGGAACTGGTAGTGTAGAAATTACAGACAACACTATTGAAGATACAGATAACTCAACTGACGCAGATATAGGATTAGAAATATACAATCCAAATGCAAGTTGGAGTGGAAACACCTTCACAGATATTAGTACAGAGATACAAGACAATACTACAGAGTAATAAAACCTAACTTATTTATAAGTTGTAATTTTTCACTAAAGAAGTCGTTCAATTTAGAAAGTTATAATGACAATTAAACAGGCAAAAACTAAGCAGATTAAGCTGGGTTAAAATAAATAACTCAGCTTGATCTGCTTAAAAACAGTAGATAATAAAAACACAAAAACCAAATCAACCAGAAAATTCAGAAATTATTTATGAAAATTAGTATTAAAGATTCTATGATTCTCTCAATTTATTATAATCCTAGCTGTTTAATATTATTTTAAAATTTATTCATTAATCCTAATTTGAATTGATAATTTTCTTGTTTGGCTAAGTAATTTATATTTTTAATTATAGCATTAGTATGGTATTGGTCCTGTTTACCTTCTAATTTGGAATAATGATAACTGCCTTGGAACTTTATTTTTAGATTATTATCTAAATTATATAAAATTTCTCCTTTATAACTAAATGAATTTCCCTGTCCATTACCTTTAACTACTAAATTTCTATGTAAATGATGATCCTCATCACGAATTGTTGTCATTGGAGAATAACTAAAATTATTTGAAAAAACTATATTGTCTAATACTTTTGAATATAAACTTAATCCTAAATAAGGAATATTATACACTACTTTATATTTTATACTGTCTCCTGGTATGTATATACTAGTTCCTTCAGGTGCCCAAAAATTATCTGTTAAAGCAGTTTGAGTGGTATTATATGTAACTAATTCATAATAATTATATTTATATCCTATATGAAAAAATCCATTTATTGAAGAAAAAAAGTTTTTTTCATCAGAAACCAATCTAAAATCCCACTTATTTAAATCTTCAACTCGAGTTGAAGAAATTCCTTCAATATCCTTTATATGGATTCCAGTAGCCCCTATCCAATCTGAATCTTTAAAAGTTCCTCCTTCTTCTGTAATATTTTTTGTTTTTTGGACCTGTATTCTTTTTATATTTAATATTTCCTTTTTTAAAATTTTTTCATATTCTAAACTAAAAACTCGAACATTCAAAGGGAACTCTAAAACACTTCTATACTGTCCATTCGAGTCATACCCATTTATTTCAAATTGAGTATAACCAAAATTATTTCCAATTTGGATGCTTATTGAATTAGATGATTTATTTGCTAAAACAGGAGAACTCATAGATATTAAGATTAAAATAGACAAAATAATTATAAAATAAGATTTATCCATATTTACTCACTTCCTAATTAAAATAATTAAAATAGCATTTAACTAAATATTATTCATTTTATATTATATAAATTCAATGAAACAGCTTTTTTTCCTTTAAAACATCTATAAGCACTAAAAAAGCCAGTCATTTTGACTGGCTTTTTAAATAAGGAATAATATTTTACTATTCATTACTTAAATCAAAAACTAAATCTTCATAATCAATAAGCCCTTTTAAATACCTGCCCGTTTTTTTAATCATTTTAAAACTTTTTTTCATCATAAGTTGTGAAGCCATTTTTTTATCTTTGACAGTTATGACCACTTTATCTTTTTTGCCGTCAACTAATAATTCCATGATCTCCTGCCTCCCTTTAGGTGGTGGATTAAGCCTTAATAATGAAATAATTATTTTTAAGTCAAAATTAACAAGCAGAATATATTATAACATTTATTTTTTATTTGTCAAGAATTTTTTCAGTCCATCCATAGGGATCATCTAGTTTTCCAGTTTGAATACCTGTTAAATTATCATATAACTTTTGTGTAAGATCTCCAATTTCAAAATTATTTATTTCCATATCCAAACCATTATAGCTAAGTTCTCCAACAGGAGCAATAACTGCTGCAGTTCCTGTTCCAAAAGCTTCTTCAAGTTTACCTTCTTTATAGGCATTAACTAACTCTTCAATAGAAATTCTTCTTTCTTCAACCTCATAATCCCAGTCTTTAAGCATCTTAATTACTGAATCACGGGTAATACCTGCTAAAATACTTCCTTCTAAAGAAGGAGTAACTACTTTACCATCTATCTTAAAAAAGACATTCATTGCTCCTACTTCTTCAATATACTTACGTTTAACCCCATCAAGCCATAAAACCTCGTCATAACCTTTTTTAGCTGCAATATGTTTAGCTTTGAGACTACTTGCATAATTACCACCAGTCTTAGCTGATCCAGTTCCTCCTCTTACTGCTCTTACATATTCAGTTTCAACAGAAATCCTGGTAGGTTTTAATCCCTGAGGATAATAAGCTCCAACTGGTGATAAAATTATAATAAACTTATATTTCGAAGCTGCTTTTAAACCTAAATATTCTTCATCAGCTATGGCAAATGGCCTTATATACAGGGAAGTACCTTCTTTAGATGGAATCCAATCTTGATCAACTCTAACTATATTTTTTACTGCTTTAACAAAAAAATCAGGGTCCAATTCAGGCATACACATTCTTTGATTTGAATTATTAAAACGTTTAGCATTCATTTTGGGACGAAACAAAAGTGCTCCTCCCTCTTCACTCTTATATGCTTTCATCCCCTCAAAAGTAGTTTGCCCATAATGAAAGCTGGCTGTTGCTGGAGCCATTTTCAAAGGTCCATAAGGTACTATTCTAGGTTCATGCCATCCTTTTTCCTCATTATAATCCATCAAAAACATATGGTCAGTATAAATTTCACCAAAACCAAGTTCAGAATCAGCTGGATGTTCCTTGAAATTATCAACTTTTTGAACTTTTATCTCATTCATTGTTTATACCTCCTGTTATTTATAGTTATTTATTTTTCTTTAGCTACCAAAATAATTGTGTTTTCTTTACCCACATTTATTTTGCCAGCATAAAAATCTACTAATTTTTCATTACCTTTTTTATCAATTATTTTTAAATCATAAAAAGTTTTTCTGCTTTTGTTTTTTTCTTTTTTTATCCACTTAAGATAATCTGAATCTATAAAACTCCAATTATTACTACCCAGTAATTCTTGAGCAGAATAACCCAGTACTTTTTCAGCTGTTTTATTAATAAATTGCCATTCATCATTTTTATAAATCATCATTGCAAATGGAAGATTATTAAAAATTTCTTCAAAACTTTCTTTCTTTTTTTCAAGTTTATTTTCAAGAGTTTTAAACAAATTTATATCTTTATGAATTCCAATTATTTCAATAATTTCTCCTTTTTCATTTTCTTTAAAAGCCTTACCAGATGCTAACATCCATTTCCATTCTCCATTCCCAGTTTTTAATCTGTGTTCAAATTCAAAATTTTTCTTTTTCCCTGCTTTTATTTTATTCACGATTTCATCAAATTCATCTCTATCTTCTATATGTATTAAATCACGCCAGGTTTCAAGTCTTCCATCCAATTTATTAAGATGATAATCAAGGATTTTTGCCCACTCTTTGTTATAGACTATTCTATCATCTTCAATATTCCATTCCCATAATCCTGTCTCTACTTTTTCCAGAACAAAAGATAATTTTTCTTTTACTTCTTTTATCTGATTACGAAGATTATTATTTATTTCTTTTTTATCAGAAAGTACATTTTTCAATCTTTTATTTTTATTTATAATACTCTTATATTCATTTTCCATTTCTTTTATTTCTAATAAATTTTCCATAAATAATATATAAGAAACTCGAGAAATAATAAAGGAAAAAATAAAGCTATTTAATAAAAGTATAACTCTAGAAAAAATGTTTATATACTCCAATCCAAAAATGTAATTTGAAGTTAATATAAATATTGTAGTTATTAAAAAAAGACTTAAATACAATTTCCATCTTATATAAAAAATGGTTGAAACAAAAAAGATAGTAATTATATATATAAATAATGAAACATCATCAAAGTACAAATATCCTGCTCTAAATGTAGACCAACTTAATATAAAAATCAATGAAATATAAAATAAAATTTTATGATTTGAATTCAATTTATTAATATCTTCAGGAATTTTTTTGAAATAAATATATAGTAAAAAAATTGATATAATAAAAAATATAATTTCAAAATAAAAACCAAATGTAAAAGGGCTTTTAAAAAACTTAAAAATCAATATAATAGATATAAAAAAAGCAAAAAATACAACTAAAAATTTCATTCTTTTAAAATTGTTTTTATTCTTTTTTCTTTCAAAAACACTCTGGTGTTTTTCTGGTAGATCCCAGAAAAATTGTGATAGATATGATTTTATCTTTTCTCCCATAATAGATAGCTCCTTTCTTACTATAAACCCTTTTGTATATTAATGATATCTGATTTTTTGTATTAAATCAAAAAATAATTAACTTGGTTTTAATTTATAACCATGATATAATTATTATAATAACAGCTTAATTAGATAAATAAAAGAGAGAAGATGATTTTATGGATTCAAGAACTATAGCTTTAGCGGTTATAACCAAATATTTAGATTCCATCTCTCCTTATTTAGACTTTATTGAAAATGCTCATAACCATCATATAAAGATCAAAGTACTTATTATTGTTTATTCACATGGAATTAATAAAAAAATTTATCTGGAGTTAAAAGACATCTTAAAAAAATATAAAACTCATTTAAAATTAGTTAAAGCCAATAATGACCCTCCTTTACAAAAAAAATTAACCAACCTTGGTATTTCTAATAAAAATATAAAAAATTTAACTATTTTCCCTCCTTTTGAAAAACATAAGCTTCTTCCTTATGGTCGTTATAGAAATATAGCTTTACTTACTGCTCTCACTTATAACTCGCCAATAAATTACCTTTTCTTTATAGACACAGATGTTCATCCCTTTCTTTTGAAAAAAAATTCTAACCAAAATTATTTTGAAAACATTAATTTTTTCAAAGAACATTTAAAATACTTGAGATCACCTAATACAATAATCACAAGCAGTGATTATTCAGGATATTATATCTTACCTCCACTTCAAATAAAATATTTAAAAGAATTATTAATAGGTTTAGAAAAAGAAAAATGCTATCATTTCTTACTTGAAAATAATTGCGGTATCAAATATGCCCCTGATAATAGAAAAATAAAAGAAACTAATAAAATACTTGGAGGAAATCTTGGAATCAACCTTAAGTATTTTAATGAACTTCCACCTTTCTATTCAACCACTTTTACTTTCAAAAATAAACTTTTTTTAGGAAGAGGAGAAGATACTCTAATTACTAAAACTATTGACACTAAAAAATTAAATGTAATAGATATTGATCTCAAAATATTTCATAATACATATAATGATTTTCCTCAAAAGCCATCTCTAAAAAGCAAAGCAGTAAAAGATAGAATTTATTATGCCTCAACTGGTTGGTTAGGAAGAAATCCATTTATAAATTGGTTAGATACTAAAATGGGTAAACAAAGCCAAAATAAATGGAAAGAAAAAATAAAAAGGGAATATGAAAGTTTATTGATTGGGAGTAGAGAATTAACTTTTCACCTTAATGAAAAAAGGTTTCTAGATTTAGGAGATATCTTTTTAACTTCTTATTACCAGTTAGATAAAATGGTAGAAAGTTACTATAAAACTATTAATGCCTGGCAGGAAGTAAAAAGTAAAATAAAAAAGAGGAGTGTGAGTTAAATGAAACTTCTTTTAATTAATCATTTTCCTTTAGAAGGTTCAGGTAGCGGCATTTATACTAAAAATATCGCTGCGAAAATGAAAGACAGAGGCCATAAAGTAAAAGTAATAGTTGTAGATAATAAAAAAATTAATGATGGGTATGAATTCCCAGTAACCACTATTTTTTATCCACAATTTCCCTGCTTTACTACTCATCCAAAAAGCAATAAAACATTTTATGATTTTTCTCGCGAAGAAATGAATGAATATTTCAACATTTTTAAAGATACAATAGACCATGAAATTGAAACATTTAACCCGGATCTAATACATTGTCAACATCTCTGGATTGCCCCTTTTGCTGTAAGTCAAACAAATGTCCCATATATTGTAACTGCTCATGGCACAGATATTAAAGGATTTAAAAAAGATAAAAGATATCATCATGCTGCTTTAAGAGGTGCCCAAAATGCCGAAAAAATTGTAGCTATTTCAAAAAAAGTAAAAGAACAAATAAAAAAATATTACAGTATAAAAGAGGACAAAATTAAATTAATCTGGAATGGGTTTGATGAAGATTTATTTTATCCTATGGACGTTAACTTAGAAAATCTTAGTGAGGAACTTTTAGAAAACAAAAATACATTGGACACGGAACATATTATAAGTTTTGTAGGTAAGTTGACACATTTTAAAGGTGTAGACCTTCTTCTGGAAGCTGGTAAAATTTATGAAAAAAAACTTAATAATGTAGTAACTTTAATAAGTGGAGATGGAGAATTAAGAGAAGAATTGAAATATAAAGCCAGAAAACTAAATTTAAAAAACTTCTATTTTCTTGGAAATCAACCTCAAGAAAATATAGCAAAAATCAATAGTGTTTCTACTGTATCGGTAGTTCCCTCCAGAGATGAACCCTTTGGTTTAGTTGCTTTAGAAGCTATGGCCTGTGGAACTCCAGTAATTGCTTCTGAAACTGGAGGATTAATTGATTTTGTTAACAGTGATGTAGGAAGACTTTTTCCTGAAGGAGATATTCATTCTCTTGCTCAATCAATTTTATCTTCTATTAAAGAAAATGACAAAGAAAAAAAGGGGGAAACAGCTAAAAAATATGCCCATAATAATTTTTCCTGGAATAAAGTAGCAGATGAACTTGAAAATTTATATAAAGAAATAATGAAGGGGGAAGCCCTATGAAAACTATCATGGTAATCCCTACTTATTGGGGCAGAAGCTCTAAAGAAGGTTGGCAGGTAGGTGATGATATTTATGATCATCCCACTCCTTTAAATGAAAATGGAACTTTAGCCCGAACTCTAAAAAGTATTGAAATTTTAAAAAACAAAGATTTTGATTTAATTATACCTATTGTAACAACAACTTCTGAAATAAAAGACAAGGCCTATAATAAGGTGAAAAAAATTGTTAAAGAGGTTAATCCACCTGTGAAAACCTATTTATTTGCTGATAAGCATTTAGATGAAATAAAAAATATCTATAATGATAATAATATGCTTTTAGAAACAAAACTATTAAAATTAAGTGGTTATTCAAATGTTAGAAATATGTGCCTTTATCCTGCTTATATCTTAGGAGCAGAAGTTGTAGTATTAATAGATGATGATGAAATATTTGAAGATCCTAATTTTATGTCAAAAGCTGGTGAATTTATTGGAGGAAGATTTTATGGCCAGAGCATTGATGGTGTTGCAGGTTATTATCTTAACAGTCAGGATGAATATTATGATGATGTAGAAATGGAACCCTGGATGACTTTTTGGGACCGTTTTGGAAGTAAAGCTAAAGCCTTCGATAAAGTTATAAGTAAAAAACCACGATTAAAATCAACTCCATTTGCTTTTGGAGGATGTATGGTAATTCATAGATCTCTTCTAAAAGTTGTCCCTTTTGATCCTAACCTGCCTCGCGGTGAAGATATTGATTATGTTATAAATTCTAGAATGTTTAACTTTAACTTTTTTCTGGATAATAAATTAAACATAAAACATAAACCACCTTCTAAACATCATCCAATCTGGCAGCGATTAAGACAGGATATTTTTAGATTTTACTATGAAAGAGAGAAAATAAGAGGTCAACATGAACAGCCTAATATGCTAAAAGTAGAGCCCAAAGACTTTGATCCCTATCCTGGAGAATTTCTACGTGATAGACTTGATGATGAGGTTTTTAAAACAAATATAATCTTAGCTCTCGATTATTTGAGTCAGGGAGAAAGAAAAGCAAGTGAATCTACTATCAAAAATATATATTTAAGTAAACATGAAGCAATACCTAAAGAAAATGTTTTTGACAACTATCTTAAAATTCAAAATGAATGGGAAAATTTACTTTCTTTCGCTTCAGAAAATAAGAATATATTGGAAAAAATAATTGA
>JBNJDK010000068.1:0-9920 GCA_051744805.1 Bacillota bacterium
TTTTCAAGAAAATAATCAAAAGCTCTTAATCTTTGGGGAATACCCTTGGTATAATCCATTCTATCAACAGAAAGAATTATTCTTGCATTACCAGTACGTTGTTTTATGTTTTTAATCTCATCTCGAACATTTTTATTTTCTGGAGCATTATTATATTTATCATAATCAATTCCCATTGGAAATAATTCTGCTTTTACAGTTCTATCCCCTAAATTAATTTCATTAAAATTTTTATTATATCCAAGTATTCTAACAACACTACTTAAAAAGTGACGTACATATCCATAAGTATGAAAACCAACTATATCTGCACCTAAAAGACCTTTTAAAATTTCATTTTTCCAGGGTAAAAGTCTAAAAATTTCAGATGAAGGAAATGGTATATGAAGAAAATAACCAATATTAATATCTGGAAATTCTCTTCTTAAAATCTCCGGTAATAACATTAAATGATAGTCATGAATCCAGACATTATCTCCAGGTTGTATTTTATCTTTTAATTCATTAAAGAACTTTAAATTTACTTTTTTATATGTTTCCCAATACTTTTCAGGGTATTGCGTATATTGAGTAAAATAGTGAAAAAGTGGCCAGAGAGTTCTATTACAAAATCCATAATAATAATTATCAAGTTCATTTTGACTTAAAAAAACTGGATGATTATCTTTTTCCTTAAGTTCATTAGACATTTTGTATTTTTCTTTTTCAGTAAGTTCATCTTCAGCTATTCCTGGCCATCCCATCCAGAATCCTTCATAATTTTGATAGACTGAAGAAAGTCCAGTAGCAAGCCCACCACTGCTAGGCTCATAAACAAATTCTCCATCATCATCTCTACTTACATTTACAGGTAATCGATTTGAAACTAAAATTAATCGTTCCAAAAATTACTCACCTCCTGTTATAAAATTAAGGCCAGAGTTTTAACTCCAGCCAGTTTCTATATATTATTTATTATCAAATATAGTAGGTACAAACATATCTATTATTCCTATAATTATTGCTGCTAATAAAGCTCCAACTATTGTAACAGTAAAGGATGCTACTAAAAATTGAGCAAGATAAATTACGATAGCAGAAATAATAAAACCAACAATACCTCGACTACTCTTTTTATCACTTTTTAGTATTTGTTCAAAAATATAACCTAATATAGCAATAACTAAAGCTACAATTATAGCATTAAAAAATCCACCTACAGCAAATCCCTGGGTAATAGCACTAATTAATAACAGTACAACAGCAGAAATAACAAGTCTGACCAATGCACCTATCAAACTTACCATTCCAATATCCCCCCTTTTTTAATTCATTATCCAAATGATTTCAAAATTTAATCTAATTTATTAAATATATCACCTATTAATATAATTCTACAAAAATTTCCATATACCTTTTTTGAATTAATCTGCTTTAATTCCTACAAACAATCCTGGAGACCCATCTTCTCCTTCAAAACCTTCATAGGCAACTACCATTGCTTTACCTGGTAGAAAAATGGCACGATGTTTTTCTAATGATCCAGTTTCATCATCCTTTATTTCAAATTCAAATACTCCTGGTATGTTTGTTAATTCATTATCGGCTGAAATAGATGTACCAGTTGGTTCTCCTTCAACAGAAATTTCTAATTCTTCTGAATCAGAATTATAATTTAATTTGAAAGGTATTACTGTACCATCTTTATCAACAGAATAATAATCACCAGCATAATTTGAAAGGTCAACATTAGTATCCTGTTTTACTAAAATAAACATTCCATCTCCTACCCAGTCATTATTATCCCACATATAGGAATCAAATATACCAATTTCATTATCAATAAAAACTCCAAAATGTCTAAAACTTTCATTTTCATTAATTTCAATAGCATCATGTTTACTGTTATAACTATAGTCCATATCAGTTAAAATTTCTTCAAATGCACTATCATCATAATTGGTATCAATTTCAACATTGACCTTATTATTTGCAGTATCTATTTCTACTATACCTACCCAACCTTCTAAAGAAGTTGCAACATTATAGATACCATCAATATCATTAGCATATTCTGTTTTTCTCTCTTTTACAGCGGTTAATAAGCCTTCTTCATCATTCCCGGTTGTATCTCCAACTATTAGAATTTCATCATTAAGTTTGGCAAAGTATACAGCATCTTTTTCAATTTCATATAAATTATTATTAATTTTTTTAAAACTTTCTTTTCCACTTTCATTAATAGTTAGATTATCATATTCTATTATATAATCTGTCATATTAAGTGTTATTTTATAAAAATCACCTGGTCCTCCACTTCCGGCAAAATTTTCAGTAATCGTTATTTGACTGTCATTAGAACATGAAGCCAGAAATACGACCAGTAAAAGAAAAAAACTTCCCAAAAACAAATATTTTTTTAGTTTTTGCATATTATCACTCCTATTATATTTTTATTTAACTAATTTATAATAATTTAATAAATTGTATTATTATAAATTGTAATACTAACATATTCTCTATAAGTTAAATTTATCCTTTTAAATTTTACTTATTTAACAAAAAAAGAACCTAATCTTTTTAAATAAGATCAGGTTCTTTTAATTAAATATGTAATTTCACTATTCAATTTTAATTTATAATTTAAAATTCACCTTTATGATATTTCTCTTCTAAAGCTTCAGAAACACATTCTGGAACTAAACTACTCACATCTCCATTAAATTGAGCTACTTCTTTTACAACACTGGAACTTAAAAATGCATATTTAGCATCTGTCATAAAAAACACAGTTTCTATATCTCCATCCAATTCTCTGTTCATTGAAGCCATTTGAAATTCACCTTCAAAATCAGAAACAGCTCTTAAACCACGTAAAATGGCAGAAGCATTTTTTGATTTCACATACTGCATTGTTAAACCTGAAAAACTATCAACTTTAACACCTTCAATATGAGAAGTACTTTTTTCTAATAATTCTGCTCTCTCTTCCATTGTAAATAAAGGATCTTTAGAGGGATTATTAAAAACTGATACTATTATTTCATCAAAAACATTTGAAGCTCTTTCAATAATATTTAAATGGCCATTTGTTATTGGATCAAAACTTCCCGGATAAACAATTCGTGGTAACATCTTAAATTTCCTCCCTATTTTCAAAAAAAGTTAGTTTTGTATCACCATATTTTTTATCTTTTATTTTAAAAAAATTATTTTGATTTTTTAAACTTTCATTTTTGCTATGTTCTATAACAATTATTCCATTATTTTTTAGCATTTTATTTTGATCAATTTCTTTTAATAATTTTTTGCCAAATTCTTTTTTATATGGAGGATCCATTAATATTACATCATATTTTTCATTATTTGTATGTAGAAAATTAAAAACATCGTCCTTAATTACTTTAACTTCTTCTTCGAAATTACATAAATTTATATTTTCTTTTATAACATTTATATTTTTTCTGCTTCTTTCTACAAGTACAGCCTCAGTCGCCCCTCTGCTTACTGCTTCCAGACCTAATCCTCCAAAACCAGCAAATAAATCCAGAACTTTTGCCCCCCGTATATAAGGAATTAGCATACTAAACATAGCTTCTTTTACTCTATCTAAAGTAGGTCTTGTATTAGAATTATTTATACTTTTCAATTTTATACTTCCTGCTTTACCGGCAATAATACGCATTTAAATTTATCCTCCACTATTTATAATTTTAATTCTAATTCTTTAATTCTCTTTTTTAATTCAGGATATTTATCTGGCCAGTTATTCATATCAACTAAATTTTGAGCTTCTTTTCGAGCAAAATTTAATATTTTTTGATCTTTAATTAAATTAGCAACTTTAAAATCTGGTATTCCGTGTTGTTTACTACCAAAAAATTCTCCAGGCCCTCTTATTTCAAGATCTTTTTCTGCTATTTTAAATCCATCTTCAGTAGCTGTCATTACCTTTAATCTTTCATATGCGTCAGAAGTATTGGGGTCTGAAACAAGTATACAATATGATTGATGTTCTCCTCTTCCGACTCGACCTCTTAGTTGATGTAATTGAGCTAAACCAAATCTCTCAGCATTTTCAATAACCATTATAGAAGCATTAGGAACATCAACTCCTACTTCAATAACAGTTGTAGAAACCAGGACATCTATTTTTCCATTGTGATACTTTTCCATTATTTTATTTTTTTCTTCCTTTTTAATCTGACTATGTAATAATTCCACTTCAAAATTTTGAAAATATGTATTAGCTAATTTTTCTTTTATTTCAGTAGCAGATACTGCTTCAATCTCATCTGATGGTTCAATTAAAGGACAAACTACATATGCCTGTCTTCCTTTATTTAATTCTTCTTTCACAAAATTATATACTTCATCTTTATCTGTAATTTTTCTCCAGAAAGTTTTCACTTCTTTCCTGCCTGGTGGCATTTCATCTATTACAGATACATCCAGATCACCATAAATAGTTAAGGCAAGAGATCTGGGTATTGGAGTTGCAGTCATTACTAATAAATCAGGATTTTCTCCTTTTTCTTTCATTTTATATCTCTGTTCAACCCCAAAACGGTGTTGTTCATCTATAACAATTAAACTTAGTCTTTTATATTCTATATCTTCCTGAAATAAGGCATGAGTACCAACAATGATATCTGCTTTATTTTCTTTTATTTTTTTTAATTTTTCTGTTCTTTCTTTTTTAGTTAATCCACCACTTAATAATATAATATCTAAATCATATTTTTCAAAAATTTCTTTTAATCGAAAATAATGTTGTTCTGCTAAAATTTCAGTAGGTGCCATAAAAACTCCCTGATAACCACTACTTACTGCTTCGATTAATGAAAGGGCAGCTATTATTGTTTTACCTGATCCTACATCTCCCTGTAAGAGACGTTGCATAGGCTTTTTGGTTTCCATATTATTTCTTATTTCTTTCCAGACCCTTTTTTGGGCTTTTGTTAATTCAAAAGAAAGAGAATCAAGAAAATCATTTATTTTCTTTTTATCTCCCTCATGAATAATACCCTGTTTGGATATCATACCTTTTTTTTGTTCTAAAATTTGAAGTTGTAAAAAGAAAAATTCTTCAAATGCAAGACGTTTATAGCCCTGTATATAATGACCTCTGCTCTCAGGAAAATGAAGTCCCCAAAGACTACTTTCTAAATCAATATAATTATATTTTTCTTTTATATAATCTGGAATAGCGTCTTTTAAATGAATAGCATAATCATTTAAACCATGAAATAATATTTTTCGCATTCTTCTTTGTGACAAACCTTTAGTTAAATGATAAAAAGGAACAACCCTGCCAGTATGAATTTGCACATTTTTATCTGCTTTTTCATAGACAGGATTATTTAGTTCCTTTTTTTTGTATTTTCTCCAGCTTTCCTCATCAATTTCACCACTAATATAAAAGCTTTTACCTTTAGAAAAAGTATTTTTAAGATAATCCTGATTAAACCAAATGGCAGATATTTTTCCACTACCATCAGTAAAAAACACCTTTAAAATATTTAATCCTTTTCTAACTTTAATTAACTTTACCCTTTCTACTACAGCTTTAATGGTAACATTTTCCCCAATATTAGCTTCAGAAATTTTCACTATTTCTGATCTATCTATATAATCTCTTGGAAAAAAATATAGTAGTTCTCTAACAGTAGAAATATCAAGTTTTGCTAATAGTTCAGCACCTTTAGGACCTACACCTTTAACAAACTGAACACTATTGGGGATTTTACTATTCATTACAATTAATTCTCCTTTATTCTAGAGAAATGATATAAGGGTAAAGTGGTTGGCCACCATTATATATTTCTATTTCATCTAAATTAAATTTATCTTTTAATTCATCTTTTAGTTCTTTAGCTTCCTCTTTACTTACATCTTCCCCATAATAGATTGTCACTAAGTCTTCACCATTTAATTTTTTTTCAAATAATTTTAACACTACTTCTTTATAGCTTTCACCATGTACTACAATTTCTCCATCAAAAAGGCCAATAATATCTCCTTCTTTAATTTGCAATCCTTTTACCTGAGAGTCTTTTACAGCAGTTGTAATTTCAGCTGTTTTTACATATTCAGTTTCACCTTCCATTGCTTCTTTTAAATCAGCAAGCTCAGCCTGATCATTAAAAACAAGTAAAGATGATATAGCTTCAGGTATTGTTTTTGTTTCAATAACTGCAATTTCTTTATCAGTTAAATTAATTGATTGTTTAGCAGCAGATATTATATTTTTATTATTTGGAAGAATAATTATTTTATCTACTTCCAGTTCATTAATAGCTTCTACAAAATCATTTGTACTTGGATTCATTGATTGGCCACCACTAATTATAATATCTACCCCAAGGTCTTTCATTATATTTTTCATACCTGGGCCCTTTGCAACTGAAATAATTCCTATATCTTTTTCTACTTTCGTTGATTGGTTTTGTATTTCTTCATTTTTTTCTGTTTTTTTCTGATTATTAAGGTTTCTGGCCACTTCAGAAGATTCTTTATGTTCCTGCTGTTTTTCCATATTGTCAATATTAATATCTCCAATATCACCAATATTTAAAGCATATTCCAGAATTTGACCAGGATGATTGGTATGAATATGGATTTTAATTATATTACCGGATCCCACTACCATTAAAGAATCTCCATATTCTTTAAGTTCATTTCTGATTTCCTCTATATTAATATCATTAACATCATCTTCAGTAAATATTAATGTCTGAGTACAATAAGTGAACTCCAATTCTTCAGTACTTACCTCTTTTTCTTCAGTTTCTACTACTCCTAATTCAATTTCATGAGAAAAACTCAAATCTCCTTTTAGTTCCTTATAGATTGCTTCTAGAATAGTTACATACCCAACTCCACCAGCATCTACAACTCCAGCTTCTTTTAATTTTGGAAGTTGTTCAGGAGTTTTTTCTAAAGCATTATTAGCAGCTTCATAAGTATTTTCTAATATACCAAGTATGTCATTACCTTCTTCATAAGAAAATTGAGCTTCTTCTCCAGCCTTTCTGGAAACTGTTAAGATTGTACCTTCAACTGGTTTTAATACACCCTGATAGGCAATTTTAGAAGCATTTTCAATTCCAACTGCCAGATTCCGGGCATATAAATCTCTAACTCTTTCATTAGCTTGAGAAAAACCTCTAAGAAGTTGAGATAGGATTACTCCAGAATTACCTCTGGCTCCCATCAAAGCTCCCTGAGCTAATGCAGAAGTAATTTTATCAACACGATCAGAATCTAATTTTTTAACTTCTTCAATAGCCTCTTTATAAGTCAAATACATATTAGTCCCTGTGTCACCATCAGGTACCGGGAAAACATTAAGTGAATCAATGTGTGATTGTTTTTTCTTTAATAGTTTTAATGATGAGTAAAGCATTTTTTTGAATTCTTTACCATCTATACTATTTGTAGGTTCATAAGTTTCTTTATTTATCGACATCTCCAACCCTCACTCCCTGAATGTTTATATTTATCTCTTCTACATGGATTCCAACTTTTTCTTCTATTACATATTTTACTCTATTCATAACATTATGAGCTACTTCTTGAATATTAGTACCATATTCTACAATTATATTTAATTCAAGTTTTACTTTATCATCTTTTAAATCAACTTCAATACCTTTACTAATGTTTTCCCAGCCTAATAAGTCTGCTATGCCATCCTGCATATTATGTGATGACATACCAACAAGTCCATAACATTCCATAGCAGCTAAGCCAGAAACAGTTTCAATTACTTCCTGTGATATAATTACTCGTCCTAATTCATTACTCCATTCTTTCTCCATAATACCACTCCTTAAATTTATTTTACTCAATATTATTTTAAATTCTAAATAAAGAAAAACTATAACAATATATGTGTAATCAGCTTTTTAAGCTGTTATCTTATTATTTAATTAATTTATTTGTTTTTACAAATCTTTTTCATACATAATAATTTTACTATATTATATCTTATCATGCAAATTTATATACTGAATGCCCTCAAATTACTTGCCAGAAGTTAGTCTTTTATGTTAAAATAACATTTAGTAATCAAATGTACTAGTTTAATGTTTTAAATAAGGAGGTGCGTCAAATGTCTAGAGTATGTGAAATTTGTGGAAAAGGATCCAATAATGGTAATAGAGTTAGAAGAAGAGGTAAAGCTAAGAAAAAAGGTGGAGTAGGAAGAAATGTAACAAATGTTTCTCAAAATACTCAAAAACCTAATCTTAAAAAAGTAAAAGCTATGGTAAATGGATCACCTAAAAGAATTAAAGTCTGTACAGAATGTCTTAAAGCAGGCAGAGTTGATAGAGTATATTAATTTTTATTTGATCAGATAAAAATTCCTGACTTTACTTTTAAGTTTTTAGAACTATAAACTTAGGGTTTACTCCTGGGCCAGGAGTAAACCTTTTTCTATTTTATATTTGATTTTTAGATAAAAGTTTTTTTAAATGTTTTTTTATATCATTTTCTGTTTTTTCTACTCTCGCTACTCCAGTTTTTATAGCAGTTTTTGCTACAGAAATTGCTACTTCTTCTGCAACCTTTTTATCAAAAGGATCAGCAATAATTTTATCTGCTCTAACATTTTTAATGATTTTTGATATTGCCTCTGCTGCAGCTAATTTCATTTCATCATTAATTTCTTTAGCTCTAACATCAAGTGCCCCTCGAAATACTCCTGGAAAAGCAAGAACATTATTTATTTGATTTGAATAATCAGAACGTCCAGTTGCAACTACTTTTGCTCCAGCTTTTTTTGCTAATTCAGGATTTATTTCTGGAACAGGATTTGCCAGTGCGAAGACAATTGCATTCTTATTCATAGATTTAATCATTTTTTCATTAACTACATTTCCTACAGATAGACCTATAAATATATCTTTATTTTCTATAGCCTTATTTAATTTTGCCTGGACATTAGTTTTATTAGTTACTTTAGCTAAATATTTTTCAGCCTTAGTTTTATTTTCTTTTCTATTTTCATATAAAGTTCCGTGTTCATCACAGACAACAATATTTTCATTTTTTACACCAGCTTTAAGTAATAACTTAATAACAGCAGTAGCAGCTGCACCAGCACCATTTATAACTATTTTACTCTCTTCAAGTTTTTTATTAACAACTTTTAAGGCATTTATAAGTCCAGCTAAAGTTACAATAGCTGTTCCATGTTGGTCATCATGAAATATAGCCATATCAGTTTCTTCTTTTAATCTTTTTTCTATTTCAAAACATTCAGGTGCAGATATATCTTCAAGATTAATACCAGCAAAAGTTGGTTCAAGCAATTTAACAAAATCTACTATTTCAGAAACATCCTTTGAACCCACACAAAGTGGAAAAGCATCTATACCTGCAAATTTTTTAAATAATACAGCTTTTCCTTCCATAACTGGAAGCGCAGCCTCTGCTCCAATATCTCCTAATCCAAGTACTGCAGTACCAGAGGAAACAACTGCAACTAAGTTACCTTTTGCTGTATATTCGTAAACTTTTTCAGGATCTTTTTCAATTTCTCGACAGGGTTCAGCAACACCGGGAGTATAAGCTAAACTCAAATCATTTCCATTATTTAAATCAACTTTACTTTCTACACTGATTTTCCCTTTATTTTTTCTATGTAATTCCAAAGCTTTATCATAAATTGACATTTTATCACTCCTGCTCATATAAATCATTTCCATAAATATCATTAACTACTATTAATGGCATATCTTTAATTTCTAATTCTCTTATGGCTTCAGGTCCAAGTTCAGGATAAGCCACTACTTTTGATTTTTTTATACATTTAGCTAATAAAGCACCTGCTCCACCAACAGCACCTAAATATATACTATTATTTTCTATCATAGAATTCTTAACTTTTTCCGACCGTTCTCCTTTTCCTATTACTGCTTTTAGACCTTTTT
>JBNJDK010000069.1:0-9721 GCA_051744805.1 Bacillota bacterium
CCATCCTGAAGAAGAGGAAGTGTTTTATCTGCAATATCCAGAACTTTTTCTGCCTGTAATGCCCTTATTTTTTCATTTTCTTCTTTTACTGTATTTACAATATTAATAAAAATAGCTATACCTATAGCATTACTCATAATCATTGGAACCCCAATAACTCGCACTAATTCTATAGCCTGGGGAATCGGCCGACTAAAAGCAATTACTATAGCCATCTCTAAAGTTAAAGCAAGAAATCCAATTAAAAAACCATTTCTATAATCTATTTTACCTTTAATATATTTTTTATGAAAAAGACCTCCAATCAAACCAGTAGTAGTTGTTCCTATTGCACAGGCAAAGGCAGTAAATCCACCTAAAGTATAACGGTGAAGACCACCAATCAATCCAGCAGCAACTCCTACAACAGGACCACCTAAAAGACCTCCTAACATAGCTCCAATACCTCTAATGTTAGCATAAGCATCAAGAATGTAGATGCCTAAATAAGTCCCTGTCAAAGATAAAATACCAAAAAAGATTATCATAAAAATTTTTTCCTTCATATTAAAAGGAAAAGAAAGATACTTTTTGACATACTTTACCCGACTTAAAAAATAGGCAAAAGTGACAATTACACTCATATTTTTAAGTAAGGTAAATAATAAATTGGAAACCGAATTATCTATCATCTTTTACCTCCTGAATAATGTCAGTCAAATAATTTCCAGCTGTTTTAGTGGCTAAAGAAAGTAAAAACTTTTGCATAAAAGGTGGCTGGCCATAGAAAAATTTACTTAGTTTTTTGAATCTATCAAGACGAAGCAAAATTTCTTCATCAAGAGATTTTTTATAGGTAGAAATCAAATTCCGATTATAATTTTCTGATTTATTTATTGCTTTGGCAGCTAAAAGTCCACTGTGATGGGCATAATAAATCCCCTCACCTGTAAGTGGTTCAACCAATCCGGCAGCATCTCCTACCAAAAGAGTGTTATTATAAAATGGTTCTCTCAAAAAGTTTCCAAAAGGAAGTTGCCAGCCTGAAAAATTTATATCTTTATTTTTAATACCTATCAGATCCAAATAATCCACAAAAATATCTTTAAAATTACTGTTATCCTTTTTCAAACCAGCAATCCCAATAACTAAAGAATTTCTCCGAGGAAATATCCAGCCATATCCCCAATTCAAAATACCATAATAAAGGATTGGATGATCAAAATCAAATTCTACTTCAGAACGAGGCACTATAGCTTCCAGTGAAACAGCCATATTTTTTTTGAAATCTTTAATTTTTATATCATCTCTTTTTTCTATAATCTTTTTCCGAATAACACTATTAGCACCATCAGCACCAATTATATAATCAGCTTCATATTTCTCATTATTTTTAGTACTTATTTTGCTATTAAATAAATCAATATCTACAACTTCAGTACCTTCTTTTATTTCGACACCTGATTTTTTTACTAAATTAAATAAATAATTATCATAAACTCTTCTATGTACATAATAAAAGTCATCTTTCATTTCATTTTCATAAATCAACTTATCTTTAAAATAGATTTGATAATAATCTGAGCAAAAATCAACTATCTCATTTTTTTCAAGGTCACCAGTCGATATAGAAAAAATATCATTTAAAAGTTTTCTTGTTTTTTTAGTAAGTAAACCTGCACATAGCTTGGGCCTGGGAAAAGTGTTTTTATCTACTAAAAGAACATTAAAACCATATTTATTTAATTGATAAGCTGAAGTTAAACCTGCCGGCCCTCCTCCAACTACTATTATATCAAAGTTCTTCATAGCTTTCCTCCTGAAAATGTAATAATTTGCCTTATATATATATTAAACAAAAAAAGAGCTAATCCTCTATTCAATTTTATAAAATAAAAAAATGCCCAACTATAAAAGTTGAGCAAAAATCAATTTGACTACTCTTTATTATTTTTTAAGTATTTATCTCTTTTAAATTTATATCTTAAAAAAACTATCCATCCCCAGGAAATTGTTAAAGCTGGAAATGAAGCTGTAACTACAGCCTCAATAAAAGACATATTTTCATACCCTAGAGGTTTGAAAAATACTACAAATAAAAATGCTGCCAGCAAAAATAAACTAACTCTTTCAAAAAAAGATTTAGGTGGTGATAAAAATATGTTAAAAAGATCTAATTCCGCCTTTTCAGCTTTGTTATTTCTTTTTTCGATTTCATCTTTCATTATTTAAATCACCTTCCTAATCATTTTCTGCCAATTTAAGAATACTTCCTTTATGAATTAAATCTTTAATTTTTTCTATATGAGGATATAAGTAAATATCTTCTTTCATTACAGGAATTGTTTCAGATAATTTACTTAAAATTCTCTGACTAACACTGGCAGGAGTTAAATCTTCTTCTAAAAATTGATGTGCTTGATAAATAGATAATAATTCTATTGCTAAAATATATTCTAATTTTTCTACTAAATCATTTGCTTTTTTAACTGAATTATATCCCATTGCAACATAATCTTCCTGGTTACCACAGGTTGGAATATTGTCTATTGTAGCTGGATGAGATAAAGTTTTCATATCATTTAATAATCCAGCTTGAGTATACTGGGGAATCATTAAACCAGAATTTAAACCTGGATTTTTGATCAAAAACCAGGGGTATTCTGATAGATTACCATCAATCAATCTATTATTTCTTCTCTCTGACATTTTTGCCACCATTGTAGCTGCTATAGCAGCTGAATCCAATTCTAAACCTACATAAGAGGAATCAGGATTACCACCTGAAATAGCTAATCCTTGATCTCCATTAGACCAGATTATTGGATTATCTGTACATGAATTAATCTCAGTTTCTATTGTTTTTAAAGCATCAGTTAAAGTTTTTTTGCTAGCACCATGTAATTGTGGTATACACCTTAATGATAAAGCATCCTGTACCCTATAATCAATATATTTTTTACATATTTCTGAATCACTTAAAATTTCTCTTACTTTCCTAGCAGTATTTTTTTGTTCAGGATGAGGTCTAACATTCATTAATCTCTCATCAAAAGCTTTTAAAGTACCCTTAGAAATTTCTAAATTAAGTGCTCCAATTATTTCTGAACTTTCTGTTGCCTTTATCATATCATATAAAGCAATTGCACCCAAACCTGTAACTGAAGTTGTTCCAGAAATAAGTACTAATCCTTCTTTAGAAGAAAGAGTTACAGGTTTTAGATCTATTTTATTTAATGCTTTTTCTCCATCTAAAAGTTCTCCATTTAAATAAGCTTTACCTTTACCTAACACAACCATAGCTATATGTGCTTCAGGACTTAAATAACCAATAGAACCTTCTTTAGGAGCAAAAGGAATTAAATTTTCATTTAATAACTGACGATATAAATCCAAAATTTTTAGTCTAATACCACTATAACCCTGGCCAGCATTTTGAAGAACCATTAACATTGTAGCTCTTACTTCCTCATTACTCATTGGCTCTCCAACAGAAGTTGAATGTGATAAGATAATATTTTCCTGCAATTTTTTAGTTTCTTTTTTATCTATAACTTGATCATGTAAAGCACCAAATCCTGTGTTAACACCATACATAACTTTTTCTTCATCAATCCACTTTTCAACTAATTTTCGCGCTTCTTTAACTTTATCTTTATATTGTTTTGAAAATTCAACTTTTGCATTATAACGAACAACAGCAACAAATTCTTCTAAATTTAATTTATCACCTAAAACTACCTTTTCTATCTTTTCAGCTTTATTTTTCAACACAATATAACAACCTTTCTTTTAAATGTATTAATAAAAGCATAATAAGGGAGTGGTTTACACTCCCCTATTATTAAATAAGTATTATTCAGATATATCATCAATAAGGAACATTTTGATAACTGAGAAGAATTGTAAAATGAAAACAAATAATACTACTCCCCCAGCAACTGCTGAAAGATACTTGATTCCATCAACTCCCTGTTCTCCACCAACATAAGTTATCATAAATACTGCAATAGCACCAATTGAAAGACTCCAGAGTAATTTATGCCATTTTGCAGGCTCTTCATCAAATCTTAATCCCTTAGTACATAAAGCAGCTATAGTTCTCGTCATTGAATCTGCCGACGTTGCAAAAGATAAAATTAAGGCCAGAATAACTGCCGGAACAAATAAAAATCCTAATGGAATAAAGTTTAATAAAGACCATAAACCAGCTACAGCTCCAGATTGCTGTATGGTTTCTATTAAATCAATTGATCCTTCCTGTTGCCAGTATAAACTTGAACCACCTAAAACACCAAACCAGACCATTCCAAATACAGAAGGTAAAATCCAATTTATAGTTAAAAACTGTCTTATTGTACGACCATATGAAATAACAGCCAGGAATAAACCCATTAATGGAGCATAGGCTATCCATACTGCCCAATCATATAATGTCCACCATTGAACAAGAGCTGATCCTCCAATATCTCCAGGATCAAGTCCCCATTGCCAGAAATTATCTAACCAATAACCCATACTTACAGTAGAAGTTCTAAGAATATAAAGTGTTGGACCAATAATAAATAAGGTTATTAAAAGAACATAATATATCTTAATATTTGCATCTGCTAATCTTCTTATACCTCTTTTTAATCCCAGTAAAGAAGAAATTGTATAAGTTGCAATAATAATAGCTGCTATTGAGATCCAGACTACAGGTCCCTGACTAATTCCATATGAAACTTCGAGTCCGGTACCTACTAGAGCTAATCCAGCACCTAAAGTAGCAGACAAACCTAAAGCCAGTGCTAATAAACTAAGTGTATCAACTATATTTGACCAGATTCCTTTACGAGCTTTTTCTCCAAAAAGTGGTACTAATGAAGAACTAACCATTAAAGGTTCTTTTCTATTAAAATATACATAAGCAATAGCCAAACCTGATAATGAATACATAGCATAAGGAATAAATGTCCAGTTATAAAAACATCTTGCCAGTCCAAAAATTGCTGTAATTGATTCACCGGAAGTTACTCCTACCTGATTAAGTTCACCATATACATTACCAAAATAAATTAAAGGTTCATTTGCACCCCAAACAACAATACCAGTAGAAATACCACCGGTTAAAGCCATCGCAAACCATTTAACAAAAGAAAATTGAGGTTCTGCATCTTCGCCCCCTAATCTAACGCTACCATATTTTGACATGAATAAATACAATATCAAAAAGAAAGTTGCAATAGAAACAATTTGAAATAACCAACCTAAATTATTTAGTATACCACCAAAAAGTGATTCGGTAAGACTTGCTAAGCCCTGGTTATTAACTATTCCTAATAATGTAGCACCACCAACAACTAGAAAACTTGGGACAAATACTCCTAATCTTAAATTATTTTTATTCGTTTCTTCTTCTCTTTTTTCTTCTTCTGGCATTTTATTTCCCCCTCAAAAATTTTTTGTAATTTACTGAATTTTGATTGGATTATTAAAATAATTTATAATTTTAACTTATATGTAAATTTTTAACACCTCCCTCGAAAATTATTTTAATATTCTTCTAAAACCTTTTTTGCTTTTTCAATATCTCCACTTAATGGCCTATCTTTATCAAGAAAAGGAACTTCTTTTCTTAAACTTTTAAATAAATCACAGGTTTTATCACTTATAGCTTCTTTTACACCTCTCAATTCAACAGCCTGAGCAGAATGCATAATTTCAATTCCTAAAATATAATAAATATTATCAATCATTTTTTCTAATTTTTGCATTATATATGGTGCATTTGTACCATGGTCTTCAATATTTCCAGCCAATTCATTATAATCTATTGAACTTGGATTAGATAGTTCTCTTACTTCTGCATCAAGTGCACTAAAAGGTTTTTGAATAGTCCCAAAAGCTATAGTATCTCCCATTTTAGGAGTCAAAAATCTATTTAAACCAGTTGTTTCTGGATTAGAAAGATGCTTTGTACGAGAAGTAGATATTTTAGATAGATGACTAAGTGCAATTCCTAACATTTCAAAACCTAAAACCCAGGTTAATGGTTCAAAATTTCCTGTCGAAACTATATCATCATCTTCATATAATACACATGGATTATCATCTGATGAATTAAGTTGAACTTTCAACTGCTCTTTAGCATAGTTTAATGAATCTAAAACAGAACCATGAATATGACAGGCGCTTCTAAAAGAAACAGGATCCTGTAAATTCTCAGCAATTCCTTTTTGCCAGATAAAGCTTCCTTCTAAATAATCAGTTACTCTTTCAATTGATTCTATTTGCCCATCATAGGGTCTATATTTTTTAACTCTTTTATCAAGAGGACTAATATTCCCTTTTATTCCTTCTAAACTTAATGAATAAACAAGATCAGCTTTTTTCACTAATTCTTCAATTTCATTAAGTATTAAAGCAGCTTTTCCTGCAGATAGAGCATTTGAACTCACTATAGCTAATCCATCTTTAGGCCCTAAATTAACAGAGGATAAATCTGCTTTATTTAAAGCTTTTTCAGCTTTCATTCTTTTTCCCTTATAATAAACTTCACCTTCACCTATCATAGCTAAACCTATATGTGATAAACAGGCTATATCACCTTCACCGACAGAACCTCTTTTGGGTATAATTGGATGAATACCCAAATTCAAAAATTCTCTATACATCTCTACTATTTTAGGTTGAATACCAGTTCTGGCAAGTAATAAAGTATTTAATCTTACAAGTAAAGCAGCTCTTACTTCTTCTATATCTGCTTCAGGTTTTACTGCAACACAATGGGCATAAATTAAATTTCTATTATATTTTTCATAGTATTCAGAAAAAACAACCTGATCTTTATTTTCACCTACACCTCTATTCATTCCATATACAGGTTTGTCTGTATTGAGATTATTTAGAACATATTTTCTAGATTTTTCAACTTTATCAAATGCCTTTTCAGATATTTTAACTTTTTTTCCTTCTTTTACAACTTTTATAAAATCATCTAAATTTAAATCTTTTCCTGTTAGTTCAACCTCTTTACTCATTTGATTCCCTCCTAATTATTCAATCCTTCAATAATTCTGGCAGGTGTTAGTGGTAAATCTGAAAATTCAGTTTCTAAAGCATCATTTACAGCATTTACAACCGCCGCTGCTACAGGAACTGTTGCTATCTCTCCTATACTTTTTGCTCCATATGGACCTTTATCTCCACCTTCTTCTACTAAAATTACATCAACATCAGGCATATCAGGAGCATTAACTAAATGATAATTACTAAATGAAGGATTTTCTGGAATTCCATTTTCATCATATTCTATTTCCTCCATAAGAGCCATACCTACTCCCATCTGAACTCCACCATATATTTGATTTTTTACTGAGGAAGGATTTATGGCCTGACCAACATCATGAGATGCTACATATTCTGTAACTTCTACAAGTCCAGTATAAGTATCAACTTCTACTTCAGCAAAATGAGCTGCAAGTGAAGCAGGATTACCTTTAGATTGAAAAACATGATTAACAAATAATTCAGTTTGATTTTCAATCTGTATTTTTTTAGCTATATCTTTAAAAGACTTTTCTTTTTTATCAACATATATTTTACCATCTTTTAGAACAACTTCTGTTTCTTTTGAAAAATCAGCTAATTTTCTTATCTCATTAATTAATTTTTTCTTTAATTTTTCTGCTGTTTCTTTAACAGCATTTCCAATTACAAAGGTGGATCTACTTGCCTGACAGCCAATATCATAGGGACTGCGATCAGTATCTCCCTCTAAAACAGTAATTTGACCTGGATCGATTTCGAGAACTTCAGCTGCAATTTGAGCCATTGTAGTTTTAATACCAGTCCCTAAATCATGAAGAGCAGCATCTATTAAAACAGAGCCATCTTCATAAATACGCATATTTATCCCGGAAAAATCCTGATAGGCACCAAAATAACCATTTACATGAGTTACAGTAGCAAGCCCAATACCTTTTTTGAAACGTTCTTTATCATTTTGAGAATCTTTTTTTTCTGATTTTTCCTTCCAATTAAAAGCCTCTGCTCCTTTTCTAAGGGCTTTTTTAATTTGAGCATTGCCAAGATTTGGTCCTCCCATTGGATCATCATCATAAGGGTCAATAAGGTTATCCATTCTAAATTCTACTCGATCCTTAGCTAATTTTTTAGCTATTCGATCAATATTTAATTCAATTAAAGTATGAATTTGAGGTGAACCAAAACCACGACAGGGTCCTCCAATAAGAGTATTAGTATAAACTGCCTCACCTTTAAATCTTTGATGCGGTATTTTATATAATCTGGATATCTTCTTACCCATAGCTGGAATTAAAATTTTACCATTAGAGACATAAGCTCCAGCATCTACTAACATATCTATATCACGAGCAACTATTTTTCCATTTTCATCAACTGCAGTTTTTATTTTCCCTACTGTATTGCTTCTAACTCTTGTAGCCAGAATGTTTTCTCTTCTATTAAATTTCAATAAAACAGGTCTTTTTAAATCATTAGCTATATATGCTACTAAAGGTTCAAGGAAAGTTTCCTGTTTTGAACCAAAACTTCCTCCCATATTAGTCTTTTTAACTCTTACCTGATTTAAATTTTTATCAACAATCTTTGCAACAACTAATCTTACAGCAAACAATAGTTGACACGGACTTAATACAGTTAATCTCCCGTCTTCAGTAGGATAAGCAAGACAACTATGATTTTCCATCGCTGCATGATGGACCTTAGGTGTTTTTACTTTATCTTCAAAAATCCTTAGATCTTTTTCAAATGCTTTTTCAGGTTCACCATAAGAAAATTCAAAATCAGCAAATGGATTATCATATATATTTAATTCAGGTTTTTCTTCTTGAACCTCTTCTGGATCAAGATAAGGTTTTAATTCATTATATTCAACTTCAATCAATTTAGCAGCTTTTTTTGCTGCTTCTTTACTTTCTGCTACAACTGCTGCTATTCTATCTCCATAAAACCTTGCTTCATCTGATAAAATTCTTTCATCTTCTAAAGACTTTTTACCCTGATACCAGTGAAAGGCATTAAATCTTCTATCAGTAGTATTTTGAGCTGTATATATTTTCACAACCCCATCTATTTTTTTTGCTTTTTCAGTTTTAATATTTTTTATTTCACCGCGGGCAACTTCACTCAAAACTAATTTAACATGAAGTAAATCTTCACCCTGGTTATCTCCAACATATTTCATTTTACCAGTTACTTTTTCATCCATATCACTAAAGGTTACATTTTTACCTACATATTTATATTCACTCATTTTTTATTCTCCTTTCTCAGCATATATTCTAAGATTGTTTAGCAGGTTATCTCCTAATCCACATATAGCATTTCTCTTATATTGCTGAGAATATCTTCCGGGAATAGCTTCATCTACAACATTTTTTAATTTTTCATTATATGTTTTTGTACTAATATTATTAATTTTTCTACCTTTTAAATAGTTTTCCACATTTTTAGCTCTAAAAGCTTTTTCACTCAAAGCCCCAAAACAAACAACTGCTTCTTTTATTAAATCATTTTCAACTTTAAGTTTAGCTCCAATATTTAATCTGGCTATTGAAACGGTTTTTCTACTTCCTACTTTATCAAAAAATAGGAAATCATCTTTTTCTGGTTTAGGTATTATAATTTCTTCTATTATTTCATTTTCTCTAAGATTATTTTTATAAAAACTCTTAACAATATCTTGAACTGGAATTATTCTGTTTTGCTTTTGAGA
>JBNJDK010000070.1:0-9563 GCA_051744805.1 Bacillota bacterium
CACCTTTCGGCTTCACCGGATTTCAAGTCCGGCTCCTTAGCCAATTCGGACATCTCTCCACTTTATGTCACAAGTAGTATTGTACTATATCTTTCATTTACTGTCAAGAGTAATTTATCAATTTCTTTAAATAGTTTAATTAAAAATTATGTTTTATCGCTTCACCTTGCTCTATCTTATTACCATGCTTTAGTCCAATTTGATTCCGCACTCTAAATACAGATTAATTTTTAGTGCTCCTTACTGGTCTAAAGGGGTAAACTCCATTCTTCTTGTCTGCATAATAACCATCATAAGCAAATTGGAAATTAATCCCCCAGCCAAAAGTTTCATTAAAAGTGCTAGAAGCCATATAAAAACCAAGGGGCTTTGTCTTAGTATCAGGAAAATAATCTGCAAAGAACCAGCTCTGATTTTGATAAGATAGATCTAAAATAGTAGCTAACTCTTTTTGATTAGGCAGCCGCCAATCATCATAGCCTGCTAATTCTAAATTCTCGCAATATTCCAGAGCACTTTCCCAATTCATAGCAGGTGATTCGTCTTGCTTCCACATTAAGCCTGTATTCTGATCTGTAATTGTGCCGTCCTCATTATCTACAAAATCATATTTATCTTTATCTCCAAAGCCATCAATAATTCCCTGGCGTACAGCCCGTAGAGGATATTTTAAATCTTTTAGATATGCTATACCGCAGCCGAAACCAAAATAAATTCCCCAAATCAATTTAGGATCAGCTAAATATTTATCACCTGACCAGTAAAATTCTGGTCTAGTATGAGGAAAAAAATTTTCATTAATAGTTATTTCTGGCTTACTATAGTCTACAATTGTTCTCAATTCTTCTTTCAGAGGTAAGCGCCAGTCATCAAAACCACCATACTGTTTCTTATTTAACTCTTTAATATATTCTTGAGCTTCCTTCCAGCTATAATCAGCATGACAGTAATTTAAATCATTCTTATCTGGAGACTTCACTTCCCAAATTAGTCCTGTATTATCATCTTTGACCATTCTAAATCCTTTTTCCCAGCTAAGATCTTCTTTTATCTCGACTCCTCTAGCCCGTAGTTTAGTATAAGATAAAGAATTAAACTCATAACAGCCGTCCTGACCAAAGAATTTATCTTCTCCACTTAAATCAGTCAAGATATTCCCTTCATCATCATATAATTTCTGCTGTCCCGTAGCTGGGAGTCTAAAGACTGACTCTTCTTTTTGATTACCCTCTTCTATACTTCGTACAGCTCTAAATAAGAGCGGCATATTTTTATTAGCATAATAACCGTCATATCCAAAACAGAAATTAGTTACCCAGGCATAAGTGTTTTGAAAAGAAGTCGAGGAATAATAATGCAAAAGAGGAGGTTCTAATCCTTCTGCTGGAAAGTATTCGTTAAAGTACCACGAATCATTCTCATAGTTCAAATCAAGAATAGTATTTAATTCTTTAATACTCGGCAGCCGCCAATCATCATAACCAGCAAGTTCCATCTCTTGAGCTGTCCTTACTGCATCAAACCAGCTCATTTTGTCATTTTCACCTTTTTGCCACATTAAATTAGTTGTTCTATCTGTAATTGTATTGTCACCATTGTCTACAAATCTATCTCTGTTAGGCTCGCCAAACAAGGCATCATACCCGCCAGCAACTGCTCTAATAGGGCGTTCGCTTTCTTTGCTAATAGCTGTAGCTGAACCTAAACCCATCGAGACAACATAAGCAAAATAGGGCTGCATTTTATAAGTATAAGATGTCCAGTGCAAACCATTATTAGTATTGGGGAAATACCAGGTATCTAAAGCTGGATTAACTCGATCATAAGTAATGATTGATTTTAGTTCATCGCGATTAGGTACCCGCCAATCACTCCGCCCGGCATAATTGGCTTGATTGAGTTTTTTAATATACCCTTCTTCTAATTCCTGCCAGGTGTACTTGTCAGCTGCAAAGTTTAAATCACCTTCTACTGGAGACTTAACTTCCCAGATTAAACCTGTATTTTGATCTTTTACTGCCCGTAAATTATCATCCCAAAAAGAACTATCAGCTATTTCTTTACCTACTTCATTTAACTTAATAAATGACATCGGATTAAACTTAAAACAGCCATCTTGACCGTAATAATTATCTTTAATATCCGGATTGATTACTTCTCCTTTTTTATTATAAGATTCTACTTGACCAGTATCCGGAAGTTTAAATTCAGTCATTACCATTCCTCCTAGTTTTTAGAAATTTTCAAAAAACTTAATTCTTAACTTACTAATTACAACCTCAGAACCTTGAGCTCTTATTTTATCAGCATAAATTTTAATATTTCGATTTATTTCAAAATGAGCTATAAAACCTGAGATTATATAAGATAAGGATAAAGCTATTAAAATACCGATTTCACCAAACAAATGGGAACCGAGAATTGCTAAAGGAATACATAATACAAACATTTGAATTAATATTAAAGCTGCAGCATTGAAAGGTTTACTGAAAACATTTAAAAGAGTTGATCCAATCTGTAAAATACCCTGGAAACCATAGGCAATAGGTACTACTCTAAGATATAAAACTATTATTCTAATAACTTCTGGTTTATCACTAAAAATACCGGCGATTGGTCTAGCCAGAATAAATAAAGAAATGGTTAAGACTATTCCGGAAAGTAAAGAAAATCTTTCTCCAGCTTTTCTCCCTTCAATTACTCGCTCAAACTCTTCTGCTCCTAAATTCTGACCAATAAATGGTCCTACCACTGAAGCCAGAGCAGATACAAAGATTAATCCAAAAAATTCTATTCTACTTGCTACTCCATAAGCAGCTACTGCTGATGCTCCATAGACAGAAAATAATTTAGTCAAAACTCCAGAAGCAAGCGGCACAATTATTTTGATTAAAACATTTGGTATTCCAATATAAAGTACCTGTTTCCAGGAATCGATTATAGTACTAAAATCAATAATAAAATGAATTATTTGTTCTCTAAAAACTAAGACATAGATGCCTACCCCAGCAGTTACTGATTGTGCAATTACAGTGGCTATAGCTGCTCCCTGAATGCCTAATTCAGGAAAAGGCCCAATCCCAAAAATTAATAAAGGATCCAAAATTACATTCAATATCGCAGCTGTTGCCATTACCATTCCAGGAGTTTTAGCATCTCCCAGACCTGTAATTATTCCATTACTTAACATGGAAATAACCACTAAAATGATTCCGGGATAATAGATTGTCATGTATTGTTTTATATAAACTAAAACTTCTTCATTAGCACCTAACATGCTAAATAACCAGTCCATACTAAGCAGACCAAAAGTAACCAAAGCTATAATCAAAAATAGCCCTAAGGCCATACCATCTGTAGCTATCCTTTTTACTCCCATTTCATCATCTTTTCCTACTAATTTAGAGATTAATGAGGTGATTCCTAAACCAATTCCAGAAGATATACTACTGATACCCAAAACTACCGGAAAACTAAAGGATAGAGCAGCTAATTGGGAAGCCCCTAATTGTCCTACAAATAATGTATCAACAAGATTAAAGATTACTAAACCCGCCATTCCAAACAACATGGGAAAAGTTAGTTTCAGTATTTTGGTTGATACATCTCCTGTGGTTAAATCCATTTCAATTTTTCTCACAAAATACACCTCTCTTTAAAAAAACTTTTAAGTTTAATTAATTGGCATTTCTAACAATTCTAAACCCGGTTCTCCAGCTTGAATATATATCAGAAATTTGTTCTACATTTTCAGAATCAAAATACTGGGCAACACTAAAGAATCTAAAAGTGTTTCTGACAAATGCACCTGTATTACCCCAGCTACCACCCCTCAATACCTTAGTGTGGGAACGAGTTTCAAAATCATAATCACCTTGGGCAACTACTGAATCATAAGGGCCCTTGGGTCCAGTTGGATTATAAGTCTCCCCATAATCATAATAATAAGGGTCATAAAAATCCCAACAAAATTCCCAAACGTTTCCACTCATATGATATAACCCCAGTTCATTGGGCTCCAGCTCATTAACAGAAATGGTTCTATTATTATTGTCAGGATGTCCTGAATGCCAGACATGATCATTCCATTCTTCAGGCTCACTGGATCCACTATAAATGTGGCCGTGACCATTATTTATATCAGAACTCAAATTCTGCCCGCCCCGCGCAGCATATTCCCATTCTGCTTCAGTTGGCAATCTATAGCCGTTGGCTCTTTGATTCATAGTGACACTATAATTACTAATTTTATATACTTTTTCTAAACCATCTCTTTCACTTTTCCAATTACAATATTTAACTGCATCATACCAGGTAATACCAACTACTGGCATATCATCTTCAAACCAATCCCCTTCTTCTACTGCTTCTACCCACTCCTCTGTTTGATCATCTTTTCTAGAAAGAATGATATCTCTTATAGCATCCAGATCTTCACTATCTAAATCATTACCCTGATTTTGCAAAAACTCATTATAATCTCGAAATGTGACTTCATGTTTTGCAATATAATAACTATCTAATTTAACATCATGTAAAGTAAGGGCATCAAATGTGAAATCATCCTTATGTTTACCATCTAGTTCACCAATTTCAGTAGTATAATCTTTAATATTTCCATATTCTTCATAAGTATCCTTTGGTACTTTAGCCAACTCCTGCCAGTCGCCCATCTCAAAAGTACCTTCCTGGACTAACACCATATCATTATTTGCTTCTAAATATATTATATTACTCTTTTTATCTTTATATTCCACATATATTGTGTACGTGTCTGCTTCGGTAGTTGAAAACATATTATCTTCTAGATTATGATTAAACTGATTATCATTTTGCTCATATTTTTCTTCATTTATATAATATTCCACTTCAGGATTAATTATATCTTCGTCAAGATTTTCAATTGCTGTAATCAATTCAACTTTATCTTCTCCATCAGCTATTATGACTTTTTTATCAACAGCTAAATTAACAGCTCTAGTGGAATTTTCTGGTTGGCTATCATCAGAGCTGCAGCCCCCCAATATTAATAATAAAAACAATAAAAGTAATGAGATTGATTTTGCTTTTATCATGTCTATCCTCCTTAAATTAAAATGCTAATCTACATCCCCCGTGTTTTCCTTTTCTGGGATTACCAACAGCAGCAAAAGCTCTTAAAGTCATTATTAAATAATAGGAAGTAGGACTTACAAAAACTCCACCTCTTACACCTGTACCCCTGGCATCTTTTTTCGGCCAATCAACTATCTCAGCAAAACCCTCTTCATTCAATTCTCCCGTACCATGACTACCCTTATATTTTCTTCCCAACTCACTGCCCACAGTAATACACTTTTCCCATACATTTCCAGATAACTCCATGATTCTGTAAAAAGAGGCTCCATCATTTTCTCTTTTATCTATTCCCTGATGATGAGAATTAGCAAATAAACCTCCACTTACCGGGCCATTAAAACCAGGATTATCCGGTTTATCTTTTTCAGCCTTTTCAAAAGGTGCTATTCCACAACCAAAATTAGCATTAACTAATCCCCGCTGGGGAACTTTTTTTTCATTACCACTACCTTCAGCACCGGAAAAACTATCTACCCGACCGATATCAGTTGTTCCCCAGGCAAACTCAGAACACACAGGCTCACCTTCCCCCCGACAGGCTTTTTCATATTCTAATTCAGTTAAAGGACGAAGTCCAGACCAGGCTGCATAAGCTGTTAAATCTGCCCAGGATATAAAATTACAGGACCGCTGAGGAGCAGATGTATAAAATTCAACTGCTTCTTTTGTGCCATTACCTTTTTTAGCTGCTACAATACTCTGCCCCTTATGTTCTACTTGAGTATCGGTCATTACATAGTAGTTTTTAATACTATCTTCAGTTATATCCGCCTTAACTCTCGCCTGCTGCTGTTTTCTGCTTAACTTATTTAAAAAATCCACATACTGCTGAGTTGATAATGAATATTTCATACACCAGAATGATTTATATCCTTTTGGAAATTCTTCAGGAATAGTAAAAGGTGTCTCATCTCTGGAAAAATCTGTGTCTTGATTGCAGTATAAAGCTCCTTTTTCTTCCCTAACTTCTATTTCCTCTTCTGAGTCTACCAGATAAGCTCCTAGATCAGGATAACTGTAAAAACAATTTTTAGGACCATCTGCTCCTGCTGGATCACCAAGAAAATAGGCAGCTTCAGGTACATAAACCATTTCTATAGCAAAAACTTCTACTTCTATTTCCTTTAAATTTTCAGCCTGGACTCCACTCTTTTCATAATCCCAATCAAGCTCAATTTTTCTGATCCCTAAATCCCCGCTGCTTTCCAGACGGTAAATAAATAAACCTGTTTTGGTTTTAGGAACCCAGATTCCCAGCGGAGTATTATTATCTTCAATTCCTTTAGAAAAGCCAGCTGGAGTCTGATCTTTATAATTAAAATCTGACTGACTGGATTTTCTTAAGTTAATATGCTGCCAGGGGGATCTCTTCTGTTTGAATTTAGCAAATACCCAGGCTGCATCACAATTTAATTCATCATTCCAGGCATCTTCCCAAAAAAGATCAAATGTTACTTTACCCTCAGCTGTTAAGATTACTTCTTTGATTTTTAAATTCATTAAAAACCTCCTCTTATTATACTCGCGCTAAAGCGAATGGTGGATAAACATCAGCTTCAACTACAACATCAATAATCACCGGTTCATTGGCTGCAACAGCTTGCTTAAACACCTTTTCAAACTTCTCTATACTCTCTACTCTATAAGCCTTTGCACCACAGGATTCAGCATATTTCTCATAATCTGGATTATCAAACTGCATATAAGCATGATCATCATACATATTTAATAAAAACTTCTTAATGATATTAAATTCACTATTGTTAAAGATAACCCAGATAACTGGAATATCATACTGTACAGCAGTTAATAACTCAAAACCTGCCATCATATAACAGCCATCTCCCACTGCTGCAACTACAGTCTTATCTGGATTAGCAGCCTTAACGCCAATTGAACCATTAGTATGGCTGGCCATAGGTCCAAAACTACCTGGATTCTGATAACGCTGATTTTGATCTAAATTTAAATAAGTACTCAACCAGAGCATATGTGCTCCGGCATCACCTAAGACAATTGCATCCTGGGGTAAGCTATCAGATAAAGTCCTCGATAATTCCGCCGGGTGGATTTTATCACCATCATAATTAATCTTTTTATCATACCATTTATCACGCTTAATTTCAGCTTTTTTAACCTGCTTGACTTCTTTAGCCAATTTAGTATTAATTTCCTTTAGAGCCAATTTAGCATCACTGACCAAAGAATAATCAGACTTATATACTTTGTTAATTTCATTTTTATCAATATTAATATGCATCAGTGTCTTTCCCTGATAGAGATCCTCTTTAAAACCAAAAGTGGCATTTTGTGCAAAAGAATTTCCTACAGCCAGAATAGTATCTGCAGTATCAAAATAGTCATTAGCTCCTGGATCTCCTGAAGTTCCATATACTCCTAATGATAATGAATGGTCTTCAGGCAGTAAACCTTTGGCATCCATAGTAGACATAAAAGGAATTTGGAACTTCTCTACAAACTTAATTAGCTCCTCCTCAGCCTGACTACTTACACAACCATAGCCAAACAATATGCCTATCTGCCGCTCATTATCAAGATCAAGCTTTAATTTATTAACAAAAGCATTTACTGTCTCTGGTTTAGGAGCATAAGGCTTAATATCTAATTTAATTTCTCTAAAATTAGGTACTTCAGCTACAGTTATATTTTTAGGAACATGGATATGTACCGGGCCAGGCCGACCATCATAAGCAATATTAATTGCCTCTTCTAAAATATCACAGGTCTGAGCTGGGTCCTCTAAAATATAAGACTTTTTAGTCGTAGCTGAAAACATCTGCTGTGAATCTGGAGTGCGGTTAAGTCCTGTTGATTCATTTAAAGCTCCTTTGCCGCGATTAGGCGCCGAAGCATAACCAGTAATCGCCAAAACTGGCAAAGAATCATAATAAGCAACTGCCAAACCTGAAAAAAGATTGAAGGCTCCCGGACCGCCAGTAGCAAAACATACTCCCAGCTTATTAGCTTCAGAAAACATTGAGTACCCACAGGACATAAATGAAGCAGCCTGTTCATTGCGAACAATAACTGTCTTTATCTGCTCTGAATCACGTAAAGCCATCAACATCGAAGCGTTTACCTGGCCTGAACCCCCAAAAACATGATCGACATCAATGGCTTCTAAAGTTTTTACTATGGCTTGATTAACATCCATTAGTTACTCCTCCTTTTCATTAAATTTTCCTACAGCTTTTTTAGGTGGCATTTCAGAGAATAAGACTCTATTCGCAGCTGCATCTTCAAGTTCATAGCCATCAAAAAAAAGATAAATCCTATCCTCAGGTACTTTAGTCTCTTCCGATAAAATTTTAATAAAATCATCTGCTATTCTTTCTTTCTGTTTTTTTGTCAACTCCAGACTTTGAATAGTAATTACTGGCATCTTTATTCCTCCCCTGCAAATTAAATTTATCTCAACCTTAACTAGATAGATATTTAGAGACTAGCTATTCTAAGCTTAGAATAACTAGTCTTTTATGTTTACTCTTTATATTCTTCTAAATTATTTAATACTTCTACTAACATGTCACCATAAGCAATGGAAGATTCAACAGAAGTTCCTGTTACAAAAGGCCAATCACAGTGCACCTCTGGATCTTCTCGACTGGCATCAATACGCGCAATACAGGCTCCATCAGGTCCAACTGCATCTCTAACTAAGTCTTCTAGTGGATATAAGAATCCAGGAGTTACTACATCTGTAGCTTTATTATCTTCAGTCTCCTGGTATAAATCATAAGTAAAAGCATACTCTGGACCATAAAAATCCCAGGCCCGCGGATGAGCGGTAATCTGCTTACCATAAATAATACTCTTATAATCCATCTTTGGTTCTCTTAAGAAAGCTAATGCTGCTACTGCATAGCACAAAGATCCAATCAGTTTATTAGATCTAAAAGCAGCTAAGATTAGACGGTGCAAATTATAATCATTAGCCATATCAAGCATAGCTCCTAAACCACCTGTTAGAACAATAGCATCATAATCATCCATATTAGCTTCTTTAAATGTTAGTGGGTCTGCCCATTGGTCACTGTCAACTAATTCCTTAATTCGGTCACAAACTTCCGGTGGATTAACATGAGTCTCAATTACTGGATCAAAAAATTCAGGATCAACACTCACTTCTAAAGGTAGAGGTTTCTTCCCCTGCGGTGTTGCCAGAGTAACATCAAAACCTGCAGCATTCAAAGCATCCCATGGTGCCTGTAATTCCTCTCCCCAAGTACCATAATTTGTAGCACAAACTAAAACTTTTTTAGACATTTTATTACCTCCTTTTATTATTACCAGGGAATTTACTCCCCGGGTAGATCCTCTTTAATCGGGTTAAAAACATCAATCGCTTCAGTCTCACCAACAGCAATAAATTTGTGCAGGGCATCTGATGGAATAAAATATCCATCACCAGCTTTTAAAGTATA
>JBNJDK010000071.1:0-9562 GCA_051744805.1 Bacillota bacterium
AACATAATTTCATATAATATTATAATCCCAATAGAAAAAGATGGAAGGTATTATCCTTCCATCTCAATTATTTACTTGAATCATACTTTATTAATTTTTTATTTGTTTTTACTTCCAGGAATCAAGAACTTCTGAAAGTGGAGTATATTCCATATCAAATGCATCAGCTACAGCCTTATAAGTTATATTGCCTTCATAAACATTAAGACCTTTAGCTAAAGCATTATCTTCTAATAATGCTTTTTTGTAACCTTTATTAGCCAAATCAAGTGCATAAGGTAAAGTAGAATTTGTAAGAGCAAAAGTAGATGTTCTTGCTACTGCACCTGGCATATTAGCTACAGAATAATGAACTACACCATGTTTTTCAAATACTGGATCATCATGAGTAGTAGGATAAGTTGTTTCTACACATCCACCCTGGTCAATTGCTACATCAGTAATAACTGATCCTTCTTTCATTTCTTTTATCATATCTTCAGTTACAAGATGAGGTGCTTTAGCACCAGGAATTAATACAGCTCCAACTACTAAATCAGCATCTTTTATTTCTTCCTGTATATTATATTTATTTGACATTACTGTCTTTACCTCTCCACGGAAAATATCATCAAGTTCTCTCATGCGCTGAGGGTCAATATCCATAATAGTTACATCTGCTCCAAGACCTACAGCCATCTTTGTTGCATTTAATCCAACAATACCTCCACCAATAACAACAACTTTACCAGGATTAACTCCAGGAACTCCACCTAGAAGTGTACCACTACCTCCCTGTGGTTTTTCTAAAAATCTAGCTCCTTCTTGAGTAGCTAATCTTCCTGCTACTTCACTCATTGGTGTTAGAAGAGGAAGTGAGCCATCATCTAGTTGAATTGTTTCATAAGCAATAGAAACAACACCTTTTTCTTTAAGAGCTTCTGTTAATTCTTTTTCAGCAGCTAAATGAAGGTAGGTATAAAGAATTTGACCTTCTTTAAAATAATCATATTCTTCAGGAAGTGGTTCTTTAACTTTCATTATCATATCAGCTTTTGCAAAAACTTCTTCAGCTGTATCAATCATTTCAGCTCCTGCTTCAATATATTGCTCATCAGAAATTCCACTACCTACACCACCATTTTTTTCAATAATTACATCATGACCTGCATTTGTCAAAGCTTCTACCCCAGATGGAACAATTGCAATTCTGTTTTCATTATTCTTAATTTCTTTTGGTACCCCAATAATCATAAAATTTCCTCCTTTTTAAAAATAAATTTATAATTTTTTGTAATATTTTTACCTAATATACCTATTCTTTGATTAGTTATTAATTCCTCCTTTAGTTTTATATTTTTTTCACAATATCTAATTTTAATAAAATATAAAATTGTCAAAATTAATTATTATATTTTTAAAATAGTTTCCATTTAAATAGTTTTGCATATTTTATGCCATAACTGTTTTTATATTTTAAATTTCAAAAAATAAAAAATTAACGATTCTTTATAAATTATTTATTAAATATATGAATATATTTTAATTTTATCTGTTTATTTTATTTTTTTCTGTTATAAGCGCAAAATATATTTAAAATCAACCGCAAAATATATTTGCGATTTTTAAATTAGTTGCATAACTACTATTTTATTATTATAATTAAAAAGAAAAATGAGAAATTTACTTAGGGGTTGGTTGAAAAAAATGACACAAAAAACAAAAAAATATCTTTTTATTATTATTACAACTGCTATTTCATCTCAAATAAGTGTAGGTATTTATCAAACTTCTTTTAAAATCTCAGGTGGAGTAATAGCTTTTTTTCTGCTCCTTTATTTATTTGATAAAATAAATATTATTGCTGTTGGTTTTCAAGTTGGAATAACTGTTTTTTTATTAAGATTTTTTGTTTTTTATTTTAATAATGGCCATATTTTAAATTCCTTTATAACTTATATTCCAAGTTATTTCTTTTACATAATCTATGCTCTAATATTTTATTTTTTCTTAAGAAAAGATCTTTTAGAAAATAAATTCAAAGGTTTTAGTTTAATATTTATGGCTGATGCACTTTCTAATCTAAGTGAAATTTCTTTTAGATATTTATTAAACCTTATTAATTTAGATTGGAATATAATTTTTATAGTTTTTTTAGCTGCCTTTGTTAGAACTTTAGTAATCTGGCTTGTTTTATTATCAGTAAAATATTATAAAATTTTATTAATAAGAAAGGAAAAACTAAATAGATATCGAAATTTAGTTATTTTATCTTCTGAATTAATGTCAGAGCTTTACTGGATGGAAAAAACTAAAAATAATATGGAAAATGTAATGTCTACTGCTTATAATTTGCACCAAAATATAAAAAATCAAAGTAACAAAAATGAGTGGGCTACCTCATCTTTAAATATAGCCAAAGAAATCCATGAAATAAAAAAGAATAATAATCTCATATTAAATGAATTAAAAAATATAACTGAACATAATATTAATAGTGATTATATTCATTTTAATGAAATCATAGAAATATTAAAATTTCGTTTTAATAGTAGTATTGAAAATAAGAATATCAAATTAGAATTTAATTGTAATATTGAAAATGATTTTATTGTAAAAAAAGATTATTATATATTATGTGTATTTCGGAATTTCATAAATAATGCAATAGAAGCTATTGAAAATAATAAAAAAGGAGAAATTAAATTCAATTGTTTTCAAAAAAATAATAGATATATTTTTAAAATAATTGATAATGGAACCGGGATTAAAAAAGAAAATATTGATTTGATTTTTTCAGCTGGTTTTTCAACCAAAATAAATTATGAAACTGGTAATATTAACCGTGGTTTAGGCCTTAGTATTACTAAGGAAATAATCAATGATATTTATAATGGTGAAATTACAGTTAATACTGAATATTCTAAAGGCACTACTTTTGAAATAAAAATACCTAAAAAGAACCTGGAGGCGAATTAATAAATGAATTTTTTTATTGTAGAAGATGATTTTAATATAGTAACTCTTTTAAAAAAAATTATTAATGACAAAAATCTTGGTACCGTAATTTCACACTCTTTAAATAGCGAAAAAGCTAAAGAAGATATATTGATACTAAAACCAGATATTGTTTTAATTGATTTACTTATGCCTGAAAAAGATGGTATTACACTTATGAATGAAATCAAAGAAGAAAATTCAGACATTAATTTTATTATGATTTCTCAAGTAAAAGAAAAAGATATGATATCAAAAGCATATAAAAATGGAGTAGAATATTATATTTCCAAACCAATAAATGCTATTGAAGTCGAAAATGTCATAAAAAAAGAAATTAAACAAATTGAAGAAAATAAAGTTATTAACCAGATTAATGATTTAGTTGACAATTCAAATTTGAATATAAATTTAAGTAAACAAAATAACTATGATCAAAAAATTAAGAAAATACTAAGTGAAATAGGTATTTTAGGTGAAAGTGGAAGCAAAGATATAATTAATATTTGCTCTTATCTTAAATCAAGTAACAAAGAAATAGAAAATTACACAATAAAAGATATTTGTAGTAAATTTAATGATAGTTATAAAGCTGTTGAACAAAGAATAAGAAGAGCAGCTTTAAAAGGCTTAAGAAATTTAGCCCATTTAGGTGTAGAAGATTATATGAATAAAACTTTCCAAAAATATTCTAATAGTCTGTATGATTTTAAAGAAATAAGAAAAGAAATGGATTATATTCGAAAAAAATCCAATAAAAGAGGAAAAGTTAATTTTAAGAAATTTATTGATAATATTCTTTTTTATAGCTGTAGTAGTTAAAAATAATTTTGTAACAAATAGATACAATTTAATATGTTTTGTTATCCTTCCTTTATAATTAATTTACACTATTTAAATTAGTGATTCTTTTTTATAATTTTTTGAATACTTTTTATACTAAATTTTTTATTACTAATCTAAAATTTTAAATATATTAAAGGGAGGATATTAAAATTTATGAGTAATTTAGTAGGAGATTTTTCAAAAGATTCTCTAAAAAAATGGATGTTATTAACTTTTTTAGTAGTTGCTTTATCATTTTTATTAAGTAGCGTTGGGTTTGCACAAAACGGTACTTCAGACCATTATGGTATTTATTCCATAATTCCACCAGCTTTAGCTTTGATTTTGGCATTTGCTACAAGACAGGTAGTTCCTTCACTCTTTTTAGGTATAGTTGCAGGAGGTATTATTTCAGGAAATTATGATATTGTAGGCCATTATTTAATACCATCTTTAGGTTCTACAGATTATTCTAAAATTTTATTAGTTTACCTCTGGTTTTTAGGAGGATTGATAGGGCTCTGGACCAGAACTGGTGGAGCTCAAAAATTTGCTGTATGGGCCAGTAAAAAAATGGTTCGGGGCCGAAAATCAGCTAAATTATTTGCCTGGATTATGGGAGTTGTTTTTCACCAGGGTGGAACTATAAGTACAATTTTAGCCGGTAGTACAGTAAGACCGGTTTGTGATGAAGCAGGAGTTTCTCATGAAGAATTATCTTATATAGTAGACTCAACAGCTTCTCCAATAGCTACTTTAATTCCTTTTAATGCCTGGCCAATATATATCGCTGGCTTAGTAGCTGGAACAATTCCTTTAATCCCTGATCAACAGGCAGGTGTAAACTTCTTTTTCAAAGCTATTCCCTTTAATTTTTATGCTTTCATAGCAATTTTATTTACCTTTTTGCTTTCAATAGAAAAACTACCTTTTATCGGTAAAAAGATGAGAAAAGCTATTAAAAGAGTTAAAGAAACTGGAAAAGTTAATCGAGATGGTGCAAGACCTCTATCTTCAGATGAACTTACAGAAACTGAAATTCCTGAGGGATATAATAGTAGTATTTTAGATTTTCTTATTCCTCTAGGTGCACTATTAGGTATTGGCGTTATACCAAAATTTGTAGTTGGAAATTTATATATACCACAAGCCTTCATGTTTGCTGTAATTTCAGCAATGATTGTAGCTTTATTTAAGGGTATGAGTTTAGAAAATGTTGTTGATGCTTTTGTTGATGGTTGTAAGGGAGTAACTATTGGTGCTATTATTCTTGGTTTAGCAGTAACTTTAGGGAATGTTTCTGAAAGTCTTGGTACAGCTACCTTTATTATTGGAGCAACTGAATCTATAATCATTCCTGTTCTTTTACCTGCTATCTTTATGTTAATTTGTATGGTAACTGCTTTTGCAGTAGGAAGTTCCTGGGGTACATATGCTGTTGTTTTTCCAATAGCTATGCCTTTAGCCTATTCTATTAATCCAGATCCTACATTTATTATCATCTGCTTTGCAGCAGTTACTGGAGGTTCAATTTATGGAGACCAGGTCTCCCCAATATCAGATACAACAGTCATGTCTTCAGTTGCAACTGGTACTGATTTAATGGATCATGTTTATACTCAAATACCTCAGGCCAGTGTAGCAGCAGGTATTGCCATGATTCTTTATACTATCACAACAGCAATTTTATGTTAATAAAGTTTTGTCTATAATATTAAAATAATAAGCCAAAAGCCTCCTGAAATTAAACTCAGGAGGCTTTTATATATTTTTTTATTTTATTTTAATCTAATTTCTTTTCAATTTCTGCTTCTTCTCTAAGTTTATTAACAAAATCATCCCAGGCTTTTTGTCTCTGTTGATTGGAGAGATTTTCTTTAATATTACTTTTTACTTCTTCAAAACTAGCTACTCCAGCTTCTTTTTTATCTGTAACTTTAATTATGTGATATCCATAATCTGTTTTTACTGCTTCTTCAGAAATTTCTCCAACTTCTAAATCAAAAGCTTTTTCTTCAAAAGCAGGTACCATATCTCCTTTTTCAAAAAATCCTAATTTACCTCCATCTTCAGCAGTTGGTCCCTGTGAATATTCTTCAGCAAGTTCGGCAAAATTTTGACCATTATTCACTTTATTTAGAACTTCTTCTACTTTTTCTTCATCTTCAAGTAATATATGACTTGCATTTACCTGTTCTCCATACTCATATTGATTTTTGTTATTATTATAATATTCTTTAGCTTCTTCATCAGAAATACTAACTTCTTTTGTTACTTCTTGCATTAGCTTGTTTAAAACAAGATTATCTTTGTTATTTTCTAAAAATATTCCTTTATATTCTTCAAGAGAACTAATTCCCTGTTCGTTCAATGATGATAACAATTGATCATCAGTTAAATTATTATTTTGTTTTATAGAAGCTAATTGTTGATTAAACATTTCATCTTTTTCTTCCTCGCTCAATTCTATATTTCTTTTTTCGGCTTCCTTTTTCAAAAGTTCCATTGTAATCATACCATCAAGTTTTGTCTTTCTAAATTCATTTAAAAGGTCCTGGCCTGCTTCAGTTTGTAATAAAAGCTGTGTAAACTGTTGATTACTTTGATATAAACTCATAATTAATTGTTGCATATTAGCAAATTGATCAAGTTCACTTATAGTTATTTTTTCACCATTAACTATAGCTGCTAAATCTGCTTCATTTTCATCTGAAGATGTTCCTTCTGTTGCCATAATTGGTGTTGCAAACAAAAGGGCTATTATTGCCGCAAATATAATGATCTTTTTAAACATAAATAAATCCACTCTCCTTAAATTATTTTAGTAAATAAAAAAATGGCTCCCCGAGCAGGACTCGAACCTGCGACAAAGTGGTTAACAGCCACTCGCTCTGCCAGCTGAGCTATCGGGGAACGCAATTTTAATATAAAAATTTATAAACTGACTATATATTATTATAGCATAATTTTATTTTTTGTCAAGAAAAAAATGACAAAAAATACCTCCACCTAAACAGATGGAGGCATATTTTTTTAAGCTATTATTTCTTCAAAAATACTTAAATTTTTATTAAGCACATCTCCTTTTAATAAGTCTTTTAAAGCTTTTTTGTAATCTTCAATTTTAATTTCAGGAATTAATTCTCTTTTGGCTATTTCAGCTAAAATTACAACATTTTGCATCCTGGCTTCTTCAAGATCTTCTTTAAATACTTTTATATTTTCTATATTTTTGCTTTTAGATTTTTCTTTTATATCACTGTTTTTAACCTCTTTTCCTTCACCTAACCTTATATCAAGAGGTTGCCAGGAAGTATCATAATAAACTAATTTTCCAGAATCTTTAATATAAGTTTCTAGACCCCTCAAAGCCTCATTTCTTTCTAAAGCAATAACTAGATCTGCTTTTCCTTTTTGAATCAAAGAAGAATGTATACCTTTGCCAATTCTTAAATGAGACTGGACTGTACCTCCTCTTTGAGCAAGTCCATGAGTATCAACTCCTCTTACATTAAGACCTGCATAATCAGCTGCTCTAATTAAAGTTTCACTCAATAAGCCAATTCCCTGTCCACCAACACCAATCATATATATATTCATTTTATTCATTATTTATTACCTCCTTTAGACTTGTCCATTTTTATTGCTGAGACAGGACAGGTCTGGAAACAGGAGCCGTCTCCTATACAAAGATCTTCATGGACCCAAATTGTACCATCTTCTTTTTTCTGGAAAGAAGGACATGCAAATTCACTTACACATTCATATATGTTTTTACATTCACTCTGATCTATTATAGCCTTATTATTCTTATAGCTACCTGATCTTCTTGCCTCTCTTGTGAATTTTAACATACAGGGATGTGAAGCTATCACCACACTAAATCCTTCATCATTTAATGCCTCTTTCATTTTTTCTTTCAATTTTGCCTGAGCATAAGTATCAACTTTATAAATATTTTTTACTCCCAGCCCCTTTAGTGTTTCCATGATTTCTATTTTATTAACTTCATTATTAAAATTTTGACCACTACCTGGATGATTTTGATGTCCGGTCATTGCTGTAGTTCCATTTTCCATAATTACTAAGGTTAAATTATGATCATTAAATACTGCATTAGCTATACCTGGTAACCCTGCATGAAACATTGTGGAATCACCTATAAAAGAAACTACCTTTCTACTATCATTAAATAAGGAAAGTCCTGTTCCAGTAGAAGTTGAGTGACCCATCGATAAAAGAACTTCCCCCATATTATATGGTGGCAAAAATCCTAGTGTATGACAACCAATATCCGCTACAGTAATATCATCTTCTGATAGAGCCTGTTTTATTGCATAAAAAGCCGAACGATGACCACAGCCTGGGCATAATTGAGCTGGCCGGTTTTCTAAACTTGAAGTATATTTTTCCATATCTCTTTTTTCTAATAAATCAGGCCAGGTCTTTTCTATAACATTATAAACTTTATCTGGGGTATATTCATTGATCCAATCTTCTATATCATTTTTACCTATTATTTTAACATCAATATTTTCTTCATAAGCTATAACTTTTAATTCTTTTTCAAGAACATTATCTAACTCTTCTAAAATTTTAACCTCTCTGTGATTTTTCATAAAATCAATTATTGTTTTTCTTGGCAAAGGATAAATAATTCCTAATTTTAAAATATCAGGTTTATCATCTGATTCTTCTAAAACATCTCTTAAAGATAAATAAGGAACTCCCATACTAATAATACCTCGTTTAGAGTTATCATTATTAATTATCTTATTAAAGTTTGAATTATCCGCATAATCTTTAAATTCTTCAAGCCTCTTCAATGCTCTTCTTTTCATAGGAAATACAGTAGAAGTTATAGGAACATAATTTTCATCTTCGCTGGAAAAGCGAGGTTTTTTATCAAACTCAGTTTTTTCCCAGGAAGAAAAATCAACTTTTTCTTTAGCATGACAAACGTGAGTAGTTAATCTTAAAATAACTGGCATATGTTTTTCTTTAGAAACTTCGGCTGCTTCTTTATACATTTCATAAACTTCCTGAGGAGTAGATGGTTCAAAAACAGGAATATAAGATAAATGGGCATAATGTCTATTATCCTGCTCATTTTGAGAAGAATTAGCTCCTGGATCATCTCCAATTACAACAACCATTCCTCCTTTTAAGTCCATAAGTGAAAGTTGAACAAAACTATCAGCAGCTACATTAAGTCCAACACTTTTAAAAAATACTGTAGATAAATGGCCATTAACTGAAGCACCAAAAGCAATTTCAGTTGCTACTTTTTCATTAGTAGAAAATTCAAAATAAAAGGGTCTTTTTTCTTTAGGTATACCTTTTATAGCATTAGCTACTTCAGGCATTGGTGAACCTGGATAAGAAGTAACAACCCTTGTCTCTGCTTCAATCATTCCCCTAACAAGTGCAGTATCACCAATTACAATCTCTGAAACACTTTCTTCTTTTAATAAAAAATCTTCAAAAGTCTTCATTAACTCACCTCTCTTTTATTTTTTTAATATACTGAAAATTATAAATAAAACTAATTAAAAAGAACATTAATTTATATTATTACTTAATAACCTATATTATATAATTTCTATTAAATAAATATTTTTCCTTTAATAAAACAAAAAAACACCCAAAATGGGTGTTAAAAATATAAAGATTCTGGCAGCGATCTACTCTCCCACAAGGTCGCCCTTGCAGTACCATAGACGCTGGAGGACTTAACTTCTGTGTTCGAGATGGGAACAGG
>JBNJDK010000072.1:0-9429 GCA_051744805.1 Bacillota bacterium
CCTTTAAAAAATTATTTTTTTAGCTCTTCAAAATTTTTTGCAGTTATTTCTTTAACTTCTTCAATTGTAGGCTTAACAAGTCTTTCTTTCACTTCACCATCGTCTATTTTAAGAATCGTTGGTATTTCCTTCACATTATAACGATCAGTAATTAACTTATTTTTATAAGTATCTATTTTGACCATCTTGTAGCCCTTATCTTCAAGACCAAGTTCTTCAAGTTCACCTATTGTGTCAATACTTTCATTATCAGTAGGACTCCAGAAAGAAACAATTACCGGTTTCTCACTTTTAACAACATTTTCCTGCCAGTATTCTTCAGCTTCCAGATAACTTTGAGCCATAACAGCTGCAGTAGCACCATCACCGGCAGCAGTTACAACCTGGCGAACAACTTTCTCTCTAACATCTCCTGCTGCATAAATTCCCGGTACATTAGTTTCCATATTATCATTAGCTTTAATATAACTATTATCATTCAACTCAATTTCAGTGTCTTCAAGAAAATCTGTACTTGGAACTCTCCCTACAAAGAAGAATACACCATCACATTCAAAATCAGTTTTTTCACCTGTTTTTATATTTTTAACAACTACACTATCAACCAGACCTTCACCTTTAATTTCTTCAACAGTAGAGTTCCAGAAAAAATCAATTTTATCATTTGCAAAAGCTCTTTCCTGGAATAACTTTTCTGCATCCATTACTCCTTCTTCATGGATTACTACTATAGTAACCTTATCAGCAAATTTAGTAAGATAAATAGCTTCCTCAACTGCAGAGTTACCATTACCAATTACAACTACTTCTAAACCTTCATAAAATTCTGCATCACAGGTTGCACAATAAGAAACTCCTTTACCTTTAAATTCTTCCTCACCTTTAATACCTAATTTTCTGGGTTCAGCACCAGTTGCTAAAATTACACTTTTAGCAGTGTACTCTTCATCTTTAGTTTTTACAATCTTTTTAAAACCATTATTTTTTATATCAACTACTTCACCTTTAGCAAATTCAGCATCAAATTTTTCAGCATGTGTTCTAAAATTCTCCATGAGTTCAGGAGCACTTGTTTCAGGTACTCCAGGATAATTTTCCATTTCTTCATATGTAGCTACCTGACCACCAGTTTTTCTTTTACTTTCTAATACTAAAGTTTTTAATTTAGAACGCGAACCATAGATTGCTGCTGACATTCCTGCTGGCCCACCACCAACAATAATCATATCATAATTTTCACTCATTTTATTTCCTCCCTTGTATTATACTTAATTATATTTGTTTTATTTTAAACTTTTTATTCCACTGTTAATTAGAGAATAATCTATTACTTGATAATCTTCTAAAATTTCAGATGGATAATCAATATTTTCTTTATTTTTTTGAAATTGTTTTAACTTCTGAATAGCATTTTCAATTGTTTTTAATGAATCATAATTAAGATTTTCATCTTCTTGAACTAAGATTGAGCGATAAGGATTTTGAGCAGGTTTAACACTTCCAGCCAGTGGATGACTTATAAGCACATATCCTTTATGGATCATATCACGAGTTTTTACCATAACTTGATCAAGATCATTACAAAAATTTAATTTTATCTGAATATTTTTTTCTGCTAATTCATTGTTTATTTCTTTTTTTACTAAAGGATTATTAGTAACAATAATATATTTTTTCATTTTTACACCTGCTCTCCAGAATGTTTATAATTTTAACACAATTAATGTAAAAACTAATAGAATTTAATAGTTTATGAACGTTTTCACTAATTAAACAATTAAAAAAGAGCAGCAATGGTTAACTAAACCATTACTACTCTGTCTTTTTAACCTGAGAGATTATTCGGTTTAACCGAATTGCTCCTTCGGTATTAACTATTTTCCAGAGCTGTGTTAGAAAATGGTCCTTTTACCTGAAAGTTTCATTCCTGTATTTGGTTAATACAGAAATTTACCCCTTCGGTACCCTTGATAAGGGTTTCTCCCATTTTCTTCAACCACAACTATTATTTACTTGTTATTTTTTTAACATCTTTTTCAATTAAATTATAACTAAACTTCTATGAATTGTCAACCCTAAATACAAATATTTTTTTATTCTAATACTTCTATCATTTCAGGCTGGAATATGCCCATAACTTTTAATCTAAAGTTCATAATTCGGATTAATAAAAATGATAGAAAAAAGAATGTAAGTGAACCTAATATACCAGTGATTTCACCTGTATTATAACCTATAAAAGATAGAGAAAAATTAGTTATAAAATAGCCAGCTATTAAACTTATTATTGGGAAAAGATAAACTATTAATGAAGCCAGTACTAAAGTTTTTTCTCCTAATTCCAATTTTACATAATTTCCTTCTTCTGCTCCCATGGTATTACTAACTTCAACATCTATTTCATCTGTTTCATGGCTGGTTCCAGCCATTCCACAATCTTTATCACATTTACTACAGGCAGAATTTCTGATAACTCTCACTAAAACATTATCTCCTCTTTTTTCGATAACCTGAGCTAATTCTTCCATTAATCTGCCTCCTTTCAGTGTCAACCATTACCCTTAATTCTGTTTTATTATAACTTATAAAAATCAAAAAATCAATATTTTTATCAAGCAAAGACCTCTCTTCACAGAGAGGCCTTAAATTTTAACATTTTTTTATTTTACAACAATGTTAATTAACTTTTTGGGGACAACAATTTCTTTGATTATCTCTTTTCCTTCGATATATTCCTGAACTTTTTTTTCTTCTTTTGCTTTTTCTTTAAGCTCTTCTTCAGAAATATCCGGGCTTACATTAATTCTATCTCTAACTTTTCCATTTATTTGAATAACAACTGTAATCTCTTCTTTTTTAAGAGCCTTTTCTTTATAATCTGGCCAGTCACATTCATGTATACTTCCTTCATAACCAATTTCATGCCAGAGTTCTTCAGTCATATGAGGGGCAAAAGGAGCAAGCAAGATAAGGATTTTATATAGACTTTCCTTAAGAAGATTATAATTAATATCCTCACTTTTATTTAGATATTGATATATAGTATTTGTCAATTCCATAATTCTACTTATTGCTGTATTAAAACTTAGTCTTTCCCCTACATCTTCTGTAACATCTTTTATTGTTTGATGTAGTTTTCGGTATAATTCATTTTCCATTTTATCAAATTCAGATACATCATATTCTATATTATCAATTTTAGTTAATTCCTGATAATTATCAGAAGCAATTCGCCAAACCCTATTTATAAATCTTTCTGCTCCTTCTACTCCTTCTTCATTCCATTCCAGATCTTTTTCTGGAGGAGCAGCAAAAAGCATAAATAATCTGGTTACATCAGCCCCATATTTTTCAAGAATTTCTTTAGGGTCAACTACATTTCCTTTAGACTTTGACATTTTGGCACCATCTTTTAGGACCATTCCCTGAGCCAGTAAATTACTAAAAGGTTCTTTATAAGAAACAAGATCCATATCATAAAGTACTTTAGTGAAGAAACGGGCATATAACAAGTGGAGTATAGCATGTTCAATACCACCTATATATTGATCAACTGGCATCCAGCTATCAGCTTTTTCTTTACTAAAAGGCAATTCATCATTTTTAGAATCAGCATAGCGAAGGAAATACCAGGATGAATCAACAAAAGTATCCATAGTATCTGTTTCTCTTCTTGCCTCTCCTCCACATTTAGGACAGGTTGTATTTACAAATTCATCAACCTCTTTTAAAGGAGATTCTCCTGTTGGTTTAAATTCTACATCATGAGGAAGTTCTACTGGCAATTCATCTTCAGGAATTGGTACAACTCCACAGTTATCACAATAAACTACCGGTATGGGAGTTCCCCAATATCTTTGCCGGGAAATAAGCCAGTCTCTAAGACGATAATTTTTTTCACGATGACCAATATCATTTTCTTCAAAATAATCAGCTATCTTTTCAAATGCTTCATCAACACTTAAACCATTATATTCACCTGAATTTATCAAATAACCATCTTCAGAATAGGCTTCCTCTAGATCTTCTTCTTTTAATTCATCTTCTCTATCTTCAGGTTGAATAACAGGTGTAATAGATATATCATATTTTTTAGCAAAATCAAAGTCTCGTTGATCATGAGCAGGTACAGCCATAATAGCTCCTGTTCCATAACTCATAAGTACATAATTACCAATCATAATTGGAATTTTCTTGCCTGTCATTGGATTAATTGCATATTCACCGGTAAACATACCTTCTTTTTCTGATTCGGAAGATGTTCTTTCCTCTTCTTCTTCATTTTTTACTTTTTCTACAAAATTTTCAAGTTCTTCATTTTTAGCACTATTTGCTATAAATTTATCAACTAAAGGATGTTCAGGAGCCAAAACCATATAAGTAGCTCCAAAAATAGTATCAGGTCTTGTTGTAAAAACTTCCATTTCTTCATCATAATCTGCAACCTGAAATTTAATTCTTGTTCCTTCACTACGTCCAATCCAATTTTTTTGCATCAATTTAACTCTTTCAGGCCAATCTTCCAAGATTTCAATATCATCTAAAAGTCTGTCAGCATACTCAGTTATCTTAAAAAACCATTGTTCTAACTCTTTTTTCTCAACTTTAGTACCACATCTTTCACAGGATTCATTAACTACCTGCTCATTGGCAAGAACTGTTTCACAACTTGGACACCAATTCACAGCAGATTCATCTTTATAAGCAAGGCCTTTTTCATACATTTTCAAAAATAACCATTGATTCCATTCATAATAATCTTTACTGGCAGTAACAACTTCTCGATCCCAGTCATAACTTAAACCTAATTCTTTAAGCTGTTTTCTCATTCTCTCTATATTTTCCCAGGTCCATTCTTTTGGATGAATATTTCCATGTTTTATAGCTGCATTTTCAGCAGGTAAGCCAAATGAGTCAAAACCCATTGGATGGAGAACATCTTTATTCTGCATTCTTTGGTAACGGGCAATAACATCTCCAATAGAATAAACTCTCACATGTCCCATATGTAAATCTCCTGAAGGATATGGAAACATTTCTAGAGCATAATATTTCTCTCTTTCATCACCCTTAGCTTCATGAAGTCCTTTTTCTTCCCAAAAATCGTGCCACTTTTTTTCTGAATCATTAAAATCATAAAATCCTTTCACTTAATTCTACCTCCTTATTTAATATCAAAATTTTTCTATAAAATTAAAAAAACCCCGCTCCTGAATTAACAGGGACGAGGTTTGATTCCCGTGGTACCACCCTAATAGATAGAAACAAATAATTTCTATCCACTCTAAATCTTTAACGCAGAAAACGCAATTAGTTACTCCCTTCACCAATTGGGCTCCAGAGCGAGTTCAGTATATTTGCTGATTTTCAGCAACCATCAGCTCTCTTAAAAACTATACCTACTACTCTCTTTCAACACCTTTAATTATATTTTTCTTTATTATAATAATTAATCAAAATAAAGTCAAGTTATTTTACATTTTCTTCACTACGTAATATTTTTTCAGCATCTGCCCATAGTCTTTCAAGTTCATAAAATTTACGTTCATCTTTATGAAAAATATGAACAATAAAATCTGAGTAATCCATAAGAATCCAGCGGCCTTCATTTTTACCTGCAATTTTTTGAGGAACAATATCTTTTTCTTCTGCTAATTTATCTTCTATTCCTCTAGCTATTGCTTTTACCTGATTTTCATTATTTCCATCACAGATTACAAAATAATCTGCTATAACTGTAATATCACGAAGATCAAGTATTTCAACATTATTGGCCTTTTTATCTTCTGCAGCTTCTGAAGCTAAAACAGCTAATTCTTTAATTTCGTTTTCCATATTAAAATTTAATCCTCCTTATTAAGAACTATCTTCATTCTTATCTTTTTTTAAATAATCATTTCCGATTATTATCTCAATTTCATTTTTATCTTCTTCTGAGTAGTCAATTTCTCCTCCAAGTAAATCTTTAATGCCTGAAGCTATTTTTTCAACATCTTTATTATAATATTTTATAATAGTTTTTTCATAATTAAAATTATCAGCATTTCCAACTTTAGATATATTGAAACCATATTTATTCAATGTATCAGCTACCTCACCTGCTAAACCAGATTTCCCATTTCCATTATATAATGATACTTCATATTTGCTATTTCGAACATATTCTTTACTTTTTATAAGGTTATTTACTAATATATCCAGTTCTTCATTTTCAGGTATCCAATAACTAACTTCATTTATATATTTAGGTTTTCCAGGAACCATATCTGTTTCCAAACTATTCAAATCAGTATTTTTTGCTAATTTTACAAAAGGACTTACATCTTTTAAAGGTATATTAGTATTAACAGCATCAGTAACATTATTATAAACGTCTGGAAGTTTAACAATTATATCAGGACTTAAAATTTTATCCATTACTGCCTGAATAAATTTTTGCTGTCTTTGAATTCTACCAATATCAGCTTTTACTGGTTCTCTATATCTAACATAATCTAGGGCTTCTTCACCATTTAAATGGATATTATCTCCAGCAGGAAGATCAATATTTACTCCACCAGCTTTATCTTCATATTCAAGTGGTTTTTCTATATCTAAATTCACACCACCAATAGCATCAATTATATCTGCAAAACCATTAAAATCTGTTTCCACATAATAATCTATAGGAATATCTAAAAAATTTTCTAAAGTTTTATCAGTTAGCTCAATTCCCCCATAAGCATGACTGGCATTAATTTTACCAGTACCATGTCCTGGTATTTCTACTCTCGTATCTCTTGGGACAAAAAGCACCCCTATGTCTTTTGTTTTGAGATCGACACTCGCAATCATAATAGTATCAGCTCTAGGAGGACCATTTATTGAAGAATCATACCCCACGACTAAAATATTTAATTTAGAAGTAGAAAAGGGATCATTTTGTATTGCACTAAATTTATCATTTACTAAAAAAGAAATTATAATACCTAATAATATTAACACAGCCACTAACCCTATTAACCAGTTCCTTTTATTTTTAATTCCTGCCATTAATTACTTTCCTCCTAAATGTTCATTTCTCAACAGTAAAGTGTTTGGATGTATGATTTTTTTCTGAGCAATATTATACTCAATACTTTGATCACACACAGCTACAATTAATTTGGCCAAACTACAATTATCAGAAATATCTCTTAATTTTTCAACTCCAGGAAAACTTCTATTTGATTCAATAAAATCTGCAGCAAAAATAATTAAAGCAAGCTTTCCCATATCAGGTTTTCCAATTGTATGATACCGAATTGCTTCTAAAATATCCTTATTTATTATATCATATTTCTGTTTAACAAGAAAGGCCCCTACAGGTGCGTGTAAAATAGCTGGTATTTTAATTTCAATTGAATCAATTTCTCCATTCATTTTCTGAGCATAATTTAATAATTCTTTTTCTGAAAGAGGTTTTGCATAATCATGTAATAAGGCTGCAATAATTGTCTTTTCAATATTTACATCATTTTTTTTGGCCAATTTAATAGCAACCTCAACAACTCCCATAGTATGGAGATATCTCTTTTTGGAAAGTCGCTTTTTTAAATCATTTTTTATAGAATTTAAATAATCTTTTTTAAGCTGCAAATTATCACCTTCATCCAGAATAAATATTATTTTCATTAATAAACTGAATAATGGAATCTAAAGTCATATAGCGTATTGTTCTATTCTTTTTAATATTATTTCTAATTAGTGAAGAAGATATATCAATTAAAGAACTATTCATAATATGCAAATTATCTCTATGTGATTTAAAGAAAACTTTTTTTAATATTTTTTCTAAAGAATAATTTGGTCTTCTGGCTACAATGAAATTGCCATTTTTCATTAAAAATTCAGGTTCTTTCCAGTTCGGAATATCTAACAACGAATCTGCACCAATAATAAAATATATTTCTTCTTTATATTTATCACGAAAGTGTCTTAAAGTATCAGCAGTATATGATGGTTCATTCTTTTTTAACTCCCAATCTGAAAAAGTAAAGTGATCATTATCTTCAATAGCTATTTTTACCATCTGAAGTCTTAATTCTGCATTAGTTAAATTTTGATTATTTTTATGGGGAGGATTACCTGCAGGCATAAAAATAATTTTTTTAAGATCATATCTATTAAAAGCCTGTTCTGCAATAATTAAATGCCCTATATGTATTGGATCAAAAGTTCCCCCAAAAATAGCAATTGACATGAGAAAAAACCCCTTTTTTATATAGTGTTATTGTAATAAATAAAAATATTTAATTCAAGATAATTACTTTTTTTCACAATCTGTTGCTTTATCTAATTATTTCAGTTATAATTAAAGAAAAATAATTATAATATAAATTCAAAGGAGGAAAATTTATGATTCATGCTGTAAATGGTAATGAGCCTCAAATCGAACAGGAAGTTTTTATAGCAGAAGGTAGTAAAATCATTGGCGATGTCTATATAAAAAGTGGTGCTAGCATCTGGTTTAATACTATAGTTAGAGGAGATCTTGGGCCAATTAAAATTGGCAAAAAAACAAATATTCAAGAAAATTCAACTCTACATATCGATAAAGGTACTCCTTTGATAGTTGGTGATAACGTAACTGTTGGTCATAATGCTGTCTTACACGGCTGTACTGTTAATAATAATTGTATTATTGGAATGGGAGCTGTGATTTTAAATAATGCTAACGTTGGAAAAAATTCTATAATTGGAGCTGGCGCTTTAGTTCCTGAAGGCAAAGAAATACCTGAAGGAAGTTTAGTCTTAGGAGTCCCAGCTAAAATCACAAGAAAACTTAATGAAAAAGAAATAAAAAGCATTCAAGAATCTGCTGACCATTATTATGAACTTTCACAAAAATATATAAATGAAAAATAAGAGGCAGTCTCCTGCCTCTTTGTTTTATTTTTTATTACTTTTTAACTCTTCCAGGCTAATTTTATCATTTAAAAACATATTAACTGATCTATCAAGAAATTCATTAAAATTCATGTCATCTTGAATTAATTTTTTCATAAGTTTTTTGTGTTTTTCTTTATCCATATGAAAGGTAGATCTTTCCATTCTCATAAATAAAGCCTCCTCTTAATTTTTCTTTTTCATCCACATTCCCCAATCTTCTTCCTGTTCTTTGGGATTTATTTTTTCCTGAAGATAAAGGTCAATCAAAAGATCAATAAATTCATCAAAATCGATATCTTCATTTTTCAAAATTTCTTTAACCTCTTTATATGTCTTCTCCGGTATACGATAGGCCATCCGTCTACTCATATATTAGCCTCCTTTTATTTGGCAAATTTAAATATAATAATTTCAAACAAAAAAATATAATAACTTCCTGTAAAGCTTTTGTTTCTTATTTTAAGCAATACTAACTATTATAATATCACAAATTTCTCTTTTTTTCAATCACATTACTTA
>JBNJDK010000073.1:0-9322 GCA_051744805.1 Bacillota bacterium
TCCTCTTTTATCCAAATAGAAAAGAGCCACTTTATTGAATTAGGCACACTTCAGGCAGGTACCTATCAATAAAATGGCTCTCTTTATCTCAACCATTGAATTTATTTTATTTTCTAGCTTTATTATATGCTAATTTAACTAAAATTTCAATTATGCTATATATTCTTTATACCAATTAAATATCTTTTTTAAATCATCCAATTCATTATTTATTATATTTACTACAATTTCACCATCGACTTCTGCATAATCGTGAACAATTATATTTCTGAATTCAGCCATTTTTATATATTTTTCTTTATTTTCTTTTATAATCTCATTTTCAGCTAATATTTCTATAATCTCTGAGTTAGTATTAGGATTCCTAAATCTTTCATCACTTATAATATGATTTCCTATATCCAAAATTGATTCAATTGCCAGATGAAGGGTTCTTTCTAAATAACGTCTTAATAATTTATCATTATTATATTTACTTAATTCTAAATTTTCATATTCAGAAAGATCATTTATATACTCTTCTAAATCTATCAACTTATTATTAATTACTTCCCTATCAACCAATATCAAATCCCCTCCCCAATTTATCTTCATATATTTCATAAAAATATTTCATATCTAAATATCTTTTAAGAGAGCTTTTTTCTATCTCTACTCTCCGCCTATTATCATTAGTTAAAATTAATTCCCCACTTAAAATTTGATGCTGCATTTTTAAATTAACATGAGAAAAAATGATAATATCTACCTCAGAATTTAATAACTTTTCAAGTTCATTAATCACTTTTAATCGATAGTCAAATTCTTCAACTTTATTTTCCCTATCTTTAATCATTAAAGCAATATCAATATCACTATCTTTTTTATAATTTTCTTTACTGAGTGAGCCAAATAAATATACAGCTATTATTTCATCTTTATCAGCAAAATAATCCTTTATCTTTTTTATTATCATATTTTTATTCATTATTTATAGCCCACCTTTCTAAAAAACTAGCTTCTCCTATCTTTAATTATACCATAGAAGGGGAAAATTCAAAAATTTCCATAGCTCTTTCTAAAATACCGTGATAATAGGCGATAGTCATCCCATAATTGGTGATAGGTATTTCCTGTTCCTTACAAAACTGTATCCGGCTCTGCATCGCTTTTTGATTTAACATACAGGCTCCACAGTGGATTACCAGATCATATTCTCCTAAATTCTCAGGAAAATCCATTCCACCTACAACTTCTATTTCCGGCCTTTCACCCAGGTCATTTTCAATAAGTCCTGGAATTTTAACTCTCCCTATATCTTCACAGGACACATCATGAGTACAGGTTTCAGAGATGAGTACTTTATGCTCAGGAGTCAGATTTCTCAAAACTTCTATTCCTTTTAAAAATTCCTCAAGATCCCCTTTATAACGAGCAAAAAGCAGTGAAAAAGAAGTGAGAGTAATATCAGCAGGTACCATTTTACCAACTCTTTTAAATGCCTGAGAATCAGTAACTACTAAATCTGCTTTAAAATCAGAGATAGCTGACTCTAACTCTGTATCTCTAACTACCAGACTTTTTATCCCGTGGTCCAGGCAGTCTCGAATAGACTGGACCTGTGGTAAAATCAGCCTGCCCTTAGGTGCTTCTGAATCTATAGGAACTACCATAATAACTTTTCCATTATAGGGAACAAGATCACCTAAAATAGGAGTTTCTTTTGCCTTATCTTCTATTCTTTGCTTTAACTCATCTTTTAATTCAAGTATATTTTCATTTTCTTCAGCTGAAACAAAGACAAAATCGGGAAACTCATCTTTTAGATTCTGTAACTTTTGAGAATTCAATTCATCTATTTTATTCACAACTACTAAATAGGGAATATTAAATCTCTTAAAATCTCTTTTTGCCTCTTCTAAAGCATTTAAATCAAAATCATCTGCAGCCAGTACATAAAGGGCAAAATCGGTCCTTTCCATCATCTTCCGACTTCTTTTTGCTCTCTTTGCGCCCAGCTCACCTTCATCATCTAAGCCAGCTGTATCTATAAAAAGGACAGGGCCAACTGGAATCAGCTCCATTGCTTTTTTAACCGGATCAGCAGTTGTCCCTTTCACAGTAGAAACTATAGATGTTTGCTGAGCAGTAATTGCATTTAAAAGTGATGATTTCCCGGCATTTCTTTTTCCATAAATCGCAATATTAGTTCTTTCTGATTGAGGAGTTTTATTTAGACTCATTTTTATCATCCTTTATATAAATTATTAGATTTATGAAATCTATCAAAGCTTCTCTTTCATCTATGGTTAGCTCAATATTTTCCAGATAAAGCAGATATTTGTCCTTTAATTCAAATTCCCCTGCCTCTAAAAAACTTTCCTCTCCAGCTCCAGTGATATAGGAAACTCTTTTACCTAACTTTTCAGCAAACCAGATTTTACTCTCTGGAAAAAACTCACTAAAAACTAAAGCAATTTTTTCCAGACTATTTCTCAATCCTTCAGCTTTTAGAACTTTCATCAAAGCACTATCCAGGAATTTTTCAAATTCAACTTTAGACATAGATATCTCTTTTTCCCTCCTCAACTTCTTCTAATTTTTCCTCAACTAACTCTCTCCTGCCTGGATCTCTTTTTTCTATTTCATCTAAAATATAATCTATGACTTCTTCCCCGGCTTCTTTTGTTTCAGCTGAAGCATAATCAAGGAGATATTCTTTAAAAGTTAAGGCAGCATTTGGCATACAGTATTTATGAACCTTCCCCGGTTTTGCTAAAGACATAAAGTTCTCTCCAGTCCGTCCACAGCGATAACCGGCAGTACAGAAAGAAGGAATTATATTCATCTCAGATATTTCTTTGATAACCTCATCTAAAGAACGCATATCACCTAACTGGAACTGCTCTTTTTTCTCAATTTCTTTTTCAGATTCGTGATAACCACCAATTCCAATCCGGGAACCGGCATCTATTTGAGTTATCCCGGCAGGTATAATTTCTTTTCTAACTTCAGGGTCTTCTCTGGCTGTTAAAATAAGGCCTGTGTAAGGAACGGAAAGTCGTAAAACTGCTACTATCTTTTTTAACTCTTCATCAGAAACTAAATTTAACTTATCATATAAAGGTGTATTATAGGCTGGCTCCATCCTGGGAAAGGAAATAGTATGTGGTCCTATTCCAAATTTATCTTCCAGGTGAATTGTATGATAGATAAGGCCCATCACTTCAAATTTCCAGTCATCATGAAGTCCAAATAAGGCTCCAATCCCCAAATCATCTATACCAGCTTCCATAGCTCGATCCAGACCATATAATCTCCACTGATAATCACTTTTGGGATCACCTTCGGGATGCATCTCTTTATATGTCTGATGATGATAGGTTTCCTGAAAAATCTGATAGGTTCCAATTCCTACTTCTTTTAATTTTTTGTATTCTTCAACTTCCAGTGGTTTGGCATTAACATTAGTTCTTCTAATCTCCCCCGGGCCATTTATAGTATCATAGGCAGTCTCTATCGTTTCACACATAAAATCTGCATCATAATCAGGATGTGACCCATATACCATAATTAATCTCTTATGACCTCTATTTTCTAAAATCTCTACTTCTTCTCTTAATTCTTTTTCACTTAAGGTCATTCTCTCTGTACCTTCATTTTCTCTTCTAAACCCACAGTAACGACAGTTATTTACACACTTATTCCCTACATAAAGAGGAGCAAAAAATACTATCCTTTTTCCATAAACATCTTCTTTTATCTCTCCCGCCAGTTCATAAATTTCTTCTAAAAGTTCTTCATCTTCTACATGTAGTAGTTTGGCAGTTTCTTCTGGTTCAAGTCTGTTTTTTGCCTTTGCTTTGGCCATAATCTCTCTTATTTCTTTATGGTCAGGATTTTTAGCCTCTCTTAGCTGTTTTTCAATTAACTTATCATTAATAAAATCTTTAGTCATTATTTTGCCTCCTAATATTATTATTCTTAAGCCATTTCAAACTATCTCCCCGGGCCATACTTACTTCAAAACCAACTTCTCTCACTCTTTTAGTTATTTTATCTAACTCAGAAACATCAGTATCACCTTTATTTTGATAAATCTCATATTTATCTCTATTTGCCTCTGGTGACAGATTGGGCATGATAACATTTGCTCCTGCCTTAAGACTTTTTTCCCAGCCTCTTTCATCTAAGGTATTTAAAGCTGTAGTAGCTGGAATCAAAGTTTCCGGTAAAAGTAGACGAGTTAAAGCATAAGAGACAAGTGTTAACTCTATACTTCCATTTTTGCTTCCAGCCAGTGGTGTTTCAGGATGTGAAATCAAAGGTCCCAGTCCTACCATATCCAGTTCATGCTTTTTTAAAAATAAAAGATTATGAGCAATATCTTTAAGACTCTGTCCCGGGAGACCGACAATAAAACCGGCTCCAGTTTGATAACCAATTTCTTTTAGATCCTCCAGACATTTTTCTCTATCAGAAAACTTCTGTCCGGGATGAAGTTTATTATATCGTTCTTTATTAGCAGTTTCATGGCGCAAAAGATAGCGATCTGCCCCTGCCTCAAATAGTTTTTTATAACTTTCATAACTTCTTTCTCCCAGAGAAAGGGTAAGAGCTATCCCTGGAAATTCAGTTTTAATCTTTTTTATTAAGCTAATCAAACGCTGATCAGTAAAATACTCATCTTCTCCACTCTGTAAGACAAGAGTTTTATATCCCATCTGATCTGCTTCAGCAAAAGACTCTATTATCTCTTCTGAATGGAGACGATATCTTTTGACATTTTTGTTAGCAGAGCGCAGTCCACAATAAAGACAGTTGTTATCACAGTAATTAGAAAATTCCAGTAATCCTCTCAGAAATACCTTATTACCATAAGTTTCTAAAGTAGTTCTTTTTGCATAGTAGAAAAGGCGTTTTTTATGATATTTATCCAAATTCTCAAGAATATAAATGAGTTCATTATACTCTATGTTATTTTTTTCATAAAGTTTTCTAAAAATATTTTCCATATTTAAAATTCCTTTTTAGAGATAGAAGTTTTGACTGAAACACCATCTATATTTCCCAGTTTACCGGTCAAACTATTTATCTCATCTATTGAGCCGACAACTGTTAGAGAAATTGCAGAAACACCTTTATCAACAAGTGGTAAACCAAGTCTACCTCTTACTATTTCTTTATACTCTGCCACAATTTTGTTAAATTCAAATTGTGCCTTTTTCGGTTCTTCTAAGATTGCTCCTATTACCGCTATTTTATTTTTCATTATTATCACCTCTTATTTTTTATAAAATAAAAAAAGACTTCCACAACAGGAAGTCAGGTAAAGTAGTCTCCAGGTATAGATCACCTTAGCCATAGTTCAGCCAGGTTTACTGGAAATCTCTTTTCCCGATTCCTTTCCTGTTGGATATAACCAGTAGGTCAGGTTTCAGGTTCTCTTTTTTATTCAGATAATCCAAGGTAGTCCTCGAAGAATCTGAATATATTGTGAAATAATAAACAATCTTTGTTATTAATATAATACACAACTATGTAGATAAAGTCAAATGTTTCATCTAAAAAAATAATTATAATAAGAAAAGAAGTAGTTTAAAAAGTATTCTGTAGCAATTTTAGATATTTTTTGTAAAGGAGTCTTAATGAAGTGAAATGATAAATAAGGGCGAAGGACAGGAAGTCCTGAGCTAATCCTGAAACAGGGATGTTCCTTAGGATTAGTTTACCTTATTTATCATTAAACGAATTATAGACGACTCAAAAAATAGCTGTTATTGCGAAGGAAACTTTTTAAACTACTTTTTTAGTATAACAAATATTATTTTTTTAGATAATCATTAATATACTTTGCAAATTGTTCAAAGTCATCAAGACTATTATTTAAAACTTTTGTAACAACATCTACATCCACATCAGCATATTCATGAACTAAAACATTTCTAAACCCCGCCATCCCTTTTATCTTATCAGAAAAATCTTCTGGTATAATATCAAGTTTAGCCAGTTCTATAAATACATCACTATACTTTTCTATCATAATACCTTTTTCAGCTAAAATGTGAGATCCTATGTCAAGAATAATTTGAATGGAAAGTTGAAGGCCTCTTTCTACAGTCCATAATTTATCAATATCTTCTGCTAAATCATTTTTGGAAACTCCTTCATATTTTCGAAGTTGTTTTAAATATTTATTTAATTCTTTTAATTTTTCTATAACTACTTTTTCTTCAACCATAGTTTACCTCCCATATCTTCCTTTTTCCAAATCTTCCTTTAAATATTTTTCCTGAAGATTATAAATAGGTATAAAATCTAAATATTTTCTCATTATATGTTTGTGAAAATGTATTCTTTTCTTTTTTGATTTAGTGAATAATAACTTACCATTTTTTAAAATATTAACTGCCAGAAGGAGAGAAACTTCACTAAGAATAACTAAATCTAGCTCTCTTTCAACTAATGACTGTAACTCAGTTATTAATTCACTCCGATAACCAAAAGTACCGCTAACTGGTTTTTTACTTTCATCAATATATATTGCAATATCTATATCACTTAATTTGTTTTCTTTCCCCCGGGCCATAGACCCATATAAATAAGCAAAAACTACCTCATCTCTATTATATAAATAATCTTTTATATCATTAATACTCACATTTTCCACCACCTAATGTTAATAACTACTTTTCATCTATTTTTTCAGCTAAGTCATACAAAAATTCTTCAAATTCACTAAAACTGTTTTTTAATGAAGAATTAACACTATTCATTTCTTTTACAAGAGGTTTAATCTGATCCCAATCTAATTCATATTCATAACCATGCCTCACTACATGTCTAAACCTTCTCAACTTATCCAATTTTTTTCTTTCTTTATCAGTTAAAAAAGCAGGACGCACATCTTTAATATTTAATGCCATCTGTTCCAATAAATCTAAATGCCATTTTTCTCCAGTTGGCAAATCCCCATCTAACTCTTTAGCTATTCTTTTAAAAGAAGTTTCTAATGATGTATAATAATGTTGGAGTGTTAATGCTACTGCATATATATTAGCATCTTTCTCAGAGTTTTTTTCATTAACTTTTTCTTTAAATTCATTTACTGTCTCTGCTAAAGATAAGGTAGTCTTAAAATCTTTTTCTAATTGTGAAGCAAGTCTTTTTATTTTATTAGCTTTTCTTTTTTTCGCTATCATAGATGATCTCTCCTTCTTTTTTAATATGCTTTTTCAGGCGTTCATCACATTTATTCATATTTACAAGATCAAAAGAATGGTCTAACTCTTTTTCAAATTCACCCCACAATTTTAAATAATTTTTCGAGTCTATGCCTTTAACTCCTAAATCAATATCTGATTTTAAATGAAAATTATCTCGATTAATTAATGAACCAAACAAATAAACTCTTTTTAACTCATATTTTTTTCCTATTTTTTCAGCAACTAAACGAACTTTTTTATTTAATTTATCATATAATTCATCAGTTTCTCTTTCTTCTATTTTTATATCCTTCAAATGTCCTTTTAGATAAGAAGATATATCATTTTCTTTTTTAATCATTTCTTCCACCACCCTGATAATTCATCTAACTAACTTTGTATTCATTATATCACAATTTAACAATTTTCCCCAAAAAAAGAGAGACAGCTATTAACTGCCTCTTTTATAAAATATATTAACATCCATATTCTATACAGTTTTCTTCTCTTAAACCAAGAAGACACTGACTGCATATAGATTTACCTTTATGATATAAAACTCCTTTCTTATTTCCACAGAAGACACAGGCAAAGTCATTTTTCTTCTCTCTTACTCTATCTGCTTTTTCAACTTCATCAATCTCCTCTGCTTTTTCATTTTTTTCTGTTTTATAATTCAGCTCTTCTTTCATCTCTCGAATCATCATTTTTTCTCCTATTCCATAAATATTTTCCGAATCACTCACTCCACAACACTTCTCCCCTTTCTTTTATATAATATTTTCGATATAATACATAATTCGATATAAAAAGCAATATTCCTTCTATTTTATAGTATTTTATGTAATTTTTATATTTTTTTCTATAATTTTCTATATTTTTTAGTTTGATTTAATAAAAAAACTATAACTACTATTATATTGAACATAAGTCAATAAAGTCCTTCTTTTTTATTAATTAAAATAATTGCTAAAATAACTAAGACCATTCCTCCTAAATGTCTCAAAGTTAAAACTTCATTATAAATTATAACTCCAACCCCTGTCGCTACAAGCGGCTCAACAGTAGCGGTAATGGAAGCCTTACTGGACTCAATTTTAGATAAACCAATAGTATAAAGAATATACGCCAAAACAGTAGGAATCAAACCTAATCCAATAATATAAAGCCAAACAATTTCATCATTAAATAAATGAGATTTTGTCCATAACTTGCTCAATGGAATCATAAAAACACTGGCAAAAATAAAAGAATAAGTAGTAATTGTTTTAGAACTATAGTTATTTAAAGCTGCTTTACCAAAAATACTATATAATGAATAACCAAAACCTGAGCCAAGTCCTAATAACAAACCTAAAAATGAAACTCTTCCATCTGCCTGAGGCCAGCCAACAATTAAAATTATCCCCATAAAAGTTAACACTAAAGCAATGATTTTTCTTTTAGTTAATAATTCTTTAAAAATAATTCTAGATAAAACAGCAACAAAAGCAGGGGCTGTATAAAGTAAAACAACCGCAATAGAAACAGGTATAATCTTAATAGCAGAAAAATAACACCAACTAAAAAAGACTATACTAAATACTCCAGTACCTATAAAAAAAGGAAAATCTTTAAATTTTATTTTGAAAACACTTTTATCACTAAAAATAATATATACTATCATTAAAACAGCTGCAGTTGAAACTCTTAATGTAACAATCTCCAATGAATTAAATCCAAAAGAATATAATTTCTGCACAAAGATACTTATTAGTCCCCAAAATGAAGCTCCTAATATTATAGATAAATAAGCCTTTTTATTCATATAATTTCTCCTTGTATTCTTTGATTAATTGATACTTGTAATTTTATATTTAATATTTTATCATCAATAACAACTATTTTACACCTAAATACAAAATTCTTTCTTTTTTATGAAAATATATTTTACTTTGTTGTTATTAAAAAGAATATTATTTATTAAGAAATTATATATTACTTACAATACCCAAAAAGGGAATTTTATTTATTATTTGCTAATGAATCTTAATGAACTGAAATAAGAAATTGATGAGTCTTTTGGGTATTGTAAGTAATATATTTATTCAATAAAATATTTTTATCTATTAAATAAGTTTATATTATTTCCTAAAAAA
>JBNJDK010000074.1:0-9126 GCA_051744805.1 Bacillota bacterium
CATATTGTTACATTTATACGAGGTCAATATTAAATTTTAAAATAAATTGCTACCATTATTATAATTAATTAAATATCAAAAGTCAACTTAAATTTAAAAATTTGGAGGAGTACTAGCAGAAAGAAAAATTAGCTCATTATCACCATTATTTTTTATTGTGTGTGGTAATGAAGACAAGATATAGATACTATCTCCTTTATTTAAAATATACTCTTCTTCACCAATTTTTATTTTCAATTCTCCTTTTTCAACTATAATACATTCTTCTCCTTCGTAAGAATTTTTTTCTCTATTAATTTCGCCTCCGACTTTTATTTTAGTTTCAAAAATTTCTAATTGTCTATTTCTAGAAGCAGAAATTAACTCAATTTCTATATCAGATTCAGGAATTTCTAATTTTTTTCTATTTTCTTTTTTAACTACAGTATTATATTCTTTTTCATCTACTAAAAAATAAAATATTGGAGTATTCAAAGCTTCAGATATTTGGCGAAGTGCACTTAAAGAAGGCTCGGCTAAACCTCTTTCAATTTGGCTTAAATAACTTGAAGTTTTATTAATTTTTTGGGCTAATTCTGCCAGACTAAAAGATGATGCCTTTCTAAGATTTCTAATCTTTTTGCCCATTTTTTCCTTTTCATTCATTAAATCCACCTCCTTAATCTATATACTGTAAAACTATATACTGCTTTTGGTCATATATCTAGTATTCTACAAAAAACAACAAAATTCCTTCTTATAACGAAAATAATTTAAATTAAATTAAATTTATTTATAATTTTACCGATTATTCTTTTTATATACATATTATTATTTACCAGGGAAATATTAATTAAAAGGGAGGTGATAAAAATAAATTTATTTAATAAAAACGAAGGTGAAATGACATTACATTTGGGAGAAATATATCATACCTGGGAACATTTGAATATGTCTAAAAGTTGTATGGGTAAGTTTTCTTTACTTAAAAATCATACTAATGACAAAGATTTGAAAAAATTTATTGATGATATTCAAAAAAATTTGATTAAGCCAGAAATAAAAGACCTTGAAGAAATTCTCCTGGACAGTGGTATAGAAATACCTCCTTCTGCCAAAAAACATCCCAGGATAAACGCAGAAACTATACCACCTGGAGGCAGATTTTCTGATAAAGAAATTGCAACTTGTATCTCCAATGATCTTAAACAGGCCATGACATCTTCTTCAATGGTAATTAGTTTAAGTACTAATGAAAAATTAGCAATGTTTTTTGCTAAACATCATGAACAGATTGTAAAATATGGTGGGAAAATGCTAAAATTGATGAAAGAAAAAGAGTGGATAACAACTCCTCCACTTCAGAAAAAAACACCTGAATTGATTTAAAAAATATTTGTTTTATTTATACCTCCCGGATAAAAGGAGTCAGGAAAAAATCCCTGACTCCTAAATTTATAATTATACTACCCCGTCCCTTCTAAAGAATTTATCATTTTTTCTAAACTATAATTTAAAACGCTATTTGAGATGATTTTATATCTAATTTCAAAAGAATTTACATTTTTTCTTAATAAAGCTTCTTTCAATCTTTCTTTTACAACCTGTACTTTACCCTGACCAGTTCTATATAATAAGATTAATAATGTATTATAATCCCAACTACAGACTACATCACCTCTTCTTAAAGATCCAAGAATTTGAGTCAAATAGTCTTTTTCTTCTTTTAATTGAGTATTAAATTTTAAAGATAGTATTGCAAAAGCCTCATTAGAACGCTTCTGTCTACGAACTTCAAGTTCATAAATTAATTTAAATGTTTTATGATCACTTAAAAAAGCCCCAGGACGCTTTTCACTTAATATATCAGTTTCCTTCAAATAATTAACTCTTCCAAATTTATTAAAGTTAATAATAATTTCCTTTATTTGAGGATTAGGGCTTAAACCAAATTCATTAGATAACATTCTATTATATTCTCGGTATTTTTTGATTGCTTTTACATACTTTCCACCTTTTAATAAATAAGTTATAACTTCTTTATGTAATTCTTCTCGATAAGGATCTATTTCCAGAGCTTGCTGACATATTTCTGCAGCTTTAATATAATCCTGTTCCATATCAGCTACCAAAGTAGAATACCGTAATACATTATCAATATATAGTTCTCTATAATACTGACGTAAATTAATTACCCAATCCTGATACCTATCTCCAGAAAGCAAATCACCCCTGTATATTGATAATGCCTTTATAAAGAATTTTTTAGCTTTTATCAGATTACCATCTTTATGATATTCAACCGCTTTATTATAAATATTTTCATATTTCCTGAAATCTATTATACAGTTTCCTTTATCAAACCAATATTGTCCCTTAGAATAATTTATCTTACAACCAAGACCAAATTTTTCTATATCCTTTCTCAATAAATATATAGTGGAATGTAAATTATGTGTTTTATCACTATAGCTTTCAGGCCAGAGTAGTTCTAACAAAATATCTTTTTGAATTTTTTGATTTAATTTAGTTACCAGATATTTAAAAAGTATTAATGCTTTTTTTGATTTCCAATCTTCAGATGATATAATCTTCTCACCGGTTTTTATCTTCAAATAACCAAAAAAACAAATACAGGGTGTTGAAACACCTATTGATGACATAAGCTATCCTCCTTAGTAATTTATATTTAAAACATTAACCAATTTTACATAAATTGTAATATTATTCTATTTATACATAAATATGAAATATCCTTTTTGATGTAAAAAAAAGACCTACCACAGTTTTTTAAACCGCAGTAGGTCTCTAGTCTTAAATATAAAAATTTTTTATAATTTTGTTAAAGTAAAATTCAGTTGGAGTTGTTTAGTAGTTTTATCTAATAAGCTATCAGCTGTTTCTTTTAAGGGTTCAATTTTTATATCCCAACTTAATACTTCTTTCCCATTTTCCCCTCTAAAAATCGTTCCTGAGTTATTAAGAGCTTTCCACTTAGCAAAATTTTCTTTGGACTTTCTTATATATAGATTAAATTTACTCTGATCTAAATCATTTACATTTAGGGCCCAATCAGCATTACTTATAATTTCAACTTGTGCAACTTCCTCTATTATAAGAGGCTGTCCATCTTTTGCACCTTTCCAGGGATAATCAAAAGATACTACAGGAGCCTCAATAATATTTAATTTCTGCATGACCGGAATTTTTATCTTTACTTTAACCTCTTCACTTTCCAGTTCTTCTGCTAGACTAATAGAATACATACTAAACAATATTAGCATAGTCATAATAAATATCGTTATTATTTTTTTCATTTTTATAACCCCTTCCTGGTAGTCAGACTATCTAAGCTGTCTTAGACTCATGACTTTGTGCCCTCACTTCACAATGAGTTTACCTTTTTCAGAATAGAGAAATTATATATCGTTATTTACTTCTTTTCTTTAAAAAAATGTAAATTCCTTCTTTTTTATAAAATATTTTTATTTTTCTATAAATTTTTTGCATAAAAAAAGCCCCCATAAAGGGAGCTAAATATCTAGCAGATAGACATTACTTTTTTCTAATTATCCAATAAATCACCAGGATTTTAAAGTAAAACCACCAATATAATTCTTTTCTTCATCTTCATCTTTTTCTACTCCAACTACTATAGATAGAGGGTCAATTATTTGACAGCCCACTAATCCTCTCCATGAATTCTCAGTAATACTTTTTTCAATCTCATTATATTTTAAATCTAAGAAAACTTTTTTATACTTCAACTCACTCTGAAACCACCAATTCTTTTCATCTACAATTTTTTTATCACTAAAACTATAAAACCAAGGATAATAGCCTGCTGATAAACGAATACCGTTATTTAGCTTAACTCTATCTTTAAAACCAATTTTAAGCCTATTTTCTTCATCTTTAACCTGAAAATAAGTACCTAATTTCAAATTCTCCATTAAATAAAAGTCAGGACCAAACTGTAAATAGGGCGCATTTTTCTCATCTATATCATTTATTTCAAAGATAAACCCTTCTCTATTTTCTGGATCCTGAACTGATATATCAATATCCATACTGGAGTTATATAAAATATCAACTCTTTCTCTTATAGCTTTTTTAATATCTTTCTCTCCTAATATATTGTCCAATCCTCCTAAGTTGAAAGCATTACTATTTTGAGAAGAAAGACTTCCTACAGGGCGGGCAGCTAGATAAAGAGCAAAATATTTAGACTGTTTTTCTTTTCCAACTTCTTTTAAGGAAGTATTTTGGCTGTTTCCCTTTCTTTGAGAAAAAACAGCTATTAGTTCTGCTTTATTATATTTCGTTTTTACATTTGAACTAAGTTCTGAGTTAATAAAACTACTGCTTTTAAAATCAATAGTAGTCAAAATTTCTTCACTATCTTCAATTATATTCTCAGGAGTAAGTTTTAGACTAAATTCTTCAGTAGCTAAAGCTTCCTTCTTATCAACTAAACTAATCACTTCTCGATTAAGTGATATAGAAGCAGTTCTATCCATAGCAGTTACCAGGGAAGGGTGAGCTATTCGTTCCATATTTGTTTTATTTTCTTCTAAACGAGATCTTAGATAGGAAATCACACCTTTACCTGCCAGTTCCACCAATCCGTCTGGAGTTAAAAAATTAAAATTATCTTCAGAATCATTTTTTAACTCCATCTCCCTTAATCCTAAACCATAAGCAACTTCTGATTTTAACTCTATAACATATAAATCATATTTAACCTGATAGGGATTAGCAGGAGAATCTATTTTTTTTAATTTCTTTTCTATTTCTTTCATCTTTTCCGATAAAGCCTGAACCACAAGTAAATTTTTAGACTTAAGAACTTTGATTTTCACTCCTGCTTCTCTTAACCTGACAGCTACTTTTTCAGCATCATTATATTTTATGTTAAAAGTTTTGCTTTCTGATTGAGCAGCAAATTGAGGAGAATTTGTATCCACCTCTTCTCCCCTAACATAACAAGTAGAAGAAAGAATATAAACAAATACTAAAAGAACTAAAAGAAAGCTCTTAGTCAATTTCATTACTTCCACCTTCTATAATTTCTGGGGTAATAAAGATTAATAATTCTCTTTCACCTTTTTCTTTAGTCTTACTTCTAAAAAGCCAGCGAACTAAAGGTATATCTCCTAATACTGGTATTTGACTTTCATATTTTACTATTTCATCTAAGGTCATACCAGCTAAAGTCATAGTCTTAGCGTTTTTGGCATATACAGATGTGGAAAGCTCACTTCTTCTTACCACAAATTCTTGTGGATTTTCAGAAGTAAAGTGACTAATATCCGGAGCTACTTCAAGTCGCAATTCATCATTATTTAAAATTTCGGGAGTAACATTTAAAGTAACTCCAACATCAACAGTTTCCATTGATGATTCATCTTCACCGGTCTGTAAGATAAGTGATTTTTCCTCACCTACAAATAATTTTGCTGTTGAACCATCAGAAACTCTTACTCTAGGATTAGCTTCTATTTCAGCTTTTTCTTCTTTTTCTAGAGCCTGAAGTTGAGTTAATAGTTGACCATGTGAAGTATTTGAAGCTAAAGTAAGGCCATCATTTAAAGCAAGAAAAAAATCTCCTTTTTCTGCAGCTTCTTCCATATAATCATAATAGCTCTGTCCTGAACTGGCTTCACCTGTAAATAACTGTAGGAAATTACTCCCTTTTTCTTGAAGAATTTCTGTAGAAATCTCAGTTACTATCATTTTAATTAATACCTGTTTTTTTGCCAAGTCAATTTTTTTTAAATCCTCTTTAAAGCTTTCTATTACAGCCTCTGGAGCTACAATTGTAATAATATTTTTCCTGCTGGAGCTAATCTTTATAAAATCTGAATAAAAGGGAGGAAGTAATTCTTTAGCTTCAGCTGCAGTTAAATAATTAAGCTTAATAGTTTCAGTTTTTGTTAAATGTTGAAAAGTTGGGCTATTAGGATCTGGTAAACCTACCAGATAAAAATCATCAATTTTTTGATAAGAATAACCACCACTAATACACATCATTTTTAGTGCTTTTTCAAGAGGAACATCTTGCAAATCCAGAGTAACTGTTCCCTGTACAGTTCGATCAAATATAATGTTTACTCCAGTTTGCATTGATACTTCATTTAGCGCATCCCTAATATCAGTCTGAAAAAAAACTGTGGATACATTAGTTTCTTCCTGTTCGGTTTCTTCTGCTAAAATCACAGCATTTAAACTACAGGATATAATTAGCATTAAAATAGTCAAAAACAAAATTTTCTTCACAATTTTCTCCTCCTTCTTTAACACACATTAAAAAATTATTCATACTTTTCAATCATATATTGATCAATATCTAATTTGTGAAAGGTTATAGTTAGCAAGTCTGTATAAACACCTGGCTCCAGATTAGTCCATTCTGTATCCATATCTATGGTTTCGATATTTTCAATACCCTCTTTTAGGAGTAACTGCCATTGTTCAGCAATATCTTCTCGTAGTCTAATAATCATTTTCCATTTCTTTTCACCAGGCTCCATTTCAATTATTCCTGTAGGAAGATAAGCTCCAGGCTTAAAAACTGCTTCCTTTTCTTCTCCTTCTTTGTAATAAATAATTACATATTCAAATAAATCATTTATATCTTCACCAAAGCCTTTTTTTGATTCAAAAGAAACTGTAAGAGGAAAATTACTTTTTATTTTAAATTCTTTTTCACTACTTACTCCTACTGCCAGATCTAAATCCAATGATTTGTCATCAAAGTCAACCTCTATCATCTCACCAATGTGAATAACAATCTTTATCTGATCACTATCTAACACATTGGCTAGACCATTTTGAGAAAATAAAAGAACCAGCATGATTAGCAAGGCTACTATTATTTTATTTTTCATTTTATTGCTGGTCCACCACCTTCCGGTATTTAATTCAATAAGTCTTTATTAATCTCATTTAAATTTATGCAAGCTCTAATTAACTTATTAGTCTTTTTTATTTTCCTTTTTAGCTTCAATTTCTACAGGCAATTCTTTACGCTCAATTTCTTCTCCTTTATATTGTAAAGTTATATCTGCAGTATATTCACCAGCTTCTACATTAGCATAGCTAGATAATATACCCTTCATTTCAGGTAAAATTTCATCATCTTCCTCTGCTAATTCTGTAAATAATGTGTATTTAATCTCTCCATCTTTCTTTAAATATATGCGAGCTCTAGGACTGAAATGAGCGTCGCCAGTATTTTCTACAATAGTACTAAAGAGAATTTCATCTTCTACTCTCTGGGTGCTTATAGTCTTTATTTCACCACTATATTCATAATCTTCACCAACTATAAATGATAAATCTACATCTCTTATTTCTAACTGCTCTTCTGTTTCAGGGTCAAAAACTCCTATCTGTAATGTGTCATAATAACCACCATCTTCGATCTCTTCTCGTGGTGCTCTAACAATTAAAACTGGTCTTTTTGAACGTCGTCCTTCCAGTTCAAATTCTTGACCACCTCTTAATTCTATCTGAAAATTATTTAATAAAGAATGCTTATAGTCAGAATTATTCTTTTGGGCAGCAATTTTAATATTAAGAGGATCAGCTAGTCGATTACGGATATCTAATGCTTCTGTATGTGCTCCACCCCGTCTTAATTCTTCATCAATTACTTCAGGTTTTACTTCTATGTATTCTAAGTTCTCATAATCAATAAATTCATCCCCGACATCTATTGTTTTTCGCTCAATAACCTGACGACCATCTGCATAATATAAGAATAATTGTAAATCATAGGTACCTTCCGCTAATGGTTCAGTCACTTTACCAGAAAAAATAACTTCTGAACCTGGATAGATTGTAGTTTCATCTCTCCCTCCCTGAGAAGCATGTTCACTTCTTATTGGCACTCTTTCAATTAATCTTCTATTTTGGTCTCGAATTGTTACCTCACCTGCTGCATTATAGGATAAAGGTGAAGGATTTTTTATGTGTGTTTGAATTAATGGTTGATTTTCTTCAGTAGATTCAAGTTTAAAAGACTTAACTTCTGCCTCCTCTCTTAATCCAGGTGCATCTACATGTATGTTTACTCTAACAGCATAGCGAACTTGAAATGTTATTCCTTTTTCTGCCTCTTCAACTTTAGGCTCAACCATTATTATGGCCGTATGGGTCCCTTCAACACCATATGGTACTGATACTTGTACATCAACTGAAGTTTCTTCTCCAGGTGGAACTATTACTTCATCTGGTAAATCAAGCCAGTTAAGGACTGGATGTTCGTCCAGATTACCTTCTTCATAGCTTAAGCTGCCTGTTAGCTGTTGGCGTGGGTAATATAGATTAAGTTCTGCTGTTGATTGATTTTGTTCAGGTGATAATTTTAGCTCAAATTGTTGTGTTTCACCTTGACTTACCTCCAAATCTAATACAAGAGGCTGGACACCTATAGCATATAGCGGAAAAGAGATAATGAAAATAAAAAGTAAAAAAAACAAAATTATTACCTCGAAATTATATTTTTTATAAGATATCATAAATTAATCCTCCCCAATTTATTAAAAATATCGTTTCTTTCAATTATCATTTTATTATTATATAAAAGATTGTTTTTTTTATTTTATAAATATAAAAACATAAAACTATCATATACAAATCCAATCTATATGTTGGCTGAGTAAAGAACTTAAATCATTAATGAAACCCGTCATCGTTCAATATTTTTTAAAAACAAAGACAACGGGTTCCATAAACTATACTATAAATTACTATTCTGAATTGTTACTTCAATAACTCCATTATACTCTCCAGCAACTTGTTCATGTACTTCGGTAATGAAAATTGCTGCATCTATATGCCATTCTTTATTTGAACCAGCTTCTTGAGAATAATAAGTGGTAGATTCAATATCATTCCCATTATTATCCTGCAAATTACCAGAACCAAATTTATGAACATAACTACTTGTTTCAGGAGAATAGAGTGCAAAATACATAGGAGAAACCAAGTCATCATCTGGTAACCAATTAAATTCTATATCAATATTTGTATTAGTTTTAACATTAAAATATCCTCCATATCCATGACCTTGTACGTGTTGAGGATATATAGGACAGTACGTGCCAGAAGCGCTGATGCCGGCGGTCGAGGAACTCGCCG
>JBNJDK010000075.1:0-8937 GCA_051744805.1 Bacillota bacterium
ATTATTGTGAAGTTTATTATTCATTTAATTGGCTAAAATTCCGTCGGCATATGTTAAAAACTGCCTAAAAAACTTCCTGAGAAAATGTAATGTTTTTTTTTGATAAATTAAATGAATAATATAACTGAACTTTAAGATTCCGGTAATATTAATGCTATAACTGGAAGATTATTGTGAAGTTTATTATTCATTTAATTGGCTAAAATTCCGTCGGCATATGTTAAAAACTGCCTAAAAAACTTCCTGAGAAAATGTAATGTTTTTTTGATAAATTAAATGAATAATATAACTGAACTTTAAGATTCCAGTAATATACTATAAATTAATGTGAAAATGTATTATAATAAAAGTAGAGTTTAAGAAGTTAAATAGCTTTAAGTTGTATGATTTTTTAAAAGGAGGTAGAGTTATGAGTAAAGATGAGGATAAATATAGTGATGAATCATTGACAGAAATAGAACTTGAAGCTAAAGAAGCTGAAGAGAAAAAAAGAAAAATAAAAAAAGTTCGCTATTTTATCTATTTTAGTATTTTTGTTGTTCTATCTGCTCTAACATTTTATTATCTTTATAATGTATTTAATAAACCATCTGAAATTTTTGTTTTTAGATCATTTTCTTTTCCCATTTTAACCTTTTTAATCATTTTACTTTTAGCCTACTTTATATTTGATGGACTGCGCCTTTACTATATTCTAAAAACTTTAGATTGCAAAATTGACTTCAAAAGTATTTTTAAGTTGGTATTTGTCAATCTTTTTATATCCAATGTAACTCCCCTGGCTACAGGTGGAGGTTTTATTCAGGTCTACTTTTTAAATAAAAAAGGAATTTCTCTAGGTGATGCCACAGCAGCTACTACTATTAGAACAGTAATCGCTACTGTGACTGTTTTTATCACTGCTCCTCTTGTGCTTTTTACAGGAGATACAATTGAGACTGGAGTAGCTCTTAATCGGATTATCCTTTATATGACACTCTTTGCCCTAATATATTTTAGTATTTTCTATATAATTATATTCAAAAATAAATTAATAAAAAGAATAGTATATAATATACTCATTTTTTTAAGACATACAAATCTAATAACTCATGATCGATTCAAAAATGTTAGTAAATTTCTATTCAAAGAAATTAATATTTTTGGTAGGGGCCTAAGTTCATTTTTTAAAGGTAATAAATTATATGTCTTCTTATCCCTATTTTTTACTATGATATTTTTACTTTCAGAACTATCTTTTACTGTGCTTTTGATGATGGGAATGGGATATGACCCCTCTTACTGGCCGGTAGTTTTAAGTCAATTAGTTGTTCTCTTCTTTATGTATTTTGCCCCTACACCTGGTGCTACAGGTATTGCTGAAGGTGGATTTTCCCTTATATTTGCAAATTATGTTCGTAAAACAGATATGTTTGCTTTAATCTTTAACTGGCGTTTATTTACAAAATATATTGGAATCATTATTGGAGTCATTATCTTTTTCAGTGCTTTCTTTAAGAAAAAAGATACTTCTATTTAAAATCTGGCACTTATTTAACTTTTATTTATCCTTTCCTTCAAAATGAATATCTTTACTGAAATTATCCAGTAATTCAATATATTCCTCTTTAGTTAAAACAGGCTCATGATTTTCTACAATATTTTTAGCAGTTTGGGCATCATCATATAAAAGATCAATAACTGTCATCGCTAAAGTTTTGGCAGGGGTAATATAGGCTAATTCTTCATCTATTAATTTAAAATTACGGGTGTGAAGATCTCCTTTTATACCTCCAAAAAATGGATGTAAGGCTGGCATAAGATGTGAAACATCACCAAAATCAAATGACCCGGCAAAAGAACTGCCATTTTGGATATCATCTTCATCCAAAAACTCACGTAAATTAGCTAATAATATATCATCTAATTCTTTTTTATCCAATAAAGGTAAATAGCCAGGTATATCATTTATTTTCACATCAGCTCCAACAGCCATTGCTCCTGATTTTATAGCTCGATTTACCTTATGATTGGCATCTTTTATTCCTTTTACATTTTTTCCGCGGACATAACTTTCCATTCTCACATCAGCTGGAACAATATTTACAATATCTCCACCTTTAGTAATTATTGGATGAACCCTTATTTTATCTTCATCAGTAAATGTTTCTCTTTGAGCATTAATATTATTTATAGCTAACATAGCAGCATTAAGAGCATTTACACCATCTTCAGGAGCTGACCCTGCGTGAGATTCCTGGCCAAGAAATTGTACCTTTTTACCGACAAAACCATTTCCACTGGGACCCAGTAATGCTTTAAGTTTCTGTTCTCCTAAATTAAGAGAATGCATCATCATTGCCAGATCAACATCATCAAGATGACCTCTTTTTATTAATTCCTGTTTACCGCCAAAATATTTTATTTTCCCCTTATCTTTTAGATCATAACGATACTCTAGCTCCACATATTCTTCTGCCGGAACAGCCATAAACTTAACACTTCCCCCTAAAACAGAAAATGCATCTGTCATCATTAAACCTAAAGCAGCTCCATACATTACCCCGGACTGAATATTATGACCACAGGCATGAACTGCCCCGGTTTCAGAATCAGCATCAGGATGTTCCGAACATAAAATAGCATCTATTTCCCCCATAAAAGCAAGACGAGGGCCCGGTTTATTCCCCTCTGCTACTGCACTACAACCAGTTACTGCAATATTTTTCTCAGGTTTAAGACCAAGGTCTTTAAATGCATCAAAAACAAGTTCAGTAGCAAACTCTTCTTTATAACCTAGTTCTGGATTTTCATATATTTTTTTTCCTAATTCAATAATTTTATCTCTATTTTCTTCAATATTGTCTATCACTTTCTTTTTAAGCTCTTCTTTTTTCAATATAATCTCCCTCCTCAACTTAATTTTACCACATTAAGAAAAGAGCAGTCCAATTAATTTAACTGGAAACTGCTCTTTTAGTTAATTAAATAATTCCCTGTAATTTTAGAATAATATGAGATACTATAGCTGAACCAAAGAAAGTACCAATAAAAACAGCAATAGCAACTATAAATACTTTCCAACTTAAATTCTTAAGCTTTTGAATTTTATTACCTACTGAAAGACCTGCAAAAGCTAAAATAGGAGTAGTTGTTCCCAAAAAATTAACTTCATTAGTATAACGTAAAAATATTTCTGAAGTTGGCATAAAAGGCATACTCAAAATTAAAGCTGAGAGAGAAGCATAAGCAAAAGCTGGAAACTTTATCTTAGGAAAAGATTCTTTTATAATCAGAGCTAACATAGCCAGTCCAATCACAATAATTATACCTGGAATAGCATCTATTATGGGAATACCATAACCTATTCTCTGGCCAATTAAAATCATTATTCCCACTACAATAAGTACTTTAAGCTGATTTAAACTATGTTCAAAACTAAGATTACTCATTATCTTTCCCCCTCTCTGCTTCATACTTTTCTCGACTTTTCTTTCCAATATGTGGTGATAGTTTATCATATAAGAAATTAACAAGTGGCAGGCCCAGGAATATTACCGAATAAAGGCCAGTTACACCTGTTAACATATTACTGGTAGCAGCATAAGCCAGGATCGTATCTTTCATCTCAGGTACAACTTCTGCAAGTGAGCCAGATGCTGCAGTCATCATACTTCCACTTCCCATCCCACAGGCCATAGCAAGAGCATAAGGATGCAAACCGGTATTTACAGAAAGTGCTCCAAGTAATCCAAAAAATACTGTCCCAAAAACAGTACCTGTCAAATATGTTCCTAAAACACCGGTACCTTCTGGTGAAGAAATTCCATATTTTTCACCAATAACACCCAGGGTAGGTTCACGGGCTATACTGGCTGTTGCACCTACAGCTTCCCGTCCCATTCCTAACCAGAGAGCTAAAGGTAAAGCAATAAATACTGTTCCTAAATTTCCAAGTTCCTGTAAAAGAAAAGCAGGGCCAGCTTTGACAACCTGAACAATATTAGGGCCAACTAAAGTACCATATTTTACTCCCAAGGGCAAAAGTGCCAACATAACCATTGGACTTGCCAATTCTACCTCTTCCATAGAAATAATACCTTTTAAAAAACCAAAAACTTTACCTAAAAGATTAGGTGTAATTAAAATACCAATTACTACTGCAAATAACATCGGTAACAATACTACCTGTCCTGGACCAACAGAAAAAGATTTGGTTCCTATAGCTTCAGTTATAATAACTATTGCTAAAACAGTTAAGTATAATTTCAAAAATATGCCTTTCTTTCCTTTAATCTTCAACAGTTTTTCATTTTTAGTCAGTTGTTCCTTTTCTTCCATAATTTTCTCCTCCTTTATTTTAATAATTTAATATATTAGTGAATAAAAATATCATTATCTCTTAATTAAATATAAAATAACAAATTCCTGCAAAAACTATAATTTTTCTAGAATAAAATAAAAAAGCATGAGATAGTATATATTTACATACCACCTCATGCTAATAACTTTTATCTAATTTTCACGAAATTATATGTCTTACGAACTTCATTTTCCGGCTGCTGCTTTTGATTTATATTCATTTAATCTCTCAACCTGTAAACAGAATGATTCTATTCTTGCCTCTATAACCTGAGTAAAGACACTGCCATCTACCTCTATAGCCAAAAATGGTAGAGAAGAAAATTTCTCTAACACTTCTTTACTAAACTGATCATTTTTCTTTTCAGCTAATTTCAGCTTCTGTTCTTCTAGAGATTCTTTTAGAATTGATTCTGCTACCCGGTGAGGCATACAACCAAAAGGTCCGATGATAATTACTCCATCTACTTCATCTATCAACTCATTAATAGAACTACCAATTGTCAAAATACCTTCACCAGTAAGTTCAGGTGAAATGGCTCCTTCAGCAGCTCCCACAACTTCATCAACATCATTTAGACTATATTCACAGAGTCCACTTTCACTCATAATACTTTTTACCTGTTTTTCATAACGTTTCTGGAATAATCCTTTAAACTTATTTTTTAATTTCTGCCAGAAACCAACATTTTGTTTATTAATTTCATTTTGAAGTAAATAATCTACATAATATAGCCACTCACTATTATCAGTAACTTTAGTTACTATCCCTCTTTCAGCTAACTTTTCTACAAGAAAGCGGCGAGAAAATTCATCACTTCTTACATATATTTCACCTGTTAAAGCAACTTTTTTAGCATCTTCATATGGTTCTTTTAATTCAATTTCAGAAAGTGATTCAGCTTCTTCTTTCATCATCTTTTTTATCTCTCCCCAGGAAACATGAGCTAAGCCCTGGAAGAGTCGCTGTTTGCTTTCTTCATATTGAAGCATGGCCTCTCTTCTATTAACTGCTAAAGCTTTAATTGCACTGTAAATATCATCTAAAACATCAGCAATCAGGACTGACTGCCAGCCTCTTAAAGTAAACTTTCTTCCCATCCCGGCATAACCATTATCAGCTGAAAGGGTAAGTAATGCTACATTTTCCAGCTCTCTTTCTTCTAACATATTATTCATAAGTACATTATATTGACCAAAGCGACAGGGGCCTGAAGCTTCAGGCATAAAATAGACTAACATTTCATCTTCATTTTCACGTTCATCCAGATAGCGAAGTAAACTACCTAAAGTAAGCTGTAAAGGTAGACATTCTTTAGAAGTCGAATTTGCTCTTCCTCTCTTTAGTTCATCTTCTCCAGGACGGGGAGCAGTTACTGCATCAACTCCACAATATTTAAAAGCAGCTGCAAAAGCCTGACTTGAATTACCTCCCATTGAAGGAATTAAAACTTTTACATGATCATCTTCTAGAGAATATTTTTTACCTCTAGAATCATAAATCACCGGCTCACTTTCATATTCTATTCTTGCTTTTTGAAAATCACTCTCTTCCTCTTCAGGAATACCCTGATCTTCCTGTAATTTGCGATAACTATCAACTACATCTAAAAATGCCTCTATTCTTGTATTTAAACCGGCATCAGCAGTATGACTGTCAAGTTCAAGGGTAAGTGATGGCTTACTTCCATTTTTATCTCTAAAATAATTTAATAAAAAGGAATCAGGGCCACAACTAAAATTAGTTATATAAGCGCCAAACAGTTGTGGATGTTCACTAACTAAATCAGCACCTTTCATAATATACTGTCCCATTGACCAGTACATACTTTCTGTAACTTTTCGATCTTCTATTGGAAGCATATCATAAGGTAAAATCAACTCTCCTCTGGAAGCAAACTTATGAGGAATACCCATATTTGCTTCAGATACAAAAGCATTATAGGGGCGTCCAAAAAGGACAACCGCTTTTTCAGATTCATTTTCTTTTAAGTAATCAAGTACTTCTTTTCCTTTTTCTTTTAGACCAGCTTTAAAATCTTTTTGATGATCTACAGCTTTTTGGTATGCTTTTTTTGCTTCAGCTTTACTATATCCCAACTTTTGTCCCATTTCTATAAATACATCAGCTACTTCATCATAACCGTTTTTAAAATCAAGTACAGGTGTAAATACATCATCACCTTTTAGTTCAGGCCAATTAGCACTGAGATAATAAGGTTCAGCCTGGGCCATCGGACAGAGCATACTCTCCTGAGCGCCATTTTCAACTTTAAGTCCCCTGACATGTGGTAAGAATATATAATCAGTTTCATAATTATTTAAAAGATCATAAATATAGCCGTGACTCAACTCAATAGGATGACAGAAAGCTGCAGACTGCTGTTGAATCCCTTCTTCTTTAACTTCTTTTGGTAAAATTACTTCATGGTCAAGTTCAGCAAAAAACTTAGAATAAAGTGGTAAAAGAGTGCTAACAGTTAAAGAACGATTCATACCAACTACACCTTTTTTCTCAGCAGGTTTAGCAAAATATTCATCAAAAACCATATCTTCTCTTTTACGGACATAATCCAGCTTTGTTACATCATATTCTACATCATGAGAAAGATTTACATATTTATTACAGGCACCACCAAAGGGATATTTTTCTCCATTAATCTCCATCATATTTATTTCACACTGGCGATCACAGTTTTCTTTTCCTCCCTGACAGGTAAATGGTTCATGATAGGTAATAGCTCGAGCAGCCAGTTCATCTAAATCAAATTTCTCTTCTTCTACTAAATCAAGGTCAAGGTGTTGTTTTACCATTAGAGCCTCACCATAAGCTCCCATTAAACCTGGTTCAGGAGGTACAATGATTTCTTTATCAGTAAGAGCTGCCATTGCCATTGGCACAGCTTTGTTATAGCAGACTCCTCCCTGCATAAATACTTTATCTCCAACAGGTCGATTACCTTTTACCCGGTTAGTATAATTCAAACAGATAGAATAAACCAGCCCGCCAAAAATATCTTCTCTTTCTATACCTTCCTGGATAGCACTTTTTATATCACTACTAATAAAAGCAGAACATTGATCATTAAAGTTTGGCGGATTCTCTCCCTGGAGGGCAATATCTTCGATATCTGTTACATCTACATTAAAAGACTCTTCAGCTGCCTCTTCTAAGAAAGATCCAGTACCAGCTGAACAGGCTTCATTCATCGCATAATCAGTAGGTACCTGATTTACAATATAAGTATATTTTGCATCCTGACCACCTATTTCAAAAATAGTATCTACTTCACTATCAAAATAGACAGCTGCTGTAGCATGGGCCATAATCTCATTGTGGATAGAATCTGTGAGAGCATGTAATCCAACAATCTGTCTACCTGAACCTGTAACTCCCAGACCGATTATATCTATATCGACATTTCCAATTTCTTCAGAAAGCTTTTGATAACAGCGGCGGGCAGCATCTACCGGATCACCACTTGTTCTCAGATAAACTGAAGCTAAAAGTGCATCATCTTCTTTACGCATAATAACTGCTTTAGTGGTAGTAGAACCAACATCTATTCCCACTAGACAGCGGTCTCCATCACGGGCTTCACCTTTTTCCATATCATGAAAACTAACTTTATCTTCATAATCTTGAATCGGAGGCAAAAATTCAAAAGAACTTTTATCTCGGTCATAGAGATTACCATCTTTTAGTTTTACACCATATTTCTCACTCCAGAGAGCTGTCCCTAATGCTTCAAAATAATCTGCTTCTTCTGGAACAATAACTTCCATCATATGTTCTTTTAGATAATCAATCATTACCTCATTTTTACTTGTTCCTCCTACAACCATAATTGAATCAGGATCAAAATTTGAGAGAAGTTCCATAATTTTATCTGCCATCATACTGCATAACCCGGCTACTATTCTTCCCTTATCTTCACCTTTGTTTAGAGCATGAGTACAATCACTTTTACAAAATACAGAACATCTTCCAGAAACATGATAGGGATTATCTAATTTAGCTATTTTCATTGCTTCATCTAAAGTAAGGTTCATCCTCTTTAATTGCTGTAAAAAGAATTCACCTGTCCCGGAAGCACACTTATTCCCACTGTGGACATTGGCGATTTTTCCATCTTCATCTAATTCATAAACCATAAAAGTTTCTCCACCGGCACTAACTATAGCATCTACTTCACCATATTTTTCTTTTAGTTCTTTATAGGCCAGTTCAGTAGCCTCTGGTTCAGCAATAGAAGGTAATTCTACAAAATCTTTAAATTTGCGGCCTGTAACTGCGAAATTATTTTCATCCTCAAAATCAAAATCATTTAAAATCTGTTGTAAGGTTCTTCTGGCATTTCCTTCATGAGGTTTAGAGCTATAATCTACTATATTTAATTGAGGGCTATTTCTGGTTATTTCTACTACTTTTATATTTGAAGCCCCCATACATATACCTACTGAAGCCATTTCTACGCCTCCTTTATTAATTAAAAATGTTGCGAATATATATAATTCAGTTAAATTTTTAGTTTAAGATTTTCATTAACATTTTATCACATAGAAATATTTCTGCAAGAACTTTCCTTATTATAA
>JBNJDK010000076.1:0-8876 GCA_051744805.1 Bacillota bacterium
TAGCTAATTTTGTAGAGAGCAAAAGCAGAGACCTTATAGCTGATTTTGGCAGTGGTAGTGGTGTTATACCACTGCTTTTGGCTTTTAAAAATGATTTTAGGAAAATAATAGGTTTGGAAATTCAAACAGAACTAGTTAATTTGTCGAGAAAAAATATTAAGATGAATGGATATAAAGATATAATTGAAATTATTGAAGGAGACTTTAGTAATTCCCAAAAATATATTGAGCCAAATGTTTTTGATATAGTAATAAGTAATCCTCCATATCTCAAAACAAATAGTGGTAAAATTAGTGAAAACAAGTTTAAAGCTGTTGCCAGGCATGAAATAAAAGCAGACCTGGAAGATGTTATTAGAGAAGCAAGTTTAGTATTAAAAAATGGAGGAAAATTTTATCTTGTACATCGCAGTAATCGAATGGAAGAAGTTTTTTGGTTATTAAAAAAGTATAACTTATCTCCAAAAAGATTGAAACCAATTTATCCAAGAAAAAATCGCTCTTCCAATCATTTTTTACTGGAATCTCGTCTTAATGCTGGAATTGGACTTGAATTAGAAAGTAGTATTATTATTTATAAGGAAAATAGTAGTGAATATACAGATGAAGTAAAAAGGGTGTATGGTATAGATGAATAATAAAAAAAGAGGAAAAATTTATCCATGTGCAACTCCAATAGGGAATCTTTCTGATATGTCACCTAGAGCTATTCAGATTTTAAAAGAAGTAGACCTTATTGCTGCTGAAGATACAAGAAGAACTGCTAAATTGTTAAATCATTTTGAAATAGATACTGAAATGGTAAGTTATCATGAACATAATGAAAAAAAGAGATCTAATGAGTTGCTCAAAAAAGTAAAAAGCGGATTTGACATAGCAATAGTTAGTGATGCAGGAACACCTGGGATTTCTGATCCAGGTTATGAAATAATAAAAAGAGCAGTTAAAGAACAAATAGAGGTTATTCCTATTCCCGGTCCTAATGCTGCTCTTTTGGCTTTAATAGCTTCTGGTTTAGAAATGAATAGTTTTGTTTTTTTAGGATTTATTCCTCGTAAAGGTGAAAAAAGAAAGAAATTTTTAAAATCAATTCAAAAAGAAGAAAAAACTACTATTATTTATGAATCTCCTTACAGAGTTCTGGAAACTCTTAAGGATTTGAAAAATCTTCTTGCTGAACGAAAAATAGCTTTAGTTAGGGAACTAACTAAGATTCACGAAGAAAAACTTTATGGAACAGCAGCTGATTTGATAGAAATTTTAGAAAAAAGGGAGATTAAAGGGGAAATTGTATTAGTTATAGAAGGTAGAGAAATTAAAGAAAAAGAAGGATGGGAAGAATTATCGATAGTTGAACATGTTAGATTGTTAATGGAAAATGGATATACTAAAAAGAAAGCAATAAAAGAAGTGGCAAAGTTACGCGAATTACCAAAAAGTGAAGTTTATGAAAAGGCTATTGTGATTGATGCAAAAGACTATCTATGATAATATAAATCTAACTAAAGAGGTGAATAATTAATGAATAATTTCGAATTTTACAATCCAACTAAAATTATGTTTGGTAAAGGACAGGTAGAAAAAGTAGGTAAAAAAGTTTCAGAATATGGAAAAAATGTCTTATTAACTTATGGTGGAGGAAGTATAAAAAGATTTGGTTTATATGATAAGGTTATCTCTTTATTGGAAAAAGAAAATTTAAATATATTTGAGCTTGGGGGTATTGAATCTAATCCCAGATTAAGTAGTGTAAAAGAAGGAATTAAAATTTGTAAAAAAAATAATATTGATTTTATTCTTGCAGTTGGTGGGGGAAGTACTATAGATGCCAGTAAGGCTATTTCAGTAGGTTACTATCATAACGGAGACCTCTGGAAAATGATTGAAAATGATGGTAAGTTCGAAAAAGGACTACCGCTAGGTACTATTTTAACTTTAGCAGCAACTGGTTCTGAAATGAATGCTAATGCAGTAATAACTAATTGGGATAAAAAAGAAAAGAAAGCAATTCATGGTTCAAAATATCCTGATTTTTCAATTTTAGATCCTGAAAATACTTATACTGTACCGAGAAATTACACAGTTTTTGGAATAATTGATATAGCAGCTCATGTATTTGAACAATATTTTAGTCATACAGAGGCTACATATTTAGTGGATAGTTGGGCTGAAGATATTTTAAAAAATTTAATTAAAAAGAGTTCAGTAGTACTCTCAAATCCCGAAGATTATGATGCAAGAGCAGATATCATGTTAGCCGGGACAATGGCCTTAAATGGTTTAATAGGAATGGGAAAAGAACAGGACTGGGCTTCTCATGCTATAGAACATGCTGTGAGCGCAGTTTATGATATTCCTCATGGAGCAGGATTATCTATTATTTTTCCTAATTGGATGAAATATGTTCTTGATGAAGGCGAAGATAAATTTGTTCAATATGGTATAAAAGTTTTTGATATAGATCCTGCTGTAAAAACTGACAAAGAAATAGCTTTAGAAGCAATTTCTGAAACAAGAAACTGGTTTAATGAAATGGATGCTCCAGCTACCTTAAGTTATTATGAAATTTCTCGAGATGATCTTGAATTAATGGCTGAAAAGGCTGTTGAAAATGGTGAAATTGGTAATTATAAAAAATTAGGCAAAAAGGATGTATTAGAAATTCTTAAAATGTCTTTTGAATAAGGAAAAAATTGTATAAGCAAATTTTCACATTTTATAAATTTATGATATAATAAACAATGATTAAAATTTATAAGTATTAAGTAAATTTAGAGAAGGAAGGATGATGCAGGTGAGTGAAAATACTTATTATGTAACAACTCCGATTTATTATCCAAGTGCTAAATTACATATTGGGCACGCTTACACAACAGTAGCAGCTGATACAATTGCTAAATTCAAAAAAATGCAGGGTTATGATACAAAGTTTCTTACTGGTTCTGATGAACATGGTCAAAAAATAGAAAGAAAAGCTGAAGAAGCTAATAAAAATCCTCAACAATATGTTGATGAAATAGTTTCTACTTTTAAAGACCTCTGGAATGAGCTGGGGGTAGATTATGACTATTTTGTAAGAACTACTGATAAGGACCATGAAAGAATAGTTCAAAAGATTTTTCAAAAACTTTATGATAATGGGGATATCTATAAAGGTAAATATGAAGGATGGTATTGTGTTCCATGTGAATCATTTTGGACTGAAAGACAATTAGGAGAGGGTAAGGTTTGTCCTGATTGTGGTCGTCCGGTCGAATGGGTTGAAGAAGAAAGTTATTTTTTCAAATTAAGTAAATATGCTGATAAATTACTTAAACATATAGAAGATCATCCTGAATTTATACAACCGGAGTCTAGAAGAAATGAAATGATAAACTTTATAAAAGATGGTCTTGATGATTTAAGTGTTTCTAGAAAAACTTTTGACTGGGGAGTAGAAGTTCCCTTTGATAAAGACCATGTTATATATGTCTGGATTGATGCTTTAAGTAATTATATAACTGCTATAGATTATCTTGAAAATGAAGATGAATTTGAAAATTACTGGCCAGCTGATGTTCATATTGTAGGTAAAGATATTTTAAGATTTCATACTATTTACTGGCCAATTATTTTGATGGCCCTTGATTTACCATTACCAAAACAGGTTTTTGGTCATGGCTGGTTATTGACTAAAACTGGTAAAATGTCAAAATCAGTAGGTAATGTAGTAGATCCAATAAGATTAATTGATGATTTTGGTAGAGATGCCATTCGTTATTATTTAATGAGAGAAATTTCTTTTGGAACAGATGGTACTTATTCTACTGAAGCTCTAATAAATCGAATAAATTCTGATTTAGCAAATGATCTCGGAAATTTACTCAATAGAACAGTGAGCATGGTAGACCAATATTTTGAAAGTGAAATACCAGAACCAGTAGAATCTACTTTTACAGAAGTTGATCAGGATCTTAAAGAAATAGCTTTCAGAACTTTAAATATAGTTGAAGAAAAAATGAACAATCTCAAATTTACTGTTGCCTTAGAAGAATTATGGAACTTTGTAAGAAGAACAAACAAGTATATTGATCAAACGACTCCCTGGATTCTGGCTAAAGAAGATGATAAAAAAGAAAGACTTTCCACAGTATTATATAATTTATTAGAAGCATTAAGAATTATTGCTGGAGTTTTAAAACCATTTATGAAAGAAACACCAGTCGAAATTCTAAGACAGATTGGGTATGAAAATACTATAGAAAATTTAACCTGGGATGACTTAAAAGAATGGGGTAAACTAAAGACTGGTAAAAAAGTAAAAAAAGGAGATCCAATATTTCCTAGAATAGATATGGAAGAATATTTTGAAGGAGTTGAAAATAAAATGGAAAAAGAGCAAAAAGAAGAAAAAAAGAAAGAAGAAGTTGAAGATAATCTGGTTTCTTTTTCTGATTTTCAAGATGTAAATCTAAAAGTAGCTAAAGTAATAGAAGCCGAAGAAATTGAAGATAGCAATAAGCTAGTTAAATTACAACTAAAACTTGGTGAAGAAAAAAGACAGGTTATTGCTGGTATAAAAAATTATTATGATGTTGATGAGCTTGTTGATAAAAAAATTGTAATTGTAGCTAATTTAGAACCAGCAACTATTTTTGGTTATGAGTCTAATGGAATGCTTTTAGCTGCTTCAAATGATAGTGGAGATATGAGTCTTCTTACTGTTGATAAAGATATAGAAAGTGGAAGTGATATAAATTAAGAGGGCTATTTCTAGAAAAAACCGGTTAATTTTATTGTTGATCGGTTTTTTCTATTTTGTTCAGAACAGATTTTATGATAAAATAATAACAAGCATAAATTAATCAGAAAGGGTGATTCCATGAAAAATCGTGATTCAATTCCCAAAGCAACAATTGAACGTTTACCACTATATTACAGGTGTCTTGATAAGTTAGCTAAATTTGAAAATGAAGATGTTGTTTCATCTAAAGAGCTTGGTGGTAGGCTGGATATTCCTTCTACACAGGTGAGAAAAGATTTATCTTATTATGGTGAATTTGGTAGGAGAGGTGTAGGTTATAATGTTCATGATTTGAAAAAATCTGTTGGGAAAATATTAGGTGTTAATAAGTGCTGGTCAGCAGTACTTATGGGGGCTGGAAACCTCGGTAGAGCTTTAGTTAATTATGGTGGTTTTAATAAAATTGGAATGAATATTACCCATGTTCTTGATTTGGATTTAGATAAAATCGGAAATAAAATAGGGGATATTACTGTTCAAAGTACTCAAGAACTTGAAAAAATAGTAGAAAAAGAAGATGTGAAATTAGGTATTATCACAGTTCCTTCAGATGCTGCACAGTCAGTAGCAAATGAATTGGTAGAGGCAGGAATTAAGGCTATTTGGAATTTTGCCCCTACCAGACTTTATGTTCCAGATGATGTTGTAGTTAGAAATGAAGATTTAGCTGTTGGTATTGTAAGTCTTATTTATCATTTGAGTTGGAGTGAAGAAACCGAACAAAAAGATCAAAATCAAGAAAGTCAGGAAAACTAATTTTCTTTGCGATAAAATGATAAAAATTCTTTGTTTAGACCATATCTGCCAGGATTAAAAAGGAATTCAGTATTTCCTAAAAAGAAATATCCGCCTTCATTCAAAACAGAAATAAATTTTTCAGTTAATTGCTTTTTTACTTCTTTTGTCAAATAAATAAAGAAATTTCGACTCAATATTATATGCCAGTTTTTCGGGAATTTACCATTTATCAGATCTTTCTTTTCAAATTTAACATCATTAATTATTTCTTTATCTAATTGATATTTATTTTTTCCTGGCAGTTTTTCAAAATATTTATTTATTAGATCATCAGATACATTTTTTAAAGAGCTATTTCCATATTGACCATTTTTAGCTGTTTTTATTATTTTTTTATCTAAATCACTTGCCAGAATATTATATCGTGATTTATTTACGCCTAGTTCATGTAATATGATAGAGATAGTATATGGTTCTGAACCATTTGAACAGGGGGCACTCCAGATATTGACTTTATTTTGTTTTTCTAATAATTTAGGTAGAATTTCATTTTTTAGGTATTTAAAAGTATCTGGATTTCTAAAAAATTCAGATGTATTAATAGTGAAATGGTTTAAATAAGCTGCTTTGAATTCTGGATCATTTTTCAATAAATGTAGGCATTGGTCATAATCTTTTACGTCATGGCGTCTCATAAGGCTATTTGTGCGCCTTTTAACTCTTTTTATTTTATAACTAGAGAGTTTGATATTTAAAATATTACTTGCTTCATTTTTAAATTCATTAAAATCCATTATCAGAATCTCCTTTCTATTAAATCAATTATTTGAACGGGAATTTTATTAAGAGGGAGGATTTTATCATATGCCCCTTTTTTTATTGTAGAAGAAGGCATACCATATACTAAAGCAGTGCTTTTATCTTCAACTATTCCATAACCATTAAAATCTTTTATGGCTTCCATACCTTCAGCACCATCATGGCCCATACCAGTTAAAATAACTCCAATTATATTTTCTTTGTAAACAGGAGCTAAAGTTTGCATCATATAATCAACACAGGGTCTAACACCCCATTTAGTTTCTTTTTCATTTAAAGTGATTTTTCCATTTTCTTTTATTTCTAGATGTTTACCTCCAGGAGCTATTAGGGCCAGTCCAGGTTTTAGTTCATCATTTTCTTCAGCTTCTTTTACATTTATATTTGATTCCTGGTTTAATCTGTCTGCCAGTGATTTAGTAAAACCTGCAGGCATGTGTTGAACTATAATTATAGCTCCAGGAAAATTATTTGGAAAAGCAGTAATAAACTTTTTGAGTGCTTTTGGACCTCCTGAAGAACTTCCAACTGCAATTATAGGGAAATCTTTTTTTGTCTTAGAGTTTTTATTTCTAGTTTTTTTATCAGATTTTTTATAAGTAACTGGTTCTGGATTCTTAATTACACTTTCATCTTTAATTCCATTCCCTTTATATTTAGCTGCAGTTTTTAGTTTTTGAATTAAATTTTCTTTTATGTCTTCTATATTAAGAGAAATCGAACCAGATGGTTTTGGTATAAAATCAAAAGCACCTAAATCAAGAGCAGTTAAAACAGTTTCTCTGTTATCAACTGCACTAACCATAATTACTTGTACTGGATTATCCATTTTTACTATTTCTTCTAATGTTTCAAGGCCATTTTTAACGGGCATTTCAACGTCTAAAGTTATAACATCAGGATTTAAATCTTTTATTTTTTTTAAACCTTTTTTACCATTACGTGCTGTATCTATTACTTTTAGTTCTGGATCATTATTTATAGTTTTAGTAAATAATCTACGCATAAAAGCAGAATCATCTATAACAAGAACTTTTATCATTTTTTACCTCCTAACTTAAAGCAATTACAATTGATTTTAATTATATAATATTTTCGACTTAATGTCTAAAAATCCTGCAATATATTTGAGGTGATACAATAATGGACTGTAAAATATCTGTTTTAGCAAGTGGTAGTTCAGGAAATTCAATTTATATTTCTGATGGGAAAATCAATATTTTAATAGATGCTGGTTTAAGTGGGAAAGAAATGGATAAAAGGTTAAATAAAATTGGTGTTTCCCCTGATGAGATTGATGCAATTATAATTACTCATGAACATCGAGACCATGTTTCAGGTGCTGGGATTATTTCTAGAAGATATAATATTCCTATTTATGCAAATGACCCAACCTGGACAAATAGTTATAAATGTATAGGGGATATAAATGAAGATCATTGTGAAATAATAAAAAATGATTTTATGCTTGGCGATATAGCAATTCATCCTTTTTCAATATCACATGATGCTGCTTTACCATTTGCTTATATAGTGTATTGTAACAAAAAAAAGATAGGTATAGCAACTGATATGGGATATTTTGATGAAAAAATAGTAAATGAGTTAATGGGTTTAGATTTTTTAGTTATCGAAGCTAACCATGATCTTGATATGTTAATGACTGGCAATTATCCCTGGAAAGTAAAACATAGGATTAAGGGAGATGAAGGACATTTATCAAATGATGATACAGCTGCACTTTTACCAAAAATAATTGGCAAAAAAGAGCCCCATATTCTGTTAGCACATTTGAGTGAAGACAATAATAATCCTGAGGTAGCATACATTACTATAAAAAATAGTTTGCGGGCTAATGGTTTTAAAGAAGGTAAAGATTATAGTCTTGATTTTACTTATCAGGATAAACCTACTAGAGTTTATGAAATTTAATTTTTTATTTATAAGAGGTGAGTTTAATGGGCATTAATATTATTGCTGTAGGGAAAATCAAAGAAAATTATATTGAAAGTGGAATTAATAATTATGTTAAAAGACTAAAACGATATACAGATGTTAATATCATTGAAGTTGATAACTCATCAGTACCTAAAAATCCCAGTGGATCTCAGATTGAACAGGTAAAAATTGAAGAAGGAAAAAAATTAATGAAAGTTATAACTGATAATAGTTATAAAATAGCACTTGATGTTAAAGGAAAACCAATGACTTCAGAAGGTTTGGCTAAGTCTTTAAAAAATCTTCATTTAAGAGGAGATAGTGATGTTTCTTTTATTATCGGTGGTCCCCATGGTCTTAGTGATGAAGTGATAAAAATGGCTGATTATAAGCTTTCTCTATCTCACATGACCTTTACTCATCAGATGATAAGGCTTATTTTATTAGAACAAATTTATAGAGCATTTAAAATCATGAAAGGTGAACCGTATCATAATTAATTATTTTCGTTTCTTTGTTCTTCTCGGATTTTTAGAAATAAATCTCGAGCTTTTTTTCTGTGAACTTTCTTTGTTTCATTTTCATGAATCAATTCATT
>JBNJDK010000077.1:0-8750 GCA_051744805.1 Bacillota bacterium
TCTACATAATTCTACATATTCATTATTATTTTATCACACTTTGATTATGAAATAAAGCTCATAATGGAGTGTTATAGTAATCATAAAAACTGTTTAAAAAGTATTCTTCGCATTAACAGCTATTTTTTGAGTTGTCTATAATTTATGAGATGATAAATATGGCCCCAATTTGTCTTAAAAGCAAGTTATGATATAATAAGCTTGGTGATAAAAATGACTGAAGAAATAAATAATAATAGAGAAGAGCATATAGAAGCGCAAATAAAAGAACTACCTGATAAACCTGGAGTATATCAAATGAAAGATGAAACAGGAGATATTATCTATGTTGGTAAGGCAAAATCCTTACGAAAAAGGGTGAGGTCCTATTTTCGAAAAGCCAACCATACCTTTAAAACAAAAATAATGATAGATCATATTGATGATTTTGATTATATAGTAACAGATACAGAGGTAGAAGCATATATTCTGGAAGCAAATTTAATAAAAAAATATCAACCTAAATTTAATATTCGTCTAAAAGATGATAAAAGCTATCCCTATATAAAAGTGACAACTAATGAAGATTTTCCCCGTGTTTTTAAAACCAGAGTAGTAAAAAATGATGGGAATAAATATTTTGGTCCATTTGCTGATGTTAATGCAATTTATAAGACAATAAATGTTCTCAAAGATTTGTTTTCACTTAGAAGTTGTAAAAGAGAAATAAAAGAAGGGGAGACTTATGATCGCCCCTGTTTAAATTATCATATAGATAAATGTCATGGCCCCTGTATTGGAGAAATTTCTAAAAAAGATTATAATGAATTAGTAGACAAAGTTATAATGTTTCTTTCAGGAAGACAGACAGAATTAATTGATAGAATAGAAAAAAAGATGTATGAAGCATCTGATAATAATGATTTTGAAGCAGCAGCTAAATATAGAGATCAGATGGAGGCTCTAAAAGAAGTAACAAGACAGCAAAAAGTGATGTCTGCTTCTACAAAAGATCAGGATATAATGGCTGTAGAACAGGGAGAAGAAGATCAGGCCTGTGTTCAGCTCCTGCTAGTTAGAAATGGTCGTTTAATGGGTCAGGAACATTTCATTTTAGAAGGAGTAGCTGAAGAAAATGTTACTCAAATAATGGGTTCATTTTTGCAACAGTATTATGAACAGGCTCCTCAGATACCTGATGAAGTTCTTTTAAATACAGAAATAGATTCAGCTGAACTTCTTGCCGAAAGATTAAGACAGAAAAAGGGAAGAAAGGTAAAAGTACAAAAACCGGATCGAGGAGAGAAAAAAAGGTTAATTGAGATGGCTCAGAGGAATGCCAGACAAAACCTCAAAAAAGAAGAAATACGAGAAAAATATCGCAAAAAACAGACGGAACAGGCTATAAAAGAATTACAGGCTGAACTTGAGATGGAAAATCCTCCAGAGCATATTGAGGGTTTTGATATTTCAAATATTCAGGGCAGAGATTCAGTTGCTTCTTTAGTTGTTTTTAAAGGAGGAACACCTTCCAAACAGGATTATCGACGTTTTAAAATAAAGACTGTTGAAGGAGCAGATGATTTTGCCAGTATGCAGGAGGTTATTGAAAGAAGATATAGCAGATTATTAGAAGAAGATAAAAAATTACCTGACCTTATTTTAATAGATGGGGGAAAAGGTCAGTTAAGTGCTGCTTATGAAATTTTAAAAAAATTAGGTTTAAAAGATCAGCCGGTAATTGGACTGGCTAAAAAAGAAGAGGAGATTTTTCAACCTGAGAGGTCAGAAGCAATTATAATTTCTCATCGCTCTCCTGCCTTACAACTTTTACAGAGAGTTAGAGATGAAGCTCATCGTTTTGCAGTAAGTTATCATCGAAAATTGCGATCTCGTCGTTTAACTCACAGTTTATTGGATAAAATTCCAGGAGTTGGTCCTAAAAGAAGAAAAGCTCTTTTACGTCATTTTGGTTCTTTAGGTGAAATTAAAAAGGCCAATATAACAAAGTTAAAGGAAGTAGAGGGAATAAGTGGTAAAACTGCCAGAAAAATCTATGATTACCTCAGAGAAAATATTAGAGCTTAAATGTTATTGACAAGAATAATTAGCAACGTTATAATATGTACAGAGTGTAACCTATTTAACAATTATAAAAAGTTTAGTAAGTGGAGGTGAAAATAAATGGCTTACGAAATTTCTTCTGACTGTATTTCCTGTGGGGCATGTGAATCAGAATGTCCTGTAGATGCTATTAGTGAAGGAGATACTCAGTATGTAATTGATGCTGCTACCTGTATTGATTGTGCAGCATGTGTTGATGTATGTCCTGTAGATGCTATTAGTCCTGCTTAATCTCCACCCCGAAAATTTTTACTTAGAAAAAGCCGGAGCTATTTGCTTCGGCTTTTTTCATTGCTAAAATTTTTTAAACAATAAAAAAATTTTGTATAAAAAAACAGGATTAAAACTATATTTACAGAATAATTATAATGATAGTGGAAAACTTTATATAATGTTTAAAAAAGGAGATGATTTTCTGTGAGTTATATTGACAAGATTGATCCAGAGATTTCTAATTTAATTAAGGAGGAAAATGAAAGGCAGCAGCGCAATATAGAACTTATTGCTTCTGAAAACTTTGTCAGCAAGGGAGTTCTAGAAGCTGCAGGTTCAGTTTTAACAAACAAATATGCTGAAGGATATCCTCATAAAAGATATTATGGTGGTTGTGAGGTGGTTGATAAAGTTGAAGATTTAGCCCGTGATAGAGCTAAAGAATTATATGATGCAGAACATGCTAATGTTCAACCACATTCTGGTTCACAGGCAAACCAGGCAGTATATTTTTCAATTTTGGATCCTGGTGACAAAGTTTTAGCAATGGACCTTACTCATGGTGGCCATCTAACCCATGGACATCCAGTTAATATGTCAGGTGACTATTATGATTTTGTTCATTATGGAGTAACTAAAGACAGAGAAATAATTGACTATGATCAGGTAGAAAAACTTGCTAAAGAATATGAACCAAAATTAATTGTAGCAGGAGCCAGTGCTTATCCTAGAGTAATAAATTTTCATCGTTTCCGTGAAATTGCTGATAAAGTAGGAGCCTACCTTATGGTTGATATGGCTCATATTGCCGGTTTGGTAGCTGCTGATTTACATCCAAATCCTGTTCCTCATGCTGATTTTGTAACTACTACAACTCATAAAACTCTTAGAGGAACAAGAGGTGGTATGATTCTTTGTAAAGAAGAACATGCTAAAAAACTTGATAAGGCTATTTTCCCTGGAATTCAGGGTGGACCTTTGATGCATATTATTGCTGCTAAAGCAGTTGCTTTTAAAGAAGCTCTAACAGATGAATTTAAAGAATATCAGCATCAGATTATCAAAAATGCAGAAGTTCTAGCTTCTGAGTTAAAAAGTTATGGAATGAGATTGGTATCAGGTGGAACAGATAATCATCTGATGTTAGTTGACCTCAATAATATGGATATTACCGGTAAAGATGCTGAAACAGCTCTTGATAAAGTAGGTATTACTTTAAATAAAAATACTATTCCTTATGAAACTCGCAGTCCTTTTGTAACAAGTGGAATAAGAATCGGAACACCTGCTGTAACAACAAGAGGTATGAAAGAAAAAGAAATGAAAAAAATTGCTGAATTTATTTTTGAAGCATTAAAACAGGCTGAAAATGATGAAAAATTAGCTGAACTTAAAAAAGAAGTACATGCTTTTTCTGAAAAATTTAGTGAAGATGGAAGTATAAAAGATTTTTCTAAATAAAAAATAATTAAATAATAAATAATGGGGTTAATGAAATCTTTAATCAAGGGGAGGGGGAGACCCCTCTCTATTTTTAGTGAGGTTGATAAAGATGAGTTATAAATTAATAGTTTTTGATCTTGATGATACTCTTTTAAATAAAGATCATCAATTAACAAAAAAGACAATTGAAAATATAAAAAAATTAAAAAACATAGGTAAAAAAGTGACAATAGCTACTGGCAGGATGTTTGTTTCTGCTCTACCTTATGCAAAAGAATTAGAAATAGATCTTCCTCTGATTAGTTATAATGGAGCCTATGTTTGTGATCCTCTAAGTCATGAAGTAATCTATCATCAAACTATAGCTGAAGATTTAGTTCAGGATATCATTATAGAAGCTGAAAATAATGAGCTTCATCTTAATTTATATTATGGAGATGATTTTTATATTAAAGAAAGAAATGAAGGTGTAGAAATTTATGAAGATATTGCTGGAGTTAAAGGTAATGCTATTGGTAAATTAAGTGAAAATTATAGAGGAGAAGCAACTAAAATTTTAGTAATAGAAAAAGACCAGCAAAAAAAGTACCGTTATTTAAATTATTTTAAAGAAAATTATGGTGATAGACTGGAAATTACTGAATCAAAGGAATATTTTATTGAATTTACTGCTAAAAATGTATCTAAAAAGGAAGCTTTAGAAAAGCTGGCTAAATCTCTCAATATAGCTCAGAAAAATGTAGTTGCTGTTGGTAATGGTTTTAATGATTTAACAATGATTGAATGGGCCAGTTTGGGAATAGCTGTTGATAATGCTCCTCAACCTGTGAAAGATAAAGCTGACCTTATAGCCGGACATCATGATTCTGAAGGAGTAGCAGAGATTTTGGAAGAAATTTTTAAAATTTAGATTTTAAGAGTAGAAAGAAAAAGAGGAGTGATCAAATGTCTGCAAAACAGAAAAGAAATTTTAAGGCAACTGATATTTACAATTTGAATTTACCTAATGAACCACAAATTTCTCCAGATGGTAAAAATGCAGCTTTTGTTGTCCAGAAATGGGATAAAGAAAAGGATAACAGTATAACTAATATAAAAATGATCAATCTTGATAATGGAGAAGAAAGAACAGTAACTACTGGTTGTTGTGATCGTTATCCTCGCTTTTCACCTGATGGAAGCAAACTGGCTTTTATATCTGAAAGAAGTGGTCATTCTGCTATCTGGATAATTGATTTAAAAGGAGCTGAACCCTGGAAAATCAGTGGAGAACTTGAAGTTAATTCACCTCCAGTCTGGTCTCCAGCTGGTAATAAAATTGTTTTTTCTGCCTATCAGGATTATGAGGATGAAGAAGAAAAAAGAGATGACATAACAATTGTAGAAAAACTATATCACAAATTTGATGGTTATGGTTTTTTTAGAGGCAAATACAGTCAGATTTTTACTGCTGAGGTGAAAGATCCAGAATTTGATCAAAAAATCACTCAAATTACTGCCAACAATTATAATCACTATCATCCTGCTTTTTCACCTGAAGGAGATAAAATCGCCTGTACAGTAATGAGAGAAGATTATCTGGAAAAAGGCGTATATAAACATGATCTTTGTTATTATGATCTTAATAAAGATAAATTTGAAATTATTTTAAAAGGAAGAGGGCCTGTAAGATATCTTGACTGGTCAAAAGATGGAGATTTTTTAGTATATATAGGTCATCAAAATAAATATGGAAGAGCCACAACTAACAATCTCTGGCTTGTGCCTGTAAATTGTAAATGTGAATTTCCAATTAATCCTGAGAGAATATTGAATTTGACTGAAAACCTGGAGAGACCTGTCGGAACAGCTGTAGATTCTGATTTAAATTATTGTTGTCTTGATGATTATCCTTTTAAATGGTCGGCAGATGGTGAAAATATTTATTTTATTGCTGCAGACCGGGGAAGTAGTTATATCTATAAATTTAATTTGACTAAAAAACTAAAAGAGAAAGTTCTAGAAAATAAAATGAAAAATATAGAAAATGATTTAAAAACAGAAAAAGTATTGGGAAATAAAAAAAGTAATATTAGAGCTTTTTCCTTAGATAAAAACAAATGTCTGGCTGTTATTTCTCGGGTTAATAGACCTGATGAACTTTTTTATTTTAGTGATTTTGAGCATATGAATAAAAGGAAAAAGGGAAATGATGTCGAATTTAATAATAAGCAATTAACTCAGCTTAATAAAGATTTAGTTACTTCAACCAAATTATATTCTGCAGAAAAATTTCAATATAAAGGAGCTAAAGATTGGGAAATTGATGGCTGGATCTTAAATAAAGATAAAAGTGAAAATAATAATAAACCACTTATAGTAATTGTTCATGGAGGTCCACATTTAGCTTATGGTAGCACCTTTATGCTTCAGGCTCAAATAATGGCTGCTCAGGGTTATGCAGTTTTTTATGCCAATCCTCGCGGAAGTCAATCATATGGGCAAAAATTCACTTCAGCAGTTGTCAAAGACTGGGGAAATTATGATTATAAAGATGTTGTAAAGGGAATAGATTATATTCTTGAAAAGGGTTGGGCAGATAAAAATAAGATTTATATAATGGGCTGGAGTTATGGAGGTTATTTAAGCTGTTTATTATTGGCACATTCTAAGAGATTCAAAGCAGGTGCTGCAGGAGGTAGTGTTACAAATCTTTATTCATTTTATGGTACAAGTGATATTGGTTATTCTTTTGGAGAATTTGAAACAGGAGGTTCTTCCTGCTATTCTAAAGAAAAACTAATTTCACGTTCACCTATCAATTATGTTCATGAAATAAATAATCCCCTCCTTATTTTACATGGAGAAGATGATTTGCGCTGTCCTATTAGCCAATCAGAAGAATTATTTACTGCTCTAAAAAGATGTAATAAAAAAACTACTTTCATTAGATATAAAGATGAAATGCATTTACTAAATAAACCTTCTCATATTATTCATCGTTTTGAAAAAACTCTTGAATGGTTTTCAAAGTATTGAAATGATGATAAATATAAAGGATAGTAGATACCTTTATATTTTCATATAAACAATTACAGCTTTTAAAGCTGTAAAAAGTAAAGAGAAGGAGGAAAAGAGAAATGAAAAAAACATTGTCACTATTTTTATTAATGAGTTTTTTAGTGGTTGCCTTTTCAGCTGTGGGATTTGCCGAGGGTGGGGTAATAAATGTTGGAATTGGAATGGATATTAAACAACTTGACCCTGCTTATATTAGTGATCTCCCTTCAGAAAGAGTTGCTGCTCAGATCCATGACAGGTTGCTTATTAGAGATGCCAAAGGTAATATCAAAGGTAATCTGGCCCATGACTGGGAGGTAAGTGAAGAATCTAAAGTCTGGACATTTCATCTTAAAGAAGATGTAAAGTTTACTGATGGCTCAAAATTTGATGCAAATGTAGTAAAATGGCATTTTGAGAGACTAATGGATCCTGATTCTGCTTCAAACTATGTGGAACAGTTTTCTATCATTGAAGAGGTAAAAGTGCTTGATGATTATACTGTTCAATTTGTCCTTGAAAGAGGTTATGGCCCATTTATTGAAACTATTTTATTTTCACCAGGAGGGCTTATTCCAAGTAAGGCTCATTTTGAAGAAGTAGGTGCAGATGCCTATGCTTCTGATCCTGTAGGGACCGGTCCTTTTGAATTTGAAGAATGGCAGCCAGGTAGTAGTGTAAGATTAACTAGTAATGAAAATTATCACCGTAAAGATGTAAAACCTGATGGTCTTGTTTTTAAACCTATACCTGAACCAATGACAAGACTTATAGAATTACAAACTGGTGGAGTCCATGTTGTAAAGTCAATTTCTCATAATAATATTGATAGATTGAAAAATGATAGTAATATAGTTATGCATACTGGAGAAAGTGAATTTTATGTTCTCTATATCTGGTTTAATATGGTCAATGATTCTATTTTTGAAGATAATCTTCCTCTAAGAAAAGCTATTGCCTATAGTATTGATAAACAGGAATTAGCTGAAGTTTTACATGGAGATTATGCAATAAGAACTGAAGGTTATGTACCAAAAGCCAGCTGGGCTTATCCAGACAATTCTGATCCTATAGGCTATGACATGGAAAAAGCTAAAGAAATATTAAGAGATGCTGGTTATAGCTATCAGGGAGATGAGCTATATAAAGATGGAGAAAGAGTTGAAATCGAATATTTAAGTACAACTTCTGAAAGACAGTGGCAGACAATAGCTCAATATGTACAGGAAAGATTAAGAAAACTCGGAATTAAAGCAGAGCTTGAACAACTTGAATGGGGAAGTTATCTTGATCAATTTACAAATAGAAAATATACTTTAAGTAGTATGGGCTGGTCACAAAATACTGGTGAACCAAGCTTATTCCTTGATGTATTAGTTAAAACAGATGCTAGAGGTAATTTCACAGGTTATTCAAATCAAGAAGTTGACGATATGTTAGATCAGGCAGCTAAGTTATCTGATCGAGAAGAGAGAATGGAAGTTTACAAAAAGGTTTATGATATTTTAGAAGAAGATTTACCAATGATACCTATTTCAAGTAATCCTCTTTTAGAAGGAGTTAGAAAAGAAGTTAATGGTTATGTTTACTCTCCCTATGTTAATGATTACACAGATGCCTATATAGAAGAGTAAATTTTTTTAAAATTAGAATTTAGTAAATTAATAATTTAGTAGACTATAATCATATAATAAGCCGGGGATAAATATCCCCGGTAATTTTCCATATTATAGGGTATAGGCATTTGCAAAATATAAGGCTTAAATAAATAACTTCAGAAAGGGTTTATATATTTTATAAATGATTATAAATATGATAATAAAGGGAGGTAAATAATGGATCAGGGTAATAAAAATACTAATATTATTCAGTCTGAAATGATAGAAATAGGTGGAATAGAACAATATTTAATGGTAAGTGGTTATGATAGAAATAAGCCGTTAATTCTCTTC
>JBNJDK010000078.1:0-8631 GCA_051744805.1 Bacillota bacterium
CTCAATTATTAATCAAATCATATAAAATTTCTTTTATTTTTTTAAATATGAATTGTTTTTTTATTTCTGTCTTAAATTTATTATTTTCATAAAGTACTTTGCCATTAACAATTGTAGTTTCCACATTATCTAAACTTGCTGAATAAACCAAGGTTGCTATGGGATCATGAAGAGGAAAGCTTTTAGGTTTATCTGGATTAAATATAAATAAGTCGGCTTTTTTCCCTACTTCAATAGAACCAATTTCTTTGTCCATCTTTAAACATTGAGCCGCTTGAAAAGTTGCCATATTTAATACTTCTTTTGAGGAAATGATATTTGGTCTTTCATATGAAACTTTTTGTAATAGTGCACTAAATTTAAGAGTTTCAATCATATCCATTGAATTATTACTGGCTGCTCCATCAGTCCCCAAACTTATGTTTGCACCATTTTCTTTCAATTTTATTATAGGAGGTATTCCTGAACCCAAATACATATTTGAAACTGCATTATATGCTATATTTACTTTTTTTTCTGCCAAAATTTCACATTCCCGATTAGTAAGTTTAACACAATGAGCTGCTAATAATTTGGAAGTTAAAAATCCTACCTCATCCATAATTTCAATAGCCTTTTTACCATATTTACTCATCATATGTCGATTATCATCTTCTGTTTCTAAAAGATGGATAGAATATGGTATATTTTTACTCTTACAATATTCTACTGTAGCTTGTAAACCTTCTTTTGTTATGCCCCAAGTTACTCCCGGACCAGTCCAAACTCTAATCATTCCTTCAGATTCTTCTTCATATTTATTTATAAGTCGGTCTACATCTAAAAAAGCTTCATCAGGAGTTTCTATATAAGATTCTGGGATACCATTTTCAACCCCACAGTCATGAAAATTCCTAATCATTATACCTCTAATACCCATATCCATAAATCCCTCTATAATTCCATCACTTAATTTCGGTTGATGATGTGCATAAAAGAAATCTGCTACTGTAGTAACTCCACATTGCAAAGATTCTAAAGCAACTAATAAGGCAGCATAATAATTAATTTCTCTAGTTATTTTTTGACTATAAGGGGCTACTACTGCTTTAACCCAATCCATTAACTGTAAATCTGCTCCTAAACCTTTAAGCAAAATTTGGTAAGCATGTCCATGGGTATTAATTAAACCAGGAAAAACAATTTTTCCATTTGCATCTATTACCTTATCTGCTGAAATATTCATTTTTATATTTTTCATTTGATCAATTATCTTTATTTCATTTTCTCCTATACCAATAAAACCTTTATCAATAATATCATTATTTTGATTCATTGTTATAATTTTGGCATTTTTAATAATCAATTTTAAATTATTGTTCTTTTCTAACATATATAAGCACTCCCTTTTTATTCAACAAGTTCAGCCTGTGCCCCTTTATCAATAACAAATGTTTCACCACTATATGCTTTTGAAAAATCGGAAGCAAGAAAATATACAGTATTAGCTATTTCTTCAACTTCCATAAGTTGAGGGATATTCATTATTGCTTCTTTAACTTTAGCTCTTTCTTTAGGATCATCAATCTCTTCCCACCTACTTGTTACTAATGGAGTTTTAACCGGTCCAGGACATATAATATTTGCTCTAATATCTTTTTCCTTATAATCTACTGCTATAGCTTTACCCAGCATTATCAATGCTCCTTTAGTCGAACAATAGGTTGTTTTGTTGGGTAAGGCTGACATCCCAAGATTCGAACTAGTAATAATTATATTGCCGAAACCCTGTTTCTCCATAATAGGAAGAATATGTTTTGCACATAAAAATACCCCATTAACATTAATTTCAAAGGTCTTTTTCCATTCTGAATATTCTATCTCTGGTACTTTTTTATTAGGCCCCTCAATACCGGCATTTAAAAATGCAACATCTATGTTATTCCAAGTTTTTTTAACCGCTTTAACTGTATTTTTAACTGAACTTTCATCTGTTACATCACATTGAAAAAATTTTGCATTAATACCTTTATTTTTAAACTCTTCTGCAGTTTCTTCACCATTATTTTGATTAATATCGCATATAGCTATTTTAGCACCATTTATCCCCAATTTAAATCCACTTGCTTTTCCAATACCAGAAGCTCCTCCAGTAATTAAAACTACTTTATCCTTTACATTCATAAATAATCCCTCCTCTTTTAATTGCAATTTGTATCTGTAAATGACTTTGCTAAAACTTCTATATTAAATTTTCCAGAATTAAATATCTGACCCGTATTTTCATTTACAATCGTTACAGAAGCTGGTGAAAATAGTTCTTTAGGTACATTATAAAAATCGAGATCAGCTTCTTTAAAAATTTCTTTGAATGGTTTTCCATAAACATCTGATTTATCAGAAGTTATTTTATTTATAATTCTATTAATATTTTTGTCACTTGTATCTACTGAAAAAACTGAATGACCTCCATAAATAAGTGCATCATTCATCCTGCCCATTGAAATTAGTTCATCTTTTATTACAGGGGGAATAACACAAAATCCCTGAGCCTGTTTTATACTTTTTAAATTAAAGTTTTCTTCCTGTAATCTATGTAATGTTTGTTCTAAAATACGTCCTGAAACTTGAATATATGTAGTTAAACTGGCAGGTGGAGCAATTAGAATATATAACATTTCTGGTTTTATATTACAAGCTTTAGCTAATTTTTGTGACTGTTCTAAAGTTATAGGTTCAGGACTTTCAATAGTTAAAATAGCCTTATCGTATTTATCTACATAATCAGTATAAGGAGATAACCAATCATTATCTTTGCGTCCTAACGTTCTCCCCGGTCCAGCCAATATAGGAGCAAAATCTCCAGATGTTAATTCCCATCCTGATATTTGACATCCTGCTAAAGAAATTAAGGGATGATCTGTTCTTATATTAACTGCTGGTAGATAATTTCCAGAGATTTTTTTGGGAAAAGTTTCAAAACTTACCTTACCTAATCCTCCTAATAATATTTCGGTTAATATTCGTCCTGCTTCCCAACTGCCCTCTACGTTTTGACCTAAATCTATTACATTAGTACCATTTTTTAATGTTTTTACACCTATTTTTAATATATTTTTATATTTAATTAATTCTTTTACCAATAAAAAAGACTGCTTATTTACACTAATCATATCTTCCCTCCTGTTATCTTCCTACACATTACATGTTAGTATATTGATAAAAAAAATTAGATATGAACAGCCCTATCTAAACTATCTAATACACTTTCCTTTATCATTTCACTTAAAGTAGGGTGTGGAAATATTATATCTTCTAGAGTTTCTACTGTGCTTTCTAAACGTATTGCAATAGTTCCTTGTCCAATTAGTTCAGTAGCATGAGAACCAATAATTAACATTCCAACAATTTGATTATATTCAGTTTCTACAATTGTTTTAACTAATCCATCTTCTTTTTCACTTAAAGCTCTACCGTTAGCATTATAGGGAAAAGAACCAACTTTTATATTATCACCATATTTTTTAATTGCCTGTTTTTCAGTAAGACCTACTGCAGCTATCTCAGGTTGTGTATAGATACACCTTGGTACACAAGTATAGTTAATCTCTTGGTCTCCACCTAAAGCATTGTCTACAGCTACAATCGCTTCTTGAAAAGCGACATGTGCTAATTGATAGTTACCATTAACATCTCCTACAGCATATATATTGTCTATATTTGTTTCCATACGATTATTTACATCAATACCTTTTTTACTATAATTAATATCTACCTCATCTAAACCTATATTTTTTAATACAGGTCTTCTGCCAACTGCTATTAATAACTTGTCTACTGTTATATTTTTAAATACATTACCTTTTGAAAATTTAATCCTCATTTTCCCATCTACTTCTTCATAATCCTGAACTTCACTATCTAAAAAAATATCAATACCTTTTCTATTAAATATTTCTTTTAAGTGATTGCCAGCAATTTTTTCTTCATTAGGTAATAACCCATCCATTTTTTCAATTATAGTGACATTACTACCCAAATTATTATATATATTTGCAAATTCAACTCCTACAACTCCTGCCCCAACAATTAAAAGATCATCAGGTATTTTTTTAATAGAAAGAGCATCTGTGTTATCCCAAATATATTTATTATTAAATGAAAAATTAGAAATTTCTATTGGCTCACTGCCAGTTGCAATTATAATATTATTGCTTTTTATAGTTATATTTTCTCCATTTGATTTTTTTATTAATATCTCATCTTTATTAACTATTTTTGCTTTTCCTCTAATTAGTTTAATATTTTCATTACTTTTAATTAATGATGTAACTCCCTTTACCAATTGATTAACTATTTTATTTTTTCTATCCATAAGTTTATTGAGCTCGAAGTCAATATTACCTATTTTAATTCCCTGCCCTTTCCATTTATTTATTTCATTTACAACTCCAGTAGAGGCTAGTAAAGATTTAGTTGGTATACAGCCCACATTAAGACAGGTTCCTCCTAAAGTATCCTTTTCAATTATAATAGTTTCTATCCCTTTTTGAGCTGCTCTCAGGGCAGCAGCATAGCCACCAGGTCCACCCCCAATAACTGCAATCTCTGATCTCATATTAATACCTCCAAACTCTGTTATATGCTAATATATTTAATCAATAAGCATCTTAGTAGATTCTAAATTGTTTAATACAACATCTTCACAATCTTCAATATGTTCATCAATAAAATCCTGTACTTTATCCTTTTCACCTTTACTTATAATGTCAAGCAATTCTCTGTGGTCATCAATTAAATTACAAATATTAGATTTGATTTCTTCACTATTTTGCGTATACCATATTTCATATCTCCAATAATCTTTTAAAGCATTTATTAACTTTTTGGATTGAGAGTATTTATATAATTTAAAGTGAAACTTTTTATTTTCCTCAATATATTTATCTATCTTTCCATTATTATAATATTTTTCTGTTTTATCAAGTATACCATTTAATTCTTTGATTTCTTCTTCACCTATCTTATCCATAGCTTCTCTAATTGCCAGTCCTTCTAAAGCTCCTTGAATCCTTAAAAGATCATGAATTTCTTTTCTAGTAAGAGTATTTACTTTAAAACCAACATTGGGAATAATTGTAACAAAATCTTCTTTTTCTAAAAGCTTAACAGCCTCATAGACTGGTGATCTACTTATTTCAAAATCTTTTGCTAAATTGCTAATACTATATTTTTCACCTGGCTCTAATTTACCTTTAATAATATAATTTTTTATCTTATCATAGACAATTTCACTTTTTGTTGCTACTTTAATACCTAAACTCATAGCTAAACACCCTTCCCTTTAATCTCTTTAATATTAAATACTTCACTAAATATTCGTAGATAATCTTTCATAACCCAATCTAAAGAAAGTTTATTACCAGTTTCTTTATAAATACTGGTTACCCCTTTGTTTACAAAGCCGCAAGGATTTATATTATTAAAATAATTCAAATCAGTATTCACATTTAATGCAAAACCATGTCTGGTTACCCATTTATTAATCCCAATACCGATTGCACATATTTTATCATTGCCTATCCACACTCCCGGCATTTTTTTATTTCTTCTACCTTCTATTCCATATTTATCAAGAAGTTTTATAATAGATTTTTCAATATTTTTTAAATATATTAAAATATCTTTTTCAAAATTATTTAAATTTAAAATAGGATAACCAACTAATTGACCAGGTCCATGGTAGGTAATCTTTCCTCCTCTGTTAACATTATAACATCTAATATCATGTTCCTGCAAAAATTGATCAGATACTAATAGATCTTCTTTGTTTCCATCTCTACCTATAGTATAAACAGGGTTATGTTCCACTAGGAGCAGATAGTCTTCATTTAGACCATTTTTCTTTTTATCAGCAATATTTTCCATATAGTCCCAAGTCTTTTTATAATCAGCCTTAAATATTTTTTCTACTATAATAACTATCCCTCCTTGATATTTGTAATTAAATTAAAGATTCAGGATCTTCTAACTTACTTTTTAGAGTGTTTAGTACTTTTGCAGCTAAAGCTCCATCAATTAACCTGTGATCAAAACTCAATGTTACATTCATTATTTTACCAATATAAATTCCACCATTTTTTATTAAAGGCATTTCAGTAATTGTGCCAATCCCAAAAATTGCTACCTCTGGATAATTGATAATTGGAGTTAAACTTTTTGTATTGTACATACCTAAATTGCTGATAGTAATTGTACTATTCTCCATTTCAGCAATTGAAATTTCATTATTTTTAGCTTTCTTAATCAATTTGTTTAATTCTTTTGAAATTTGATTTATACCTTTTTCTCCTGCTTTTTTTATTACAGGCACTATTAATCCTTTATTACTGTCTACAGCAAGTCCAACATTGATATTACTTTGATAACTTACCTCATCTTCATTTAATCTAGAATTGATAATAGGATATAGTTTAACTACTTCTGTAATAGTTTTAATAAATAATGCATTTAGATTTAATTTAGTAGTCAACTGTGATGAAAGTTTTTTATAAAACTCCAGAAATTTAGTTACTTCAATATCGATTGAAACATCGGCATGAGCTGCTTTTTGTCTGCTTTCTTTCATCTTTTTAGAAATGATTTTTCTACGATTACTTAATTTTTCTTTTTTGTTAACTAATTTTTGGTTTATGTTAACTTTACCAGTATCTATATAACGTTCGACATCTGACTTCATCACTTTTTCACCTGGACCTGTCCCTGTTATATTTTTAGGATCAATATTAGATTCTTTGCATAACTTTTTTGCCACAGGTGAAATATTATCATATGATATTTTTTTTGTTTTATCTTTTATTTCAGCTTTTTTAACATTATTTTTTTCAATAAAAGATAAGACATCATTTTTTAAAACTCTTCCCTTAGGACCACTACCTTTTATTTTTTCTATATCAATTACATATTCCTCTGCTATTTTATGAGCAATCGGAGATACTCTTTGTGTTCCATACCCTTCTAATTCTTCTTTAGGTAATTTTATTGCATTTTCTTTAAGATATCTTTTTACATCACTTTTCATTATTGTATTTTTCTGTCCTGTTCCTTCCACTTTTGAAATACTTATGCCAGCTTTATCTGCATATTGCTTCGCAACAGGTGATGCTTTTACTTTTATGTTTTCTTTGGTTTGTTCTTTTAGGTTTACTGTTTTTTCTTTATTAGTATCAGTTTCAACTTCTTCATTTTTTAAATCTTTTTGACTTTTATTACTTTTCTCTTCAATTTTTTCGTTTTCTTCACCTACAATAGCTACTATTTTATGAACTGGTACTACTTCATCTTCTTCATAATATATTTTAAGTAATACACCATCTACAGGGGATTCTACTACATTGGAAATTTTATCTGTACTAATTTCAAGAATTGCTTCACCTTTTTTTACTTGGTCTCCCTCTTTATGAAGCCATTTTGTTATTTTACCTTCTTGCATTGATAAACCTAATTTAGGCATTTCAATTTCAGTAGCCAAATTACTTACCTCCTTCGATAATTCTATTTACTTTTAATAATTTATAACTTCTTTAATTCCTTTTACAACTTTATCATAATCCGGCAAAATATGATCTTCCAGTTTAGGAGAAAAAGCTACTGGGCTATCAAGTGAAGCTACCCTTTTAACAGGAGCTTTTAAAAATTCAAACATTTCATCATTTAACATACCTGCTATTTCTGCACCATATCCACCTGTTTTTGGAGCTTCATAGGCTACTAACACTCGATTTGTTTTTGCTGCTGAATCAAAGATAGTTTCCTTATCAAATGGAACTAATGTTCTTGGGTCTATAACCTCAACACTAATTCCTTCATTTTTTAGTTCCTCAGCTGCTTTTAAAGCATACTCACACATCTTCATGGAAGCAATTACTGTAACATCAGAACCTTCTCTTTTAACTTTAGCTTTACCCAGTGGTAACTCATATTGATCTTCTGGAACTTCTCCCGAAGTACTATACAACATTTTATGTTCAAAAAATATTATTGGATTTTCACTTCTAATTGAAGCAGTTAAAAGTCCTTTAGCCTCATAGGGAGTTGATGGTGCTACAACTGTAATACCCGGGATATTCATTAACCATGCTTCTGGATTTTGTGAATGATGGTAAGCAGCTCTGAAACCACCTCCATTAGCAGTTCTTAAAACTATAGGAGCAGTCAATTGTCCAGAAAACATGTAATGTGCTTTTGCAGAATTATTTACTATTTGGTCAAAACATTCTGTTATAAAATCAGCAAACATAATTTCTACAACTGGTCTTAAGCCAGTAAAAGCAGCACCATTACTTAAACCCATCATTGCAGCTTCAGATAAGGGAGTATCTATAACCCTTCTGCTTCCATATTTTTTCCAGAGTCCTTTTGTAACCCCAAAATCTCCACCCATTTTACCTACATCTTGCCCAAGTACAAATACATCTTCATCTCTTTCCATTTCTTGATGTAATGCTTCATTTAAAGCCTGGGAGAATTTTAACTCACGCATTATTTTCCCTCCTTCATTGATTCATATGGATTAGCATATATATATTTGGTAGCATCTTCTAAATCTGGTTCTGGACTATTTAATGCAAATTCAACCATTTCTTCTACTTC
>JBNJDK010000079.1:0-8561 GCA_051744805.1 Bacillota bacterium
GATAGACCATTCAGTACCTAAAGAAGGTTCAGTAACAGTATAGGTGCCGGGGATCAAGTCATTTATAGGGATAGAACCATTTCCGTTTTTATCAATAGGAATAGTGTAAGTTTGAGGTGAAGAGAAAGAAGGACCGGCAACTTCAACTTTAATTTGATTAATATCAAAGGTATAACCCTTGATATCATCATAGTTAAATTCTTTATTAATAATCAAAGAACCTTTTTCCAGTGTGTTTTTAATTTCAATCACTGCAGGTTCAGGGTCCTCAGGTTCAGTTATAGCCATTGTACCAAAAGTATTATTGGCTGTAGTAGCTTCTTCTGGACAATCGCCAGGATAAATTGTAACAGAATTACCATCAGGATATTCAGTTGTATAGTTAGGAACATCATTTTCAACTACATAATAATCTCCTATAGGTAGGCCACAGAGTACTCCTGACCATTGATTATCATCTGCGCCGGAGTCAGGTAAAAGTGTAATTGTACCAGCGTGTGAATTATCATCATCTGAGTAAATATCTACAACAACATCTTCAGGACGATAACTTTCTAAACTTTCATCATCTATCCATGATTTATTAACTTGAAGATACCCCTTAGGAGGTGGACATACAAGGATTTCAAAGTGACTCACAGCAGGTTTCACACCAGGTTCTGGATGATCAGGTGAAGTTAAATTACAGTCATAACTTACTTGATATTCTGGGAGTTCAGTATAATCATATAGATATGCATTAGGTCCACCTTTGATTATTATCGCTTTTACAACATTATAATCTCCATTCACCTCAAACATAAAATATTCATCATTATCTCCATAAACTTCATAATGAATTGTATAACCATTAACTACTATATTCCCTCTTAAAGAAGTACCACTTTCAAAATTAAGTCTTGAAATTATACAATCTCCTCCAACATCCATAAAATCTTCTATTTCTGGATTGCCTGAACCACCTGGATTATATTCAGGTTCTACTAAAGGATGACCGGGGCCACATGAATAAGATTCAGTATAATTATCAACTCCTCCAATAAAAACTAGTGCCAACATCATAATAAAGACGATAGATATGGAAAACAGTTTATTTTTAACCATTTTTTCCCTCCTTATTGACTTTTCAAATCAACATTTGACGGTAAAAATCTAATAGTAATCTACTTTTTTTGCAGCACCTCCTTTTATTTTAGTAATTTAAAACTCCTTTGTTTTCAAATGTTAGAAATATCCCCAGATCATGAGTTATTAGTTTATCTGATGTTATTTTAATTTTATAAATATCATTATCAGAAACAGTCACTCCAACTGGTAAGGATTTTTCCATAACTTTAATAGTATATTGTCCAAGAGGAACATTTCTTAAGATAAATTTTCCCTCATTATTAGTAAAGAAAGTTCTATTTAATTCTTCTATTTTAAGTTCTACATGACTAAGTTCTATAGTTTCAGTTTCTTTTTTGCCATTAATTATGAAAATTTGTCCTCTAATTTCCCCTAATTTAGTTAAACCTAATTCTAAAAATATGTTTTCATTTTCTCTCACTTTTACAATTTGATTTTTTGTTACAGGTGTATAATTTTCATTAAGTTCATTTAAGTTTACCCCCACTTCATATAATCCGGTTCTAACATTTTCAAAAATAAAATAACCTTTTTCATCTGTTAAAGTTTTTGTTCGATCTCTAAATACACTTATTTCCTTTAAAAGAGGTTCAACTGGATCTCTTTTTTTATTTCCATTTTCATCTAAATAGACAAGTCCGGCAATATATGGGCTGTGATTACCTCTATTATAGTCCTGACCCACAATTTTACCCTGGCTAAAACCTAGAGTTTGACTGAATGAGATAGAGGCTTCATAGTAAGGATTTTCACTTCTGCTTGAAACATAATCCCTTTTTATATTAAAAATTCCTTCCAGACCTGAAAATAATTTTTTGGACAATTCAATATCTATTTTTTCCTGAGCTGTATTTCGAGTACCATAAGGAGCTATATATTCAAAGTCTAATTCTAATTCCCAATAATTTTTTGTATTTTGATAATCAATTTTGCCATAACCGCTTAAATAGTTTTCATCATCTAGATTGTCTTTTTCTAAGTAAGTTTTTTTAATACCGGTAGTTAAGTTAAAACTCCTTGGTATATTATGTTTTAAAAAAAGTTCAATTTCACTGTTTTTTTCTCTTTCCTCATCATTGTCAATATAGTCTTTAGTATATTTATTTTCACTGGATAGTCCTGCTGTAAGATAAGTATATTTCCCTGTTTTTAATCTAGCTCTAAGATCAATTTCAGTTTCTCTTTCTGTTATTTTTTCCTCAAACCAACTAAATTCTGTCTCAAAATTTCCACTTAGGGTAAAATTATCTGTGAAATATTTACTTGAATTTAATTCTAGAAATGCACTTTCTTCTTGTTTAATGATATTTTCATAAAAAGTAATATTACTTAAATCATAGCTTATTTCTCCACCAAATTTATCTCTATTTTTATATGTTTTACCTTCTAAAATAATATTAAAATAATCTCTATTTTTTTCAGTAAGTTCCAGTTTGCGCCATTCTGAATCTTCCTTTATACTGGCTAATTCAGTTGTAATTGTAAAACTATTTCTGGATTTATCTTTGTAATCAAAAGCTAAATCAATAATACTTAAATCAAATTCTTCCATATCTAAAATAGATTGATTATTTTCTAAATATAAATCAAAAAACCAGTTATCATTTATTTCCTGTTCAAAATTTACTAGAGAATATTGTCCTTCAACAGCATCAACATTTTTTACTACTAAAGGTGGTACATAAGAATATATAGTTTTAATGTGTCCATTTTCTCTCGGAAATAGTGTATTTACTCTATATCCATGTTCTATTAAACCAAATTCTTTACTTGTTAACCAATCAAAAGAAAGTACCAGTGGCAATTCATCAGGTCTTAAAGATATACGAGCTAAATTTCCCGCAACTAAACCTTCATATTCAGAATCATCAAATACCTTTTCGGTTCCTAATTCCCAAAAATATGAAATATTTTGATTTGGAGCATATTTTAATTCCATTCCCCCAACTTCCAAAATTGATTCTGGAGGAGTTTTTTTATTGTAATTACCAAGGGCAAAAATCATTTCATTTGTACCTGATTCAAAAATATTACTACTTCCAGCTATTTTTTTTATTATTTCTGTTTTTTGCTCATCTTTATCTGTTATAACTATTTTAAAATAATTAATTCTATCTATTATTAGAGAAATATTTTCAAAATGATAATTATTTTCTCCTTTTTCTAGATATATTTGATCAATTTTCTTATCATTAGTATACAAAGAAACTATACTTTCAGGAGGGGCCTGGCCAGTTATTGAAGTATAAGCTCTTCTACTACTTATTTGTTGTATGGGTTCTTGAAAATATATACCTCTTAAATTTATCCGTCCAATAGTATTGGATAAACTGAATCGATTATCTCCAATAACAATTAATTGATTATTTTCATAATTTCTTGCACTTAAAAAAGGATATTTAATATCATAGTTATCAGTTTCGAAATTATAATTTAGCAATTGTTCTTTTGTTATTGTCCAGTTTTTGAATCTTCCATAAATATTGAGATGATTATTTAAAGTTAGGGTAGTATCTGGAGAGTCTTCCTTAAATTCATAATTTAATTTTGTTTCATAATGGATAGAACCTATAGAAAAGTCGGGTCCCGTAATATCAGCTTTGATTTTAGAATCATCTATTCCATTTTCCTCATACTTATAACTGATCACTAATTCCTGTTTTCCTGGTATCCACTCTACTTTTGAATTACTTAAATATTCGATTAGAGAGGTTGTTACATAAAATTCTTCTTCCATAATTAAAGGAGGATCTTTAGACCATTGAGGAAAGTTATAATAAATGTTGTGCTGTAAATCAATTATTATAGATTTATCATTTTTATTATGATAAACTGTTAATAGTTCATTTTTTCGGTCATAACTTAAATCTATATCCAGCCATCTTGTTAAAGATACTAAAGGTAAAAGTATATAGTCATCCATTTCAAGGATTTTAAAAAAATCATCTTTAGCAATAATTTTTTCTTGAGAACGTATTGTAAGTTTAACATTGATTGGGTAATTTTCTTTAGTATCTGTATTATCCGCAGTAACAGATAGCAGACAGGTAAAAATCATAAAGGTAGCTAGAAATAAAATGAGTAAGTGTTTATAACCGAAAAGTTTCAATGTGCTCACATCCTTTCGCAGGCTCTACCTTTCTAATATAATTATATCTTAAGTCACTTGATTAATAGTCATATTTCACTTTGATTTAAATTCTAATTCAGTCATATTTGCGATAGTTTAAAGAAATATATATAATTTTTGGGCAAATTCTTGACAGTTACGTTTAACTATGTTAATATTATATCTGGCTTTGGAAATAGTAATATTGTACATATGCGAAAGTGGCGGAATTGGCAGACGCGCTAGATTTAGGATCTAGTGGGTATTCCCCGTGTGGGTTCGAGTCCCACCTTTCGCACCATTTTTTGTAAATACCCCCGATAGTGGCTTCAGGCCAAATCGGGGATTATTAGCATTTATAGTAATAAATTTCTAATAATAGTTAAGTTTTTTACATAATTTATAAAGATAAAATTATATAATAGTAAAAAGAGTATTGTAATATCTGCCATTCTAGATTATAATAATATTAATGAAGCATAAAAAAATTAGTATTTTAAATGTATACTTATTTTTATTAAATAGATAAGTATATAATTAAAGTTATAAAAAATTATTTTTAGGTAGTTATTTTTAAGGAGGAGTAAATAATGGAAGTTGTAAAAAAAGATTTGGAAGATAATAAGGTAGAATTAAAAGTTGAAATCGAACCTGAAAGAGTTAATGATGCACTTGAACAGGCTTATAAAAAAGTAGTAAAAGATGTTGAAATTCCTGGTTTCAGGAAAGGTAAAGTACCACGTAAAATATTGGAAGCCCAATATGGAAAAGAAATTCTTCATAAAGATGCTTTAGATATTTTGATTCCTGAAGGTTATAGAGATGCAATCGAAGAAGCTGATATAGAACCAATAGATCAACCTGAAATTGATGATTATTATATTGCCGAAGATGAACCTGCTACTTTTTCTGCTACAGTAGAAGTAAAACCAACAGTTGAACTTGGTGAATATACCGGACTTGGCGTTGAAAAAGAAGATGTTGAAATTACAGAAGAAGATATTGAAGAGAGAATTGAACATACAAGAGATCAGCACAGTCAACTTCAAAGTGTTGACCGTGATACTGTAGAAGATGGAGATTTTGCTATTATAGATTTTGAAGGAAAAATAGATGGTGAACCATTTGAAGGTGGTAGTGGAGAAGAATATAGCCTTGAAATTGGTTCTAATACTTTTATTCCTGGTTTTGAAGAAAAATTGATTGGGGCAAAAGTAGGAGAAGAAACTGATGTTGAAGTAACTTTCCCGGAAGATTATAATGCTGAAGATTTAGCTGGTGAAGATGCTGTATTCTCTGTTGAAGTAAAAGAAATAAAAGCAAAGCAGAAACCAGAACTTGATGATGACTTTGCAAAAGAAGCAAGTGATTTTGAAACAATGGAAGAATGGCGGGAAAGTATAAAAGAGGAAATCAAAGAACAAAAAGAACAACAGGCAGAACAGGAATATGAAAATAAATTATTAGATGAAATCAGTGAAAATTGTGAAGTTGATGTTCCTGAAAAAATGGTAGATAATGAATTAGATAAAATGTTCCAAAACTTAAGTCAGAGTATTTCAAGTCAGGGACTGGAAGTTGAAGAATATTTAAATTACATGGGTATGGATGAAGAAAGTTGGAGAGAAGATAATAGAGAAACAGCTTCAAAGAGAGTTGAAAACAATCTAATTCTTGAAGCCATAGCGGCTGCAGAAGAAATCGAAGTAAGTGATGAAAAAGTAGATGAAGAAATTGAAAAAATTGCTGAAGAAAATGATCAGGATGTAGAACAGATTAAAGCATTTATGCAAATGCAGGGACAGATGGAAGATTTAAAAGAAAGTCTCAGAATGGAAAAAACATTAGATTATTTAAAGGAAAACAATTAATTGATTAGATATATGATAAACTTTAAGGAGGAGATATAATGAGCGGTTTGGTTCCAATGGTTGTAGAACAGACAAATCGTGGTGAGCGTTCCTATGATATTTATTCCAGACTTTTAAAAGATAGAATTGTATTTTTAGGTACTCAAGTAACAGATCAGATGGCAAATTTAGTTATAGCTCAACTTTTATTTTTAGAAGCTGATGATCCTGATAAAGACATTTATTTATATATAAACAGTCCTGGTGGTTCTGTAACAGCTGCTCTAGCAATGTATGATACTATTCAGTATATTAAACCTGATGTAGTTACTATTGGCATGGGACAGGCTGCAAGTGCAGGTGCTTTACTTCTTGCTTGTGGTGCTAAAGGTAAGCGTTATGGATTACCTTATTCTAGAGTAATGATTCATCAGCCTGCAGGTGGAGTTCAGGGTAAAGCAACTGAAGCAGAAGTTCACATTAAAGAATTAATGAGAATCAGAGAAACTTTAAATGAAATTTTAAGTAAGCATACAGGTCAATCTAAAGAAAAGATTGCCGCTGATGTAGAAAAAGATTATTTTATGACTGCAGAAGACGCTGTTGATTATGGTATTATTGATGAAGTGATTTCTCGAAATGATCTTCAGAAGAAGAAGGCCGAAAATAAAAAAGAAGATAAGGAGTAACTCTCTTTAAGAGGTGATATAATGTTCAAGTTTGGTGATGAAAAAGGACAATTGAAATGTTCATTTTGTGGTAAATCACAGGACCAGGTAAAGAAGTTAGTAGCTGGCCCTGGGGTATACATTTGTGATGAATGTATAGAATTATGTAATGAAATTATAGAAGAAGAATTAAATGATGACCTAGAATTTACTCTACAAAATATTCCAAAACCAAAAGAAATAAAAGATATACTTGACCAGTATGTAATTGGGCAGGAAAGAGCTAAAAAGACTCTATCAGTAGCAGTTTATAATCATTATAAACGTGTAAATTCTGATATGAAAATTGATGATGTAGAACTACAGAAAAGTAATATCATGTTAGTTGGACCTACTGGCTGTGGTAAAACATTAATGGCTCAAACGTTAGCTAGAATTCTTGATGTACCTTTTGCTATAACTGATGCTACTTCTCTCACTGAAGCTGGTTATGTAGGTGAAGATGTAGAAAATATTCTTCTGAAATTAATTCAGGCAGCCGATTATGATGTTGAAAAAGCTGAAAAAGGTATTATATATATTGATGAGATTGATAAAATTGCCAGAAAGTCAGAAAATCCATCAATAACTCGTGATGTTTCTGGGGAAGGTGTACAACAGGCCCTTCTTAAAATACTTGAAGGTACTGTAGCAAGTGTACCACCTCAGGGAGGAAGAAAACATCCTCATCAAGAATTTATTCAGATTGATACCACTAATATTCTATTTATTGCCGGTGGAGCATATGATGGACTTGATAAAGTAATCAAAAATAGAATTGATAGTAAAGTTATGGGCTTTGGTGCTGATATCCAAACCAAAGAAGAAAGTGCAAATATTGGAGACACTTTAAAACATATTCTTCCTCAGGATCTTTTACACTATGGTCTAATTCCTGAATTTATTGGAAGAATGCCTGTAATTGCTACTTTAGATCAGCTTGAAGTTGAAGATTTAGTTGAAATTCTTACTGAACCTAGAAATGCTCTTGTAAAACAGTATGAGAAATTCTTTGAAATGGATGATGTTGAGCTAGAGTTTACTCATGAAGCTCTAAAATCTATTTCAGAAAAAGCATTATCTAGAGGTACAGGAGCAAGAGGACTGAGAGCTGTTGTAGAAGAATCAATTCTTGATATAATGTATGATCTTCCTTCAGATAGTGATATTACTAAATGTGTTATCACTGAAGAAGTTATAAAAGATGGAAAAGAACCGGAATTGATTAGAATAAATGAAAAAGAAGAATCTGCTTAGAATGAAATAATTTTTATGGAGGAATGGTAGGGTAATGGCACCTCAGTTGAGAGGTGTTATTATCCCTTTTCTTTATTATGAAGGATTAAAATTAGTTACCAAGAATTATTTATTTAGAGAGGTGTTTAATATGCCAAAAGATATAGATTTTGATGATATTGAAATAAAAGAGGAACAGGATATAGATTTGGATGATGAACTTGAATTGCCATTACTGGCTTCAAGAGGTATAGTTGTCTTTCCTAATATGGTTATTCCACTTTTAGTTGGAAGAGATAAATCAATTGAGGCTATAGAAGAATCTATGATGAGAGATAAAAAAATTATTATAGCGTCTCAAAAGGATGAAGAAATTGAAGAACCAGATGAAGATGATATTTATAAAGTGGGGACAATTGCTGAGGTAAAGCAACTTATAAAACTTCCTAATGGAATGATTAAGGTTATAGTTGAGGGGCTTAAAAGAGCTGAAATATTAGAATATTTAAGTAAAGAAGAATATTTTTCTGT
>JBNJDK010000080.1:0-8559 GCA_051744805.1 Bacillota bacterium
TTATATTAAGTGAAAACCGCACCGTTTAAATCACCAGTGCGGTTTAGATGATCATTATTTTATAATAAATCTGCTTTTTCTAATATATTAAATAACTCTTTTTCTTCTTTTTCTTCCAATGGAATTAATGGCTTTCTTGGTTTACCGCCATAATAGCCTAATTTATCCATAGCAGCTTTAAGGCCGGGGATCCCAAATTTAGCAGTTACAGCTTTATTTGTTGGAATTAATTTAGTATAAAGTTTACGGGCTTCAACTAATTTATTTTCCTTAACTAAATATAATACCTCAACACATTCTGCTGGAGCTATATTGGACAGAGCTAAAATACCACCCTGAACTCCTAAAGTAAGTGCTGGATAAAAAGCATTTGCAGTTCCCACTAACGGATCAAAATTCTCTGCACTAACTTCCATTATCTGAGCTAAATAAGTAATATCACCACTTGAATCCTTCATTCCAATTATATTTTCATTTTTTGATAATTCAGCTATCACATCTAAAGGTATTTTAATTCCTGTGTATTTAGGTACATTATAGAGCATAATTGGTATCTCAGATTTGGCAGCAACCTCTTCATAATATTTGATCAATGCTTTTTCAGTCATATTTGAAGAATAAAAATAAGGAGTAATTACTAGAGCTACATCTGCTCCCGCTTTGGCTGAGCTATTAGTTAACTCAATTGTTTCCTCTGGAGTCAAACCTCCACTACCGGCTATCAATAGTTTATCATCTGGCAAAACTTCTGAACTCTTTTTAATAAGTTCAACTTTTTCCTCATTAGTTAAATGCACTGTTTCACCATTTGAACCAAAGGCAAGTATACCATTTACTCCATTTTCCACCCATTTGTTTAAGTTCTTTTCAAAAGCAGCAAAATCAATTTCACCATTACTTTTAAAAGGAGTAGCTACAGGAGGTATAACTCCTTCTAATTTAATATTTTTTGACATAATGAGCCTCCTTCATAAATTTATTAAACTATGAAATTTATCACTTCTAAATTGATATCATAATACCAAATATTTTTATTCTAATCAAGACTATCCTTATTATATATATCCTTATTATATAAGAGATGATAATTTACAAATGGCAAATTATAATTTATAATAGAAAATAGCAATTAAATAGGAGGATTAATATAAATGAAAAGAAAATATCTTTCTTTAAGAGACTTTTTTATCTCTTATGTAAATCAATTTGAGATGGATGACTCTGAAGATCAAGAAAATATCGACTTAAAGATAAGACACAGCTATCGAGTTTGTGAGGAAATGGAAAATATCATAGAAGATTTTGAACTAAGTGGAGATGAATTTTATCTAGCAAAAATCATTGCTCTTTTTCATGATATAGGTCGTTTCAAACAATATAAAGAATACAAAACATTTTCTGATTATAAATCTGAAGATCATGGAGAACTTGGAGTACAGGTTCTTGAAGAAAATGGTCTAATGGCTGATTTTTCACCTGAACATCAAAAAATAGTTATCTCGGCTATCCGCCTTCACAATAATCCAGAGCTTCCTGATGACAATGAACTCTTTTTTGCTAAGCTAATACGAGATGCTGATAAACTGGATATTTTTAACCTTTTTAAAGAAAAATATGAAAAAGAAAATGAAGAAACTGAACTTATAAAATTAGACCACAGACCAGAAATAAGTGATCACATCTATGAAAAACTAAAAAATAAAAAATTAATAAAATATGATAATTTAGAAACTGTAAATGATTTAAAATTAATGCAAATGACCTGGATTTATGACATAAATTTCTCTAAAACCCTTGAAATTATAAAAGAAAGAAAATATATAGAGACAATCTATAATTCAATGCCAGACAACAAAAGGGCTAAAGAAATTTATGAAATGGTCACAAATGAATTTGAAAATAGAATAAAAGCTAACTAGGATGATATAAGGCTCTACTGTTAAAATTAGCAGTAGAGCTTTTTTTATTTAAAATATATTCTACAACTCATCTTAAAATAATGATATTTAACCTTAAATTTTTACAATTCAGTTCCAGAATATTGTTTATAACCTGTTAAAGGATTAAAATTAAAATTGGATTAGAAAAATATAAGTCTAAAAATAAGGCTGGAGGCAGTTAATATGAAAAATGAAAATCAATTCACAGCTGATGAATATCTTGACCAGCTCAAATTAATGTATAAATCCTATTTTGATTTAGAAGAAAATAAAGAAATTGCTGATAAAAAATTCGATCTCTATGCATTTTCCCATGTCCAAAACCAAAAATATTTTGCCAGCAAAAAATTAAAAATCTGGGAATATGCTAAATTCGACCACTGTCTAATAGATAAAAATAATGAAAATGAACTAATTCCTGATGAAGATTTTCTAAAAAAAGCTATGGATGAATTAATTGACCTTAACCGTAATCATAAACAAAGTTATATTACTATAGTAAAAATTAGTGAAAACCCTTTTAATGAAAATGAAATAGAGAAAATCAAGGATTTTTCCTTTTCAAAAAGTTTTCTTTTAGGTTTAAAAGGCTGGTGTGATACCCGTTTGATTGCTGTTGACCTTGCTGAAAATGAAGTCTATACAAATGAAGAAGGTAAAAAAGTAGCAGATAATTATCAGCCTGAAAGATTTATGTAAACTAAATTTTTAAATAAATAACTTATATATTTTATCTTTAGAAAGGAGGTGTAGAGAGTTAAGTAAAGCGTTTCTTTTAAACTAATATTTATAAAATATCTATAATTAAAACTAAAATTAAAGGGGGAAATGAAATTGAGTATTCCTGTTATATTATTTGCTTTAGTATTATTTATTTTAGCATATTTTACTTATGGTAATTTTCTCAAAAAATCATGGGGACTAGATGATAGTGAAAAAACTCCTGCTCATACTATGAATGATGGAGTTGATTATGTTCCAGCCGAAGCACCTGTATTACTCGGCCACCACTTTGCATCCATAGCTGGTGCAGCACCTATTATTGGACCAATAGCTGCTTCTGGATTTGGATGGCTGCCAGTTCTTACCTGGATCATCATTGGTGGTATCTTCTTCGGTGGAGTTCATGATATGGGATCACTATTTACTTCAGTTAGAAATGGCGGACGTTCAATTGGAGAAGTTATAAATCAGAATATAGGTTCTACTGGTAAAAAATTATTTAGTGTTTTTGCCTGGTTAACACTTATTCTGGTTATTAGTGCTTTTATGTCCATAGTTGCTGAAACTTTTGCATCTACACCTTCAGCCGCTACGGCTTCAATCTTATTTATTGCTTTAGCAATAGTATTTGGTATAGTTAGAACTCGTTCTAGTTTATCTCTTGGCTCTTTAACTGTAATTGGTGTAATTCTTTTATTTATTGCAGTTGCAATTGGCCTTAACTTTCCAATTCAAATTGGCTATAATACCTGGTTAGTTCTACTAACTGCTTATATATTTGTTGCTTCAGTTACCCCGGTCTGGATTTTATTACAGCCCAGGGATTATCTGAACTCATTCCTCTTATATGCACTTTTAATTGGAGGATTTTTGGGAATAATAATTGGTGGACCATCTTTTGAATTGCAATCATTTACTTCTTTCCAGACTTCAAGTGGGTACTTATTCCCGGTTTTATTTGTAACTGTTGCCTGTGGAGCTGTATCTGGATTTCACTCCTTAGTTGCTTCAGGTACTACTTCCAAACAGTTAAATAAAGAAACTGATTCACATTTGATAGGTTATGGTGGTATGTTAATTGAGTCATTCCTTGCTGTTATTGCCCTTATTACAGCTGCTGTAGTTACAAAAGGTCAATATTCAGAACTTCTTGCAAATGGTGGACCAGTTAATGTATTCTCAAATGGTATCGGTAATTTAACATCTAATTTTGGTATTCCTTTTAAAGTTGGTATGAACTTTGCTGCTCTTGCTGTATCAGCATTTGCCATGACTACTCTTGATACAGCTACAAGGTTAGCCCGCTTTATTTTCCAGGAATACTTTATAGATGCAGATAGTGTAGAAGAATCAGACAGTCCTTTAAGTAACATGTATGTTGCTACTTTAATTACTGTAGTTCTTTCTGCAGCACTTACCTTTTCAGGTGGCTGGTCAACACTATGGCCAATATTCGGTTCAGCAAACCAGCTATTAGCTGCACTGGCACTACTTTCACTTTCTGTCTGGCTTGCTCAAAATAACAAGAAAAATTTCTATACAGTTATTCCAATGGTCTTTATGTTTGCTGTAACATTAACTGCTCTTGTTTTCCTTGTTTATCAAAATCTTGCAGGTGGAAGTATGGTACTTGCAGTACTTGGAGTACTTCTCTTCGTACTTGCTATAGTATTAGTTAAACAGTCATATACTCACCTTACTAAAGATACAAGTGAACAAGAAAAGATGAGTGCCTAAACTAAAGTTAACACATTATACCTTACACCCTATATAATGTAAAAAGGCTGGTCTGAGCCCCACTCAGATCAGCCTTTTCTTTTATGCTATAATATATCTTATAATATTTTTGATAAGTTTAAACATTATAATCTAATGCTGTTTTAGCTTCTTTTATAATTTGCTGAATAATTTGATCACAGGATTTAATCTCTTTAATAGCAGATAGACTCTGTCCTGCCTGAACAAATCCCCATTCTATATCTCCATTTTGAGGAGCTGTCCTACTACTTCCAACTACCAATTCTTCTAATTCAGTCTCAGAGGCTCCTTCTTTTTCAAGTTTTAAATATTTTTCTGTCATTTTATTTCTTATTCCACGTACAGGATGACCATGTACTAAACCAGTAACTATCGTATCTATATCCTGACTATCTACAATTTTCTGTTTAGCTTTAATATGAGCATTACACTCTTTCGAAGCATAAAATCTGGTACCCATTTGAATCCCAGCTGCACCCATTACCAAGGCAGCTGCTAATCCTCTCCCATCAACAAATCCACCAGCTGCAATAACAGGGACATCAATTTCAGGTATAACTTGCGTCATCAGGGCCATAGTTGTAAGATTACCAATATGTCCACCTGCCTCCATTCCTTCGATTATTATTGCATCTGTACCTTTATCAACAACTTTATGAGCCAGACGCAAATTAGGTACTACCGGAATAGCTGTTATATCTGCTTCATGTAATTTTTCAAAATAAGTTATTGGATTTCCAGCACTTAAGGTCGCATAATCTACATTTTCCCTACATAAAGTATCAACTATTTGATCACAATTATCTGCCATCAACATTACATTTACTCCAAAAGGTTTATCAGTATTTTCTTTTGCGATATTAATCTGTTTTTTTACCCAATCAGCATCTCTACCTGCTGCCGCTATTGTTCCTGCTCCTCCTGCTTCAGAAACAGCTGCAGCTAATTCTCCATCTGCTACCCAGGCCATAGCACCCTGAACAATTGGATATTTTATTCCCAGTAACTCAGTAAATTCAGTTTTCACCTTATCCCTCCTTATATTTTCCTAATGACATATTATTTCTATAACTCAAAAGTATCTATAATCTCAGATAACTCTTTAGACATTTCAGCTAATTCCTGAGCTGCATCTACTATCTCATCTGTAGAATCAATTTGTTTTTGACTGGAGATTGTCACCTCTTCCGCATTTCTGGCGGCTTCATCACTAACTAAAGCAACATCTTCAACAACCTGTTTTACATTATCACTTAATTTAGCCATTTGATTGTTTTTATCACTTATACTGTGAATTAAATCAATTAAATTATTTACTCTCTTCTCGATAGAAACAAAAGTCTTTCCTGTTCCTTCTATAACTTTTACACTTTCATCTACTACCTCTTCCGTATCATCCATTTTATTTACAGCACTTTCAACATTTTTTTCGATTTTTTCTATAAGTTCTGCTATTTCATCTGTAGCACTGGCAGATTCTTCAGCAAGTTCTCTTATCTCATCAGCTACTACACTAAATCCTCGTCCCGCTTCTCCCGCTCTTGCTGCTTCGATAGCAGCATTTAAAGCAAGCAGATTTGTCTGTTCAGCTATACTATTTATTAATTCAATAATTTCTCCTATTTCTGAAGAAAGTTCATTTAAAGAATGAATTTTATTTGAAATCTCTTCAGAATAATCTTTCACCTGATTGATCTGTTTAATAGAACTATCTATAGCTTTTGTGCCATCTTCTACATTATCGATTACTTCTTTAGAAGAACTTTCCATAGTTTCTGACATTTTTTTAGTATCCTGTATTTCATCTATCAAATTATCTATCATATTTTTACTTTCATCTACCTGAGCTGACTGTTCTTCAGCTCCAGAAGCAACATTTTCTATCGCCTGGCCTACATTTTGAGCTGAAATTTTAACTCCTTTACCAGAATTTAATAATTCCTCACTGGAAGAATCTAAATCATCCGATATTGTAACCATCCTCTTTATTATCTGGGAGATATTTTCTACAAATTTATTAAAAGAACTTATTAAATCTCCAAATTCATCCCCTCTATTATCATCAATTTTTACTCTTAAGTTACCATCAGCTAATTTATCAAATTTATCTACTAAAACTGGGATAGGTTTCAACATTTTTCTTACAATATATATTGTAATAATTACTAAAATAAGAGCTGTAATACTTAAATAAATCAATACTTCTTTTGCCAGACCTGTAATCCTATTACCAATAATCTTACCTTTAAAAGCAGATGATGAAATTATCCAGCCATATGGTTCATATACTTTAGAACTGGCAATCTTTTTTGTACCTGTTTTTGGAGAAATATAACTTACTATAGAATTTTTATTTTCATACATCTTTTGAAAAGCTTCACTATCTTTAGTTTTATTTTCCCCTTCATAAACAGGGTGAACCAACAATTCACCTTCTTCATCCATTATAAATATAAAGCCTTCACCATCTAAATTACCCTCCAGATTGTAATTGGCCTCTCTTAATTTTTCGATAATTTTATCTTTGCTTTCATATTCCTCATCTAAAATTTTAATATATTCTCTGGTTATTTCTACCTGGTCTGTTAAGCCTTCTCCTATAACTTCTTCAAAACTCTGTGAAACATTCATATAAGTTATGTAACCTATAAAAACAAACGAAAGAATAAAAATTAGTAAAATTGGAAAAATTATTTTTTGTTTAACTGATAATGACTTCAACTTGATATTTGCCTCCCCTTTTTAATATATTCGCAATACTCAACTTCTTACTTTAAATTAAGTAGCTTATTTAATTTATCTACTTTTGTTCTACTGACAGGTATCTCATGTTCTACACTATCAGCTAATACAATCTGATATTTACCTTTAAACCAGGGTATAACCTCTTTTATTTTATTTAAATTAACTATATAACTTCGGTGTATTCTAAAAAAATCAGAAGGCAATCTTTTTTCTAATTCTTTTAAATTAAGATTGGTTAAATATGATTCCTTTTCAGTATGCACCTTAACTTTGTTATCAGCTGTTGAAAAATAATAAATCTCAGAATAATCTAATAAGCGATATCTTTCATTTTCTTCTACAGGTATTTTGCAAAGGGTATTATCTTCATTATTAGACTGAAAAGCTTCCAGAAAATCTTCAAGTTTATTAGTTGTATTATTTCCTTTTTCTTTTTGGTTTAATCTACTCCAGACTCTATCTAAAGTTTCCTCAAATCTATCTTCACTTATAGGTTTTAAAAGATAATCAATAGCAGCCAATTTAAAAGCTTCAACAGCATATTCATCATAAGCAGTTGTAAAAACAATTTCAGGAGGATTTCTAAATTCTTTAAGTAAACGAGCAATTTCCATTCCCGAAAAACCGGGCATCTTTATATCTAGAAAAATTAATTGATAATCATTATTTTTTAGAAGGGAAATAGCTTTTTTCCCATTTTCAGCCTCATCTTTAACCTGAAAACGGTCATCTTTATCTAAAAGATAAATCAATTCACTGCGGGCCATTTTTTCATCATCAACAATCAATGTATTTGCTTTCATCCAATTAGCTCTCCTTTGATTTCAGAAATGATAGGTAAAGTAATATTTACTTCTGTTCCTTCATTTTCTTGAGATTTAATATCTAACTCAGCCTGTTCATCATAAAGATTTTCAATTCTTTCTTTTATATTTTTAAGACCTATTCTATCAGATTTAGCTGTAAAAAGCTCATTTAATCTATCATCCGAAATCCCTACTCCATTATCACTTACGATAATTTTAAGCTTATTTTCTATTTCTTTAACCTTTATTTTAATTCTGCCCTCACCTTCCAGGGGTTGAATCCCATGTCTAATTGAATTTTCAACAAGTGGTTGGATAACAAAAGGTGGGATAACATAATCATGAGGTTTTTCAGGTAGATCCCAGTCTACTTTAAGCCTGTCTCCTAATCTAACCTTTTCGATACCTAGATAATCTCTACAAAATTCAATTTCTTTTTCAAGAGTTGTTTCTCTGGCATCCCTTTTTAAAGTTTTACGGAAAATACTGGCCAATTTCATAAGAAGTTCCCGAGATTGTTCAGGATTAATCCGACAGGTAGCAGTTATTGTATTTAAAGCATTAAATAAAAAATGAGGATTTATTTG
>JBNJDK010000081.1:0-8344 GCA_051744805.1 Bacillota bacterium
TGGGAGATGATGGAGGCTAATTTAGAAAGAACATTTTCTCGTAATCCTTATGAACAACAGGGTGGTTATGTTAAGCGTTCAGCAGGTATTAACCTCTATTTTAAAATTGAAAATCCTGCGGGCGAAAGAATTCAAAAACTATTTGTCCAGGGAGAAGAGGTTGAATTTGATAGAATATATGATGTTGTGTTTGTAACCAGTCAGGGAGTTAGGGCAAAATATGGTAGGGAGCGAAAAAAATTGGATATTAAAGCCATAGAAAATTTGGAAAGATATTTAAAAAAGGTAAAAAGAATTGAACCTAAATTAAAAAGTACTATTGTTGGAGTTTAATTTTGACAAGCCTTAGAGGTTTTAAGTTTCTTTATACTTAATATGACAGCTATTACACCACTTCGAGAGAGGTGGTGTTTTTTTGTGTTTATATCATTATAATTTACCAAGAAAGTAAATGTTAGGAAATGACTGAAATAAGAGTGAAAGTAAATCGCTATCAAAGCTAAAGGTGACCCCTAGATGACTATTGGCAATTAAAATGATGTTATACTCTTAATAGAGAATCAATATAGAAGCAATATAAGAAGTAGAAAGTATTTAAAAGTCAAGGAGCTTAAGGGGTGATACAGTGATCAAGAAAATAAAAATATTATGGATCTTTGTTTTTTTTATTATTGTATTTTCATATATTTTTTCCCTATCATTAAATGCTCAAAATATAGCTACTTTAAATTATTATTCACTTAAGGCCGCTGGGGAAAATCAAATTAAAACAATGACTATAGCTATCCCGCTAAAAAATAAAAATCCAGAATATCTAGAAGCAAAATTGAAAAATGATTTTTTTACAGAAAATAGAGGTAGTAAAATAAATTCTAATAGATTGAGTATTTTAACTGTTAAAGAAAGATACCCTTTAGACACTAAAAACAAAAAAATATTTATAGAAGAAAATTTGGTAAATAATAATGATGAAAAGAAAATTGTCTTACAGATATCATTATTAGTTGAACCAGAAGATCCACCAGGTATTTATCATAATGAATTAATTATTTCTCAAAAAAATTCTCAGGGTAAAATTAATGAGATTAAATTTCCAATACAATTCAAAATAGAACCCTGGGCAGATTTTAAAATAAATACTGATTTTTATGAAATTTCTCAAATAAATTTTGAAAATAGAGATTTAGAAAGCATTATACCAGGGGAAATAGAAATACGAGGAAATGCATCATGGAGGCTTTATGTTAGTGGTTATGAAAATGAAATAATTTCTAACAAAAAATTAGAGTTAAGAACAACTAGCAGGAATGATTATATTGAAATTCATAATAAAAGTTTAAATATAGGCGAAGAAAAAGTTTTATTAGCTTCAGGTGATTTACAAAATAATAATTTTAATGAAAGTTTTATTATTAACTTTGATATGGTTATAAATGATTTTCAAGAATTAAAGGCAGGTAGATATAAATTTCCTATTAAATTTCAATTTGAAATCCTTAATTTTAATTAATCTTTTTATAAATTAATTTTTTTGTAAATCATTGAAGGGGGTGGTCAGAAAATTTAGGGAGTTAAAACTTCTTATTATCAAGGAAAGCTTGTTGGGATGTGTTGATAAAGTATGAGGGGAGCACATACCTCTACCAGAATTATTTTCTAGAGGGGTAGAATTATTATTAAAAATCAATTATGAGGAGTGAAAATAATTATGAGAAAGTTATTAGTTTTAAGTTTGGCCTTAGTTTTTGTTATGACCTTTGGTTTAGGTGTAATGGCAGATAATGGAACAGAACCAATGGCTAAAACTGGTGATGATCCTATGGCTGATGTTGGAGATGGCTGGAATATAAATGAAGGTAGTTTAACAGGATGGACAGATTCTAATTTTACAATTTTAGGTGATAGCACTACCGGCACAAGTACAGTAGTTGGAGAAGGTATTACAGTTGATGGTATTCTTGTTAACTGGGAATATCCTGATGGAGAAGGTAATGGTGCTGGAAAAGGCGACCCTTCTGAAATTCAAGATTTTGATCAAGAAATAAATTATACAATTAAAGCTTTTGCAAATATTCCCTGTTATTTAGAAATGAATGTATTTGGTAATGGTGCTTATGTAAATGCAACTAATATTGGTCAGGGTAATACTACTAATGCTGGTTCTAACAACCACTGGTTACTTTTTGATACAAGTTATGGTGGAGTTGTAGATGCAAATTGGGACTTTGTTGCAGCAGGAGATATCGATCCAAGTGATATAGCAGAAGGCACTGGTGAAAGATATATTCAGGGTTGCGATGTTTTCTCAGCCAATCTTTTTGCTAATGTACCTTATCAATTTAAAGTTTATTCTGATGGTTTGACAAAAGGAAATGCAACACTACCTATAGAAATGAGAACTACTCCTGATGATACAATGAGTGCCTGGTCAGCAGATAATTATTTATTAAGTGAAGGTAATTCCATTGGATCATTTGATGCTATGGAAGAAGCTCATATTAATATGCAGTTCCGTGTACCTTTTAATGCAGTAGAAGCTGGATATTATGAAGGCGATGTAGTATTCACAATGAGTTCTATGTAATTAGCAACTTAGCTGTAAAATGTAATACAGGGGCTTTTCTAGCCCCTGTATTAATATTGTATAGAAAGGGGTATTTTTATGAGAAATAAAAAAAGGATTTATTATATTATAAGTGGAATTATAGTTATTATAAGTATATTTTTATCTGTAGCTGCCTCAGCTACTATAAAAGTTGAACCTTCTCGTTATATTATTTATATGAAAGAAGGTGCAAGAGTTACTGAGACAATAAATGTAACCAATAATACAGACCAGACTTTAGATTTAGTTGCTAAGTTTTATGATTGGGATATGAATGATGATTATGAATTACAAACACATGAATTAGGATCTTTAGATTCCAGTTTAAATGGATTTTTTAGATTTAATCCTCGCAAATTCAAACTAAATCCCGGACAAACACAGATAGTTCGTTTTACTATTCAAATACCTGAAACTAAAGAAAGTAAAGAAAGAAGAGGAATAATTTTTATTGAGCATGAAAGTGACCCTGGAGAGGGAATGGGAGCAAAAATCATAACTAAAATTGGAACAACAGTTTATGCTATTCCTGAGAATACAGGTTTTAATTTTAATGTGTTAGATAGTAAGATAATCCAAAATGAAAAAGGAGATATTTTTGGAGCATTTTTAACACAAAATGTTGGTAATAGACATATGCGATTTGAAATAAAATATACAATAGTAGATAATAAAGGAAAAGAGATAGAAAAAAATAGTGTTGAAGAAAAAGTGTTACTTCCAAATATGAAAAGAGGAGTAATTTTTCCAATTGAAACAAAACTTGAATCTGGTGAATATCAAATAAATGCAAAATTCACTTTACCTGATACTGATAAAACACTAAATAGAAATATTAAATTTAAAGTTGGTGGTTAATAAATGAAAGTAATTCATGGATCATTAAAATCGATATTTTGGATTATTATATTATCGATATTCATATTAGTTATTTTTAGTTCTTCTTTACTGGCTAATGATGATTATTATGCCGGTATAGTTTTGCTAACTATCAGAGCAGATGACAAAATTATTGAACAGGATAATTTTTTCCAGGTTATTGATTATGATCAATATGTATTAATACCATTATCAGCTTTATCACGATATTTAGAAATAGAACTGGATTATAAACGTGACGATGAAAAACTTTTTGTGTATTATCCTGAAAAAGATTCTATTATTGTAGTTGATTTACAGAATAATACTTATCCAGATTTTCCAGAATGGAATGATGAAGCTCCTCTAATGGTAGAAGGAGATTTTTTTGTATCAAAAAATCTAATAGAATATTTAATGGATGTTGATTTGAAATGGTCTTCCCTTAAACAGGAATTAACTTTAAACCTGGATGAATTTGAAGAAAAGTCAGATGTGGAAGAAAACAATATAATAAAAGAGAAACCAGTTAAGAAACCTCTTAAACCAGATGTAGTAGGGCCTAATTTTTCTTTAGGTTCTATACATTATAGTAGTGAATTACATTATAGAATGTCAGATCTAGAAGAACTTACGAATGGCAATCTAGAATCTAATAATAGTTTATATTTACATGGTCGGGCTGGTGATTGGGCTCTAAGTTTAGGTCAAAACTTAAATTATAATTTTGGAACTGATAATTTTTCCTCAAAATCCCCACTGATTAGAGCACTAAATAGAGAAAATGATCGATTAATAGTCCTGGGAGATGCAAGTATTGATTTTGATTATACAGCAGGTGGTCAGCAAACTAGAGGACTATATTTTCAATATCCTCAATTAAAATTAAATAAAGAAAAATCTTATATTTCTGTTCAAGGTGAAGCTGAAGAAGGAAGTACAGTTAAATTGTATATAAATGGAATATTTATTGATGAAAGATATATTTATAAAAAAGAAAATTCATACTATTTTTCTTTGATTCAGCTTAATAATAATCGCACTAATCAAATTAAAGTTGTTATTGAAAATCTTAATGGTGAAAAAAAAGAGATAATCAAAAATATTTCAGGAAGTAATTATATATTTGAAAAAAGCACTAAAGAAGCGGTTTTTGTAATGGGTAAAAGTAGGGAATCTTCTGAGTATGAGTGGGAAAATGATATAGTTGGTTTTCAATTTAATTCTGCCTTAACAGGTCATGATTCTTTAAGCTGGGAATTAGCAGCTCAAAGAGAATCAATTGATGATGAAAAAATAATTAATTTAGGTAGTTTGTTTAGAATAGCTCACCGAACACAAAGAATTCCAACTGTTACAAATCTGGATTTACTTGTTGGTGGTGAAAAAGATTCTTTAGAAACTGGAGGCAGTTCTCGTGTTATGTACACTTTTCCTAAAGGATATTTTTCAACTAAGGTTGATTATATTCCTCCTGAAATCACAGATTATGTTGATGTTTTAGCAGGTGGGAGAGCTGCTTTGAATTTGCAGCATGAAATTGCAAATTCCTGGATAGCAAATTTAAATGCTTCTACCACCAGATCAATTAAAGATATGTCTGATTTGGAATTATATCAGGGTAGACTGAACCTGGGTTATTTTGATATTTCAGGAAATTCTTTTTCACTCGGAACAGAATATAGTACTAGAGATCAGGAAGTGTTTTGGGAACAAATAAATATTAATGAAATTGGTAGAGAAAGTGCTTCTCTTTCTTTGGGAGCAAAAAGAAAATTAAATGATACAAATTTAAAAGGTAGTTCTAATTATCAGGTTAATTGGATTAATTTTGGAAATGATATTGATACTGCTAAATCGGATAAAGCTGAGCTTAATCTGGAATTAACTTCCAAATTGAAGGACAATTTAATTATAGGTGCTAAAGTTGAATCTGAAGCTAATTGGTTTGAAAGTAATTTACAGGAACAGGATTTGCTTTTTGATGGAAGATTAAGATATAATTTTGGTAATAATTTTTTAACTTTATCAGGTTTTAGTGGTAGAACAAAAAATAATATTTCAGATGATGAATTTCAGGAAAATAGGAGAGAAATATCTTTAACAGCAAGACATTTTAAGCCTCCAGGATTATCCTTTATGGGGGAACTAAAAAACACATATATATATATGTTAAATGAAGGTTATTTTAGTATGGGGGCAGGGGTTAATTATAACAACTCTGATAAAAATTGGGAAATTGATTTGGATTTAGATTATTTAGCACCACTTAGTATAAGAGAAAATCCTCAAGAGAAAATAAATTTAAAATTTACTAAAAGTTTTGATTCGGGATTGGAAGCTTTTATATCTGGTAGTAGAGACTATAAATCTTTTTATCAAAAAGAACCATCATATTCAATTTCAGTAGGTTTAAATCAAAGTTTGAATTTTGGTCAGAGTAAAATTTTCGGCCAGGAATATACCGGAGGAAGACATAGTTCATATATTGGAGGGATTGTTTATCTGGACCAGGAAGGAACAGGAGTTAGAAACTCTGGGGATCCAGTACTTTCAGATATAGGTGTTTTTAGAGAAGGGACTAAAACAGTAACTGATGAAAATGGAAAATTTGAATTTGCAAATGTTAGACCTGGCTTACATGAGGTAGGAATTGATATAAATAGTCTTGATGCTAAATATGATATTCTTACCGAAAACAAAATTGTACAGGTTAGAGATAATGAAAATATATTTTTGGAATTTGGACTTACTATGAGTGGATCTATTTCAGGAGAAGTATTTCTTGATAGGGAACTGACTGGTTCAAAAGATCCTAAAGATGAAAATATTTCAATGGTAGGACTTAAAATTCCTGAATTAGATAAAACAGTTTATTCAGATGCAGATGGTTCTTTCTATTTCTCTGATATTCCTCTAGGAAAATATAATCTTAAAGTTTTAACTGATACTATTCCAAGTGGAATGAAATTAGCTGAAGATAATGTTATTGAAGTAGATATAACAAAAGATACTCTTGATATTAATGATTTAGATATTCGTTTGATTTATAAAGTTGAATAATAATTACTAAAAAAATAATAAGAAATATGAAAAGAAAGGTGAGGTATTTGTTCCTCACCTTTCTTTTTTTTATGTCATTGAAATTTCATCAAGATCAATATTTTCCATCTTATCTTCTACTGTTTTACCTACAAACTGAACAAAGATATACATTGCTATAATACCAAGTGGTAATGAAAGGTATGCAGGAAAACCGAAACCAGCTGGAATAAAACCAAAGATTATAGCAGCTCCAGCTCCTACAAAAGCATAAGGCACCTGTGTTTTAACATGATCAACATGATCAGAACCAGCAGCTGTTGATGACATAATTGTTGTATCAGAGATAGGTGAACAGTGGTCACCCCAGACACCACCAGTAAGTACAGCAGCAATAGAAGGTAGTAATGGAGCTCCTATTGAATGTGCAAGTGGTACAGCTAAAGGCATTAAAATAGCAACTGTACCCCAGGAACTACCAGTGGTAAATGCTACAAAGGCACCAATAACAAAGATTAAAGTTGGAATAATAAATGCCGGGACATTACCTTCAGCAATACCAACAACAAAATCAGCAGTACCTAGCTGTTCAGTTACACTTCCAATAGACCAGGCTAAAACAAGAATAAAGGAAGCAATAATCATAGATTTTGCTCCATCAACCCAGCCATCTACTATATCTCCAATAGGTATAACATTTCCAATTAAAGCTAATATGCCAGCTGTTACACTACCAGAAAAAGCTGCCCAAATAAGCACTTTACTTGAGTTAGCAGCACCAAAGGCATCCTGGATAGTTTCTCCAGCCATTCCACCGCCGTCAAACCAGAGGCCAAATAGTGTTACTAAAACAGTAACAATAATTGGGGTTAAAGCAGCACCCCAGCTCATGTTTTTACCATCCGGTCCATCCATTTCAGTTAATTCTTTAGCAGCCATTGGTGTAGCGTCATCACGAAGAACTTTTCCTGTTTTTCGAGCTCTTGTTTCTGCATCAAACATAGTACCAAAGTCTTTTTTAGTTAATATAATTATTAAAGCTAAAATCAAAGCAAAAATACTATAAAAACGATATGGAATGGTTTTAACAAAAGTAGTATAAGCACTAGTTTCCATTCCTATGTTTTGTAAAGCATCATTAATAAGTCCTACCTCATAGGCAATCCAGGTAGAAATCGGAGTAATACTGGCCATTGCTGCAGCAGTAGTATCAGTAATATAAGCCAGTTTTTCCCTGGAGACATTCATTTTATCAGTGATTGGTCTCATAGTATTTCCAACAATTAAAGTATTAGAATAATCGTCAAAGAAAATACCAATACCTAAAAGCCAGACAGAAAATTGAGCTTTACGTACAGTCTTTGCTTTTTCAGCAATTGCATCACCGATGGATTTTGCTCCCCCTGCTTTACTGATAATTCCAATCATACCTCCCATTGTAATTGTAAAAATAATAATACCTGCATTCCATTCATCAGCAAGAGAAGGAAGCATAAAACTATCAAGAGTTCTGTAAAATCCAGCAATAGGATTATAGCCATTTAAAATTAAAGCACCAGAAAAAACACCAAGAAAAAGTGAAAGTAAAACTTCTTTAGACCACCAGGCTAATAAAATAGCTAAAAGTGGTGGTACTAAGGATAAAATTCCATAATGATCCATAAATTATTTCTCCTTCCTTTTTTATTTTTATAATAATTGCAAATATTATACCAATAAAAATCCCGATAATTTTAAGTTATTTGTAGATTTTAAATATTTTTATATTTTTTAGTGCAAAATATTTTAGGAAATGCGAAAATGTTTTTTTCAATTTTTAGTTTTTAATTATAAGCTAAA
>JBNJDK010000082.1:0-8177 GCA_051744805.1 Bacillota bacterium
TATTTTAAAAGAGTATAAAGTATATATAAATATAAAGTATATATAAATAATGACAACTTACTTGACAAACACCGACAATTGATCATTCATTTAAACAGAAAAACTTAGTTTATAAAATTTTTTTATCTGTTAGTTAAAAATTTAAAAGAATGAAGCATAAAGAGTAAAATATATAGTGTTTGATAATAAAAATAAATACATATAATTCATGTAAATAGCCTTTAAATAGGTTATTTTAGTTTTAATCATAATAATTTCGTAAAATGAACATTTTACGAAATTATTATTGTATTTAAAAATTTATATTTAGAATATATATTTAGAATATAATTATATGTTTAATATTATATTTCAATATAAATATATATATTATAAATATATACTTTATAATATATACATTCAATTTCAAATCGGCTATAATAAAAAAAGTTGACCTCTACCACAATCCCAAAAATACTTTTTCCGATATGAGCGTCTTATATTTTATTAATTTTATCAAATATATTACATTATATAATAAAATATAATAAAATACTATTTATTAGATTATAAAGTTATATTAACCATCATTAACAAAATGTGGAAAAGTATTAACAATTGTGGATAAAACAAAAACCTCCTACATTATTATTATTTAATGTAGGAGGATTATTATTTAATGTAGGAGGTTTTATTATATATTTTATTTGATCAAGTTATTTAGAAACTAATTTCAATCCAAACCATATTATGGTCTGACGCTTGTTTTACAGTTTCATTAAATTCAATTGCATTAGGTCCTACTCCTGGTCTTACTACAGCAGATCCTAATAAATTTAAATTATTTGATGGAAGTACATAATCTAATAACATATTTTCTTGAGTATTATTTCTTGCACCTGGACCAACTTCAATACCACCTTGACCTACAGGGAGTGGATCACTATCAATTCTTTTGTGATCTAATAATAAGTCAGCAGCTTGGTAATTTTCTTTTTCACCAGGATTAGCATTCATATCTCCCATAACTACAAATTTACTATTTTTATTTAAACCGCCTTTTTCACCATCATCAGAATAAATATAATCTTTATTGCTGATATAATCTGCAATTAATCTAACTTCATCATGATTTCTTTTACCATTTCTATTATATTCACCATCAAAAACTGGTGGTGTAGGGTGTGCAGCTAGAACATGAACTGTTTCTCCACCAATTTCAACGGGAATATCCCAGTGAGTTTTAGATGATAATCTAAATATACTTTGGGCTGGTTTGGAATAAAATTCTTCTGGCATTTTGTTATTAGGCATATCTTTCCAGCGGAATTTTCTTAATGATCTAATTTCATCTTCTTTAATTGGATATTTACTTACGAAAGCCATTGCATACTGACCTGGGTACTCTCCATAGCCAAATGCATCATTTCCATAGGTTCCATCACCAGGAGTATCATCAATTTCACCATTATTATCCATATCAAAACCACTATGAACTCCAGTATTAGATTTACCAAAGTAAACATACTTATAATTAATTCCTTCTAAGTTTTCTTTTTGAGGTTCTTTCAAATAATTTTCAATAAATGCTCTTATATTAGTTTGAGATATATTTTTACCTTGTTGTATATTATTTGCAAGTTCATTTATCATTAATACATCTGGATTAACTCTTTGGATTATTTCAGCAGCAGCTTCTGCCTGAGGATCTCCTTTTTCCTGTACCTGTTCTGTAGTTAAATTTTCAATATTAAATGTAGCAAATTTATAAGATTTTTCTTCTTTTTTATCTTTTTGTACTAATACTTTTTCATCAAGTATGTTGCCTTTATTATCAATAGCTTTAATAGAAAGTTCTTTTCCATTAACATTTATTTTAACATAATTTTCTTTTGCTTTAAATTCTTTTAGATAACTACCCCATGGTCCATATTCACGATCATATTTTGGTGCACCTGCTCCTCCAGAAGTGATTTGCCAGAGATGTCCAGTATAATCGTCAGACATCATATTAGCATAAACTGGTGTGTCTTCAGTAAGAAGAAGTCTTTGATAATTATGTTCATCACTACCAAGTAGAATATTTGTTTTTTCACTTTCAGTTAATGTTTTAATTAATTCATCTCTCATTTCGAGTACATATTCTTTTTGTCCATTATACCACATAGTATCATCGATATGTCCTCCATTTGGGAAAGCAGGTTCATGTAAGACAGGAATAATATGGTCTATATTATCATTTTTCTCTGCCTCAGCAATTTTATCTTTAACCCAATTCATTTGATTATCAAGAATATAACCTTCTAAATTTCCACCATATTTTTCTGGATTACTACTCCACCAATAGTTTGTATTCATAATTATAAATCTTGTATTATCATAGTCAAAGTAATAAGCATTTTCATCATAACTTGGAGCTGTTGAATGTTCTTTTTCAGGTCCATTAATTGGATTTACAAATTCATCAGCAAAGATAGCTTCTGCACTATTTTCACCTTGTTTATCAAATTGTAATCCATATTGACTGCCATCATCAAAAGCGGTATATATAGCTTCATGATTTCCCATGATTTCATATATTGGCATTTTTGAACCTACAATTTCCGAAGCATTTTTCCATGATTCAAGTTGGAAACGATAGTCTTCCACTTTATTAGTATAACCATCAATTAAGTCTCCACCAAAGATTATAAAATCAGAGTTTCTATTATAGGCATCTATAAATAAATTAGTAGTTGTATCATAATTAAATGAATCAGCATACACTTCTAATCCAGCTTCAGCATCTTCTGCTCGTCCATCTCCCATAAATGCAAAACTGAATTTGTTGTCATTTGATTCAGTTTTAAAAGAAGATTCATATTGCCATTCATAATTTGAATTATTTGAATTATTAATTATCTTATAGTTATAACTAGTTTCAGGATTTAAACCTTGAACTTTGATCTCGTGATTTTTAGTTTTTTCTTCTTCAAAAAAACTTAGACTTCCAACTTTAACTTCACTAGTTGTTGGGATATTAGTCTCCCAGGAAATTATTGCACTATTTTTACCAACTTGATCAACAAAAGGACCTTCTTTAATATAAGGTAAAAGTTTATATTCATTATTTTCTTTTCTAACTTTAAATTTTTCTCCATACGGAATTTTATCTGCATGAATTCTAAAATTTACAAGTGCTTCATTATTAATGTTTAATTTATCTAAATTAATGTTTATTTTATGATTAGTTTTTTCTTGGTCTAAATTTTTTGTAATTTTTTCTGTAAAAGTAGGTCTTTTTATTTTTTCATTGTCTGCTATACCATATTCAATCATTATTTCTGATACTTTTCTACTTGTTGTAAATTCAAGTGTTGCTCCGTTATCATTTGTATTAACTTTAACCTCACCTGTTAGAATATGGTCATAATCTTCTTCTATTTTTTCTAAATCTTCTGGAAAAGAAGCCTCTTCACCAATTTTACCCTTGTCAGGGAAGGTAACTTTTAAACCACTAATATCTTTAGGTTCTATTTTAAATTCTCCATAGTCAAAAGTAACTGCTCCTTCTATATATTCAACTTTTTGACCTTCTTTAGCAGGGGTAGCTGAATCTCCAATATTACTTCCTGCAATTTTGGCCTCTCCACTTCCATCAGTAACTAACCATTCTCCATGGCCAGCAGTAGGATTAGTAACTTCTAAATCTTCTATTCGTACAAGTACTCCTTCATATTTTTCTTGACTTACTTCAGAAGTTTTTAAAGTAATAGGTTCTGGAATATCAGCACTTCCTATAACTTCAACCTTTTCTGGTTGATTAAATTCTGTTAATTGATAGTATTCATCAATTTTACCGGTAACTCTTACTTTATCCCCGGGAGCAACCTCGGCAGTAACATAAACCCAAATTCCAGACCATGGTTCTTTTCCACCTTGCATATAAAAACCATTATCAGAAACTGCAGTAACTATTCCTTCAGAAGTTACTGTTTCGCCTGCATATACCGAAGCATCACCATCTTCAGTGTTTGATTGAATTTCCTTAATAGGAATTACCTCTTCAGCATTAGCAGAAAAAACAGTAGCGAAAATTAAGAGAATAGTAATACTAAAAATTAAAGTTTTCTTAGTTCTTCTTGTCATTGTTAACCCCCTTTTAATTTTTTTAATATATTTATTATTCTCAATATATTTATAACATAAACTTTTTAATTTTTCAAATAATTAAAATAACAATATTTATAATTTATACAATGATTATTTAAGTTCTGAAATTATTGCTGGGGTTATATCAGTAATCTTACTAATGCTATTTTTAAGATCTAACTTTTGTTTTCCAATAATAATTGTTGGTACATAGTTTTTAGTATGAGTTTTTATTGAAAGATCTTCAATATTTCCATGATCACTTGTGATTATAATAGTAACTTTATTTTTTAAATTTTGGACTAGTTGAATTAAAAATTTATCTAAATTTTCTATGGTTTCTATAGCGAAATTCATGTTCTGACTATGTCCTGCTTTATCAGTTTGAAAAAATTCATATAAAGTAAAATCATAATTTAAACTTATATTTGACAGTATATTTGCTGCTTTTTCAGGGGAAAAAATAGGTATATTATGACCTTTATCATTTAGTATTTTATTGGTAAAATCCTGATAAATAGCTTTATTATTTTTAATATCTTCTAAAAAGCGAAATTTATTTTTTGAATGCAGAACACATTGCGTAGTTACAGATGCTCTTTGTTTATTTTTATATACTCTTTCCACATAACTTTTAGTATATGCATTTGCAAAAGTGGAAGATAAATTATAATTAGCTAATCTTTTGTATATATTGTATTTTGAAATAAGTTCTATCAAAGTTGGTCCAGGAAAACCACTTTTATGTCTTCCCATAGCTTTAGCTGCATTTTTGCCAGTTAATAATGCGGTTTGTCCTGTGGCACTTTGGGGAAGTCCAGTTACTTTCATACTAACATTAGTTTTTATATAAGTTCCTAATGTATGATTGGTGATTTTATCTAATAATGGAGTTTGTGCTTTTAGAAATGGATTATTAGGATTTTTTTTATCACCGATACCATAACCATCTATGAAAATTAAAAGTATTTTCATTGTAAATTCTCCTTAAAATAATTTTTTTAATTATAATTTTAAAGTATGATTTTATATTATTATAAAACAAATATTATTATATTACAAAGAGTATCTAACCAGCATAAAACTGGCTAGATACTCTTTAAAATTTAAATATTAAAAAGTAAGATATCCTATATTTAAGATTTAATTTTTGAAATTGTAATTTCTTCAATTTCATTAAGTAATTTTTCGCCTTCAGATATAATTTGATTAGCTTCATTTTCTAATTTTTCAGCTTTATTTTTATCTTTAATAGATTGAGAGTTTATTAAAACATTTAAATAAGCTCCTTTTATTGCAGAAATTCCCATATACCCGGCAACACCAATATCAGATATAGCATGGGGATTACCTTTTTCAATAACATTTCTAGCAATTTCCATAAGTTTTAAGCCTAATTTCATTGTATCAAGTGGTGTTAAACTTGCTTTATACAGTCCTTCCTGAATGGCATTTTTTCTTTCTTTTTTTTCAGCTTCAGTATTTTTTGGCATTTTATAAGCATCCATTACCATATTAAAACTCTGAGCATCTTCGTCTATTAGTTCTAAGGCTTTTTTTCTTTTTTTAGAAAGTTCATTTTTGTTATTATCCAATGATTCATCATCAGTTAAATTAATTACCATTTCGATTAAAGCGGCAGAAAGTGATGCACTCAATCCAGCAACACTTCCTCCTCCAGGAGTAGGTGATTTACTGGCTAATTTTTCAGTAAATTCATTTAAATTATATTCTTCAAATTTTTTCATTTCAATTCCTCCCATTGAAATTTGTATTTGTTATGACAAATTTTCCATTTTTAATTACATCTCTTACAGAATTATGAGCAATATGATAGGTTAAATGTGTATAAGAAGGCGCAGATAAAATTATTAAATCAGCTTTTTTTCCAATTTCTATACTCCCAACTTCTTTTTCTTTATTTAAAGCCTGGGCTGCATTAATAGTTAAACCTCTTATTGCTTCTTCGGGCGTCATATTCATATATAATGTCGCTAGTGATAAAAGTAAAGGAATTGATTCTGAAAAACAACTCCCAGGATTAAAATCTGTTGCTATTGCAGGCTCAAGTCCCATATCAATCATTTTTCTTGCAGGAGCATATTCCTCTTTTAAACTAAATGCAGTAATTGGTAATAGTACAGGTTTTACTTTATTTTTAACAAGTTCTTTAATACCTTTATTTGAAACTTTCAATAAGTGTTCAGCAGAAACAGCTTTCATTTCTGAGGCTAATTCTGCAGCTTTTGTATTTTCAATTTCATCAGCATGAATTTTCAATTTGAAACCTAAATTACTGGCAGTTTTCATTATTTTTCTTGATTCTTCAATTGAAAAAGCTCCTTTATCACAAAATACATCATTAAATTCAGCTAAATTTTCATTTGCTATTTCCGGAAGCATTTTATTAACTATATAATCAGTATATTCATCACTATTTTTGAATGAATTTGGTGTAGCATGGGCTCCCATAAAAGTTTTTACAATATTAATAGGATGTTTTTTATTTAATTTTTTCATTACTTTTAGTTGTTTTTTTTCAGTTTTTAAATTTAAACCATATCCAGATTTTCCTTCAACAGTAGTTACACCATTTTGAAGCATATTATTTAATCTTTTATTACCTAGTTTAACTAATTCAGAAAAACTGGCTTTTCTAGTAGAATTGACTGTATTAACTATGCCTCCTCCACTATCCATAATTTCTTCATAACTCTTTCCTCTTAGTCTTTGATTAAATTCATCATCTCTATAGCCACCAAAAACAAAGTGAGTATGAGAATCAATAAAACCTGGTAAAACAGGATTAGAATTTATATCTATAATATCATATTTTTCTGATTTATATTGTTTTAATATATAATCATTTTTGCCATAATCTTTAATTATATCATTTTCAATAACTAAAGCAGCATTTTTAATTATTCCTAAATCATTATTATCGATATTTTCAGAACAGGTCAATAATTCGCCAATATTTTTTAATATTTTTTTGTTCATTATAGATCTTCCAATAATCTATTTTCCATAATTTGGTCAGTTGAAAAATCTTCAAGTTTTAGATAATATTCGGCTACATCATATAAAGCTTGTGCTGGGAGTAAGCCTATTAATTCACTACCAATTATATTAATTCCATATCTTTTAGCTTCAAATTTTACCATTTCAAAAGTTTGATATAAAGCTGTTTTAGTATAATTAGTCATATTCATTGAAACCTGAACGATATCTCTTTCTTTTAATTCGACACCAATGGCTTTACAATAGCGTAGCCCACCACTTGAATGTCTTACTTTTTTAGCAATTTTATTTGCAATATCAAGATTATCAGTATCAAGGTTTATATTAAATGCTACTAACGGCATTCTTGCTCCTACTACTGTTGCTCCAGCTGTTGGGTGAATTTCAGCTTTTCCATAATCAGGTTTCCATTCTTCTTTTTTAATTTTTTCAGAAAATCCTTCAAATTCGCCCTTTCTAATATTTGCTAAATTTTTTCTTTGAGAATCAGTAGCAGATTCTTCATATAGATAGATGGGAAGATCTAAATTTTGAGCTAATTTTTTTCCTACTTCTTTTGAAAGTTCTACTGCTTCCTCCATTTTAACATTTTTAACTGGAGTAAATGGAATGACGTCTACTGCCCCCATACGCGGATGTTCACCTTCATGTTTATTTAAATCAATTTTGGCTACAGCAATTTTGGAAGCTTCTAAAATTGCTGTTTTTAATTCTTCTGGACCACCAAGTGCAGTTATAACAAGTCTATTGTGATCTTTATCAGCCGAATAATCTAGTAACTTAACTCCATCAGTAGTTCTAAATGGATTAACAATTTTCTCTATTTTTTCTGTATCTCTGCCTTCACTAAAATTTGGTATACATTCTAATAATTTTTTTTCTGACATATTTATTCCTCCTAAAAGATATGTTAGTTAATTTAATTATATATTAATAACCGTCAATACAAGGTCAATTAATATTCTTTAATAATTATTTCAGAAAGTTCTCTTTTAGGTACATGATGAATATCATTGTCGTCCCGCCAATATTTAATATTTCCTGTT
>JBNJDK010000083.1:0-8174 GCA_051744805.1 Bacillota bacterium
CATTATATAATGCTTGAATAGCCATCGCAATAATTGATGGGACAGATAATTTAAAGAGCAGAGGTAAAATAGGCTCTGTACCCATACGCGCTGATTTTTTATTGAGTTTCATAAAATCACTCCTAAATATAAATAAAAATAATAAATTTAATAATAATACTAAACAATATGATATCTTATAGGGTCTTTATTGTCAATTTTTACAATTGAATTTTCTTTCTAAAAAGTGTATAATTAAATTGAATATAAAATGAAATTTATCACAAAGTTGAAGTATAAGGAGTGTTAGATGTGAAATTACTTCAAACAGTAAAAGATGACTGTCATGAATGTTATGCGTGTGTCAGGAACTGTCCGGTCCGAGCAGTTCAAGTTAAAGATGGTAGGGCAGAAATTATGGAAGAAAGATGTATAAATTGTGCTCAGTGTATTAATATATGTTCACAAAAGGCTAAAGAAGTTTATAATTTTAAAAATGATATAAAAAGATTATTAAAATCTGATAAAAAAGTAATAGCCGGTCTTGCTCCCAGTTTTCCAGCTTCTTCAGAGGCGAGTTTTGCTGAATGGAAAATGTTATTAAGAAATATTGGATTTAATAAAATATATGAAGTTGCCTGGGGTGCAGAAATGGTTATTGAAGAGTATAAAGAATATCTTAATAATATAGAAAAAACAGTATTATCATCTACCTGTCCGGTAGCAGTAAAATTTATAGAAAAATATTATCCTGAACTTGTTGAAAATTTAGCTCCGATAATATCTCCAATGAAAGCTTTAGTAAAATATATAAATGAAGTAGAGGGTGAGGATTATCAGATTGTAATGATTGGACCCTGCCAGGCTAAAAAAAATGAACTTAGAGAAGAAGATAAGGTAGCTGGGACTTTAACTTATAATGAATTATTTGAAATTGTTGAGGAAGTAGATAATAAAAAAGAAAATATTAATAATAATAATTTTTCGAAAAATAAGAAAAGTTTAAATGGAAATAATCAGCCTTCAAGTGATTCCAGGAAAATGGCTATGCCTGGGGGATTATTAAAAGCTCTGAGAAACAGGGATGCTGCCAATAATGCTATAAGAGTAGAAGGGGAAGAAAAAATAAGTGATTTATTCAACTCTATTATTGAAGGTGAATTATCTCCTGGTTTTGTAGATTTGTTATTTTGTGAAGGCTGTATTAATGGAGTTGATTTGGCGAATAAAGGTTATTTCAAAAAACTTAAATCAGTAAATAATTTTATAGAAAATGAAGCAATTAGTAATAATAATATAAAAGAAAATAGATATATTGAAGAAGGACCAATATATAACAAAGAAATTTCTAATAATCTAGATTTATCAACTAATTTTATTAAAGATTCTAAAATACTACCAGAAGCTAGTGAAGATGAAATTTGGGAAATATTAAATAAAACTAACAAATATGAAGAGTCTGATTTATTAAATTGTGGAGCCTGTGGTTATGAAACATGTAAAAATAAAGCAATAGCAGTTTATCAGGGAATTGCAGAAGTTGAGATGTGTTTACCTTATTTGATTTCTGAAAAAAGAGATGAAATAGAGAAAGTACAAAAATTAAATGTTGAATTAGATAGAATCATAGATTCTTCTTTTGATGGAATGGTAGTAATAGATGATAAAGGAAAGATTATAAGGGCTAATAGTTCTTATCTTAAGATGATTAATTCTACTCGAGAAAATATTATAGGAAAAAAAATGAATGAATTAGAAAAAGAAAAAGTAGTTTATCCTTCAGTAGCTATGCTATCTTTAAATGAAAAAAGAGAAATATCTCTTCTGCAAAAAAGTAATTCTAATAAAAGAATACTGGCTACAGCTACTCCTGTTTTTGAAAATAATGGATCTTTAACAAAAGTCATTGTTAATGCTCGGGATTTAGAAAAATTTTATAAGGTTATGAAAAATAATAATGAAAATCAGAAATTAAAAAATTATTTAGATAAGGAAAATGATGAAATAGAAACTGATTCTGGCTATATTATTAAAAAATCTCTGGCAATGAAGAAAATAGTTAATATGGCTGAAAGAATAGCTGAAAGTGATTCAACTGTTTTAATAACTGGAGAATCAGGGACGGGAAAAGAGGTTATTGCTAGATATATTTATGATAAAAGTGAAGATAGAAATAATTTTGTTAAAATTAATTGTGCAGCTATTCCAGAAACTTTACTTGAATCAGAATTATTTGGTTATGAAACTGGAGCATTTAGTGGAGCTAAAAAAGAAGGGAAGGCAGGAAAAATTGAATTAGCTGATAATGGAATCTTATTTTTAGATGAAATAGGAGAAATTCCCTTAAATATGCAGGCTAAATTGCTGCAGGTAATACAGGAACATAAAGTTAGTAGAATTGGTGGGGTTAAATCTATAGATGTAGATTTTAGATTAATAGCTGCAACTAATAGAGATTTAGAAAAAATGGTAAAAGAGAATAAGTTTAGAGAAGATTTATATTACAGATTATATGTAGTACCTATAGAAATACCTCCCCTTAGAAATAGAAGAGAAGATATAAAACCACTTGTGAATTTAGTTAAAAAGAAAATGAGTAGAAAATATGATAAAGATATTGTTTTTACAGAAAATAGTTATGAATTTTTAGAACAAAGGCAATGGCCTGGAAATGTAAGAGAATTGAATAATCTTATTGAAAGAATAATTGTGACTTCAAGTGATAAAATAATAAATAAATCTAAACTGGAGAAATTTATAAAAAATAATGAAGCGAAATCTGAACCTTCTATAGCTATAAATGAATTAATACCCTTAAAACAGGCTGTAACTGAGGTAGAAAAAAGATTATTAGAAATGGCAAAAGAAAATGGAGCTTCTACCTATGATATAGCTGATAAATTAGATGTAAATCAATCAACTGTGGTTAGAAAACTAAAGAAATATTTTAAAAATTAAAATATTTAATGCAAAAACGCATTAAATGATGTCTTTTTGCATTAATGCTAAAAATTCTAAAATAATAGGCCTCACCTGTAATTAGGTGAGGTCTTTTATTTTTAAAAGATGCAAAAATGCATTAAATATTAAGGTTATAAGTTTTGATATATATAATTATGAGCTTAATTCCTATTGATACAGGGTTTAAGCATCATTATATTGCCTTGGCATAGTAATTGCAATATTAAATAGGTGAATAATTATTTTGTGAAAAAATTCTTAATTAAATCTATATTATTTTTTTAAAAAATATAACTTATTATTTATTTCACAAGGAGGAATAAAATGGCTACTACTGAAGAAAAAAGAATTAAAAAAGAAGAAGAAATTGATTGGAGGGAAGTTAACGAAAAAATTGATGAGTTTATTGCTAATGTAGGTAATGATAGTGATGCTTTAATAGAAGTTTTGCATAAAGTACAGGCATTGCTGGGATACATTCCTAAAAGAGTACAAAAAAAGATAGCTAGAGATCTAAATTTAGCCCCTGGTAAAATAAGTAGTGTTATGTCTTTCTATGCTCATTTTTCTGATAAACCTCAGGGTAAATATCAAATTGCAATTTGTAAAGGTACTGCCTGTTATGTTAAAGGTTCAGTAGATATTATTGAAAAAATAGAAAAAGAGTATGGTCTAAGTTCTGGAGATACAACTGATGATGGAATTTTTTCACTGGAAGTAGTTAGATGTTTAGGTGCTTGTGGACTTGCTCCTGTTATGACAGTAAATGGTAAGGCACATGGCTTGTTAAATCCCGATAAAGCAGTAAAAATATTAGAAAAATACAAAAATGGTGAAATGTAAGGAGGTCATATTGTGAAATTAAAAAATAAACTGGATGATATAAAAGAAAATTATTTTAATAATGAAAAAGATAATAAAGAAATAGTAATAGCAGTAGGAATGGGAACCTGTGGAATTGCTGCTGGAGCTGAAGAAGTATGGGAAGCTATAAAAGATGAAATAGAAAATAGAAATTTAGAAAATATTAAATTAGAAAAAACTGGATGTATTGGCCTTTGTGCTAGAGAGCCTCTTATAGAAATTAGGGAAAATAATGAATCTACATTTTATGGAGATTTGAATAAAGAAAGAGTAAAAGAAATTGTTTTTCAACACCTTGTTCAGAATAATATTATATCAAAATGGACTATTGATACTGAAAATGATTTCTTTAAAGATCAGGAAAGAATTGTATTAAAAAATTGTGGTAAAATTGATCCTGAAAGTATAGAAGAAGCTATAGCTAATGAAGCATATCAGGGAATAGCAAAAATATTAAATGAGATGGAATCAAAAGATGTTATTAATTTAATCAAAGATGCTAATCTTAGAGGAAGAGGCGGAGCAGGATTTCCTACTGGTTTGAAATGGGGATTTGCTCATGATAATAATGCAGAACAAAAATATTTAATCTGTAATGCTGATGAAGGTGATCCTGGTGCTTTTATGGATAGAAGTATTTTAGAAGGTGATCCTCATAGATTAATTGAAGGGATGGTAATTGCTGGATATGCAATTGAAGCCAGTAAAGGTTTTATATATTGCAGAGCTGAATATCCTCTAGCTTTAAAGAGATTAAAAAAAGCAATTAAAGATGCAAAAGAAATAGGTATATTAGGAGAAGATATTTTTGGAAGTGGTTTTAGTTTTGATTTAGATATTAGACTGGGGGCAGGAGCTTTCGTCTGTGGTGAAGAAACTTCTTTAATTTCATCTATAGAAGGAGAAAGAGGAGAACCCAAACCAAAACCTCCTTATCCTGCAGAAAGTGGGCTCTGGGATAAACCAACAATTATTAATAATGTTGAAACTTTAGCCAATGTACCAGAAATTGTCAGACATGGTAGTGAATGGTTCAGATCTTTTGGTACTGAAAAAAGTCCAGGAACTAAGGTTTTTGCGCTAGCAGGTAAAATAAAAAATAATGGTCTTGTAGAAGTGCCAATGGGGACAAAAATAGGTGAAGTTATTTTTGATATTGGTGGAGGACTAGAAAATGGTAATAAATTCAAAGCAGCTCAAACTGGTGGTCCTTCAGGTGGTTGTATTCCTATAGAGCATTTAAATGTATCTATAGATTATGAATCTTTACAGGAATTAGGAACTATTATGGGTTCTGGTGGAATGATTATTATGGATGATCAAACCTGTATGGTTGATCTTGCCAAATATTTTATAGATTTTTGTAAAGATGAATCCTGTGGTCAGTGCACTCCCTGTAGGATTGGAACTACAAGAATGTTAGAAATTTTAGAAAAGATAACTAATGGTGAAGGAGAATTAGAAGATATAGAATTATTAAAAGAAATGGGGGAAGTAATTAAAGACTCTGCTTTTTGTGGTTTGGGACAAACAGCTGCAAATCCAGTTTTGAGTACAATTCGTTATTTTGAAAATGAGTATAAAGAACACATTGAAAATGATTATTGTGAAGCTTCAGTTTGTGCTACCTTATTTAATTCACCATGTCAAAACTCCTGTCCGGCTAATGTAGATGTTCCGATGTACATTGACCTTGTTCGTCAGGGAAAATATAAAGAAGCCTATAAAGTTGTTCAGGAAGAAAATCCTCTAGTATTAATTTGTGGAAGAGTTTGTTATAACCTTTGTGAAAACTCCTGTAATAGAAATTCTATTGATGAAGCTTTAGCCATAAGAGAACTTAAAAGATTTGTTAGTGATCATCTTTTAGAAGAAGAGGGAGCTTTTCCTGTTCCAGAAATAGAAGAAGAAAAAGAAAAAGAAGTAGCAATAGTTGGTTCTGGTCCTTCAGGTTTAACTGCTGCTTTTTATCTCAGAAAAAAAGGTTATAAGGTAACTGTTTTTGAAGCAGAATCAGTTGTAGGTGGAATGTTAGCTACTGCAATTCCAGAATATCGTTTACCTAAAGACCTTTTAAATGAAGAAATTGCAGTTTTAACTACAATGGGAGTTGAATTTGTTGTAAATACTGAGATTGGTAAAGATATAACCTTAAAAGAACTCAAAGATAGAGGTTATTGGGCAGTATATATGGCTGTTGGTGCTCAGGAAGATCGCTCACTTCCAATAGAAGGAAATGAATTACCAGAAGTATATTCAGCACTTGATTTATTGAGAGATATTAATCTTGAAAAAGATATCAAAATGAAAGATAAGAAAGTGGCAGTTATTGGTGGAGGAAATGCAGCGATTGATATTGCTCGTAATTTAGTAAGATTAAATGCTGAAGAAGTTAATATTGTTTATAGACGTACTGAAAAAGATATGCCTGCTCATAAAGAAGAAATTGAAGAAGCAAAATATGAACAGGTTAAAATGCATTTTCAAGTAAATCCTGTAAAAGTAATAAGTGAAAATAATAAAATAAAAGGACTTGAATGTGTGGAAATAAAGGGTGGAGAATTTGATAATAGTGGAAGAAGAAAGCCTAACGAAGTTGATAATTCTAATTTTGTTTTAGATGTTGATGTAGTTGTTTCTGCAATAGGACAAAATGTTAATGATGATTTTAATAATGGTGATCTAGAACTTGAGATGGATTATGGTTCTTTAATTTCAGTTGATGCTGATCATAGTACTAATATTCCCTGGATTTTTGCAGGAGGAGATTGTGTTACTGGACCTTCAACTGTAGTTGAATCTATTCAACAGGGAAAAGAAGCTGCTCGTTCTATAGATGAATATCTTGGTGGAGATGGAGTGATTGTTTCTGAAAAGCAAAGAGAAAGAAAGATAACTTCTGAAATTTTGCAGGAAGAAAAAGAAAGAGTTAAAATGCCTACTATTTTACTTTCAGAAAGAAAAAAAGGATTTGTTGAAGTAGAAAAAGGTTATTCTAGAGATCAAGCAGTAGAAGAAGCAGAACGTTGTCTTCGCTGTGACGTTGAAGATAAATAGAGGGGGATAGAAATGACTGACAAAAATATTACTTTATGGATAGATAATGAAAAAGTAGAGATTACTAAAGGTAAAACTGTACTTGAAGCGGCTAAAAAAATTGGGAGAGATATACCAACTCTTTGTTATTTAGAAGAGATAAATGAAATAGGTGCCTGTAGAATGTGTATTGTTGAAGATGAAAAAACCGGAGAAATAAAAGCTTCCTGCATAACACCTGCAGTTGATGGTATGAAAATAAAGACAAATTCAAATAAAATTAGAAAAACAAGAAAAATGAATCTAGAATTTCTTCTCTCAAATCATACAATAGATTGTCCGACATGTATAAAAAATGATGATTGTGAATTAAGACTTTTAGCTGAAAAATTAGGAATTAGGGATAATAGATTTGAAGGAAAAAAAACTGAATATGCTAAAGATAAATCTACACCTTCTTTAATTAGAGATCCGGAAAAATGCATATTATGCCGGAAATGTGAAAGTGTCTGTAGAGAAGTACAAACAGTTGAAGCTATTATGGCAGAAGGTAGAGGTTTTGAAACTACTATAAGTGCATCTTATTATGATAATTTAGGAGATAGCTTATGTGTATTGTGCGGACAGTGTGCCAATGTTTGTCCTACTGGAGCTATTGTAGAAAAAGAATATATTAATGAAGTTTGGGAAGCTCTTTATGATCAGGAAAAACATGTTATTGTACAGACTGCACCAGCAGTAAGAGTAGCTCTTTCAGAAGCTTTTGATCTTAAACCTGGAACTATTTTTACTGGAGAAATGGTTGATGCCTTAAAAAAATTAGGCTTCGATAAAGTTTTTGATACTAACTTTACTGCAGATCTTACTATTATGGAAGAAGCAACAGAATTGATAGAAAGAATTGAAAATGATGAACCTTTACCGCTTTTTACTTCCTGTAGTCCAGGCTGGATTAAATTTATAGAACATCAATATCCAGAATTTCTTGATCATATTTCTTCCTGTAAATCTCCTCAGCAAATGTTTGGAGCTATTGCTAATAGTTATTATGCGGAGAAAAATAATATAAATAATGAAGATATAGTTGTAGTTTCAATTATGCCCTGTACCGCCAAAAAATATGAAGCTAACAGGGAAGAAATGAAAGATGATGTTGATTATGTATTAACAACTAGAGAATTGGGTAGAATGATAAAAGAAGCTGGTATAGATATAAATAAATTAAAAGAAGTAAAACATGATAAACTACTGGGTACTTCATCTGGAGCAGCAGATATTTTTGGTTCCAGTGGAGGAGTTATGGAAGCTGCTTTAAGAACTGCTTATGAATTTAT
>JBNJDK010000084.1:0-8061 GCA_051744805.1 Bacillota bacterium
AAACTTGAATAATCTCTTTTACCATGAAGAATTCTATAGATATAAATTTTTTCTTCAATTATTCGATAAAAAATAAGATAACTTTCATAAACTAGCATTCTATACCCTTTTTTTCTTATTTTTACCTCAGAAACAATTCTTCCTAATTTGGGAAATTCTTTTAATTTTTCTATTTTATCTATTATTTCATTTTTTACTTTCAATGCTTCATTTTTATCACTTTCGGCTATATATAATATAATTTCATCTAAATCATCAACAGCTGAAGGTAAAAATATTAATTTATTTTTCATTTATTAACCCTTCAAGTCTTTCATCTACTTCTTCTACATTATATGTTTTTGATCCAGTTACTCTTTCCTGTTCCGCTTCCAGTAATTTTTCACGTAAATCTAACATCTGTTCTCGATGTTCATATGCTTCAATACTCATTACTACAAGATCTCCCTCACCATTTTTAGTAAGATAAACAGGTTCTGAATTTTCCTTACAATATTGAGAAATAGAATTATACTCATTCCTCAAATAAGTAGAAGGTTTAATTTTCATAATATCAACTCCTATCATTATTATACTAATATTCTATCAATATAATGATATCCTGTCAAAAATTTTACAAAATAAGATTTATCTTCTATTTACTATCTTCTATTATTTCTCTACTCTTTTTTGCAATAAGTTCAGGGTAATCAAGGTGAATATAATGACCACCATCTAAGATGAAATGTTCTCCTCCTGTTTTTTCTGTATAATCAATTATACTTTCTTTCCAGAAGTCTTTTTCATTTTCATCCGAGATAAAGGCATAAAATGGTATTTCTGGTTTACCTTCTTTAAATACCTGTTTAGAATTAGCTTCCAGCATATCAACTTCTTCCCACATATTTTTTGTCTGAACTCTACGGTAAAATATTGTTCTGGCAATCTTTGCTTCCTCTTCAGTTAAAAGACCTTTTTTTACAGCCTGAAAATTATTATTAAAAACATCTGGCTGATGTCTTACTAAACCACTTCGAGTCAAAAAAGTTATTAAATATGATAATGATGGATTATCTTCAGTTTCTAAATTATATTCAGGTACCAGTGGGTCTAAACCAATAATTGCCTCAACTTCCTCAGGATAAAGATTGGCCCAATGTAATGCTTCCAGACCGGCCATTGAATGAGTAAATAAAACATATGGTCCTTTTTCTCCTGCGAGTTTTAGTGCCTGGCGAGTTTCTTTTAAAACTGTATCAATATCACGAGGACTGGAACTAATCTCACTCCAGCCATAGCCAGCTCTTTCCACCACAGCAATTTTATAATCTTTTGCCAATTTATCAAAAAGAACTTTAAAATCATATACCGGTGAACTTGTACCAAAACCGGACATGAATATAAGAGTTTTATTTCCTTCTCCTTTGGTATAGACATGTAATTTATTATCTTCTTCTACTTCTACTAACTTACCTGGAGCAGGATATTTATTTTTCTCTTCTTTAACTAAACTTCTGTGTTCAAGATAACTGCTCCCAACAATGAAAGTAATCAAAATCAATAACAAAATTGGTATTATAATAATTGTCCATTTAAACATTTTTTTCATTTTTATCTCCGCCTTTTTTAATTTTTAGCTATAATAAACTTAACCTCAGTCCCTTTATTAGGTTCAGAATCAATCTTTAACTCCCCTGAAATTCCCTTTACTCTCTCTTTCATTGTTTCTAATCCATAACTATCCCCTTTATTTTCTACTTCTTTTAGTTCAAACCCCTGCCCAAAATCTTTAATTCTAACTTCAATTTTTTCATCTCTCTCAATAATTAGTTTTAACTCAGCTTTATCTGTTTCAGTATGTTTTACAATATTACTCAGACTTTCCTGGATAACTCTATATATTACTAATTGTTCTTTATCATTTAAAATATCTTCATTTCCCTTCAGATAAGTAGAAATATCTATTTTATATCTTTTTTCATAAAGTTTAACCAAATCTTCAATAGCCACAAAAAATTCTTTGTTTTGCAAATTATCGGGTCGTAATTCATAGATCATTAATCTCATCTCAGTCTGTACTTCTTCTACCATTTTTTTAGATTCTTCAATAATATCTTTTACCTCTCTTTTTTCATCTGCTGTTATTTCTTTTAAGGTATTTAGCTGCAGGTTCAAACCAAAAAGGTTTTGTGATACTGAATCATGAAGTTCACGGGCTATGCGATTTCTTTCTTTCATCACAGCTAACTTTTTATTCTCTTTTTCCAGTCTCAATGCTTTTTCCTGCTGTTCTCTAGAATAATATCCTAAAAAAACAAGTACTGACATAATTCCTACTCCAATACTAATGAAAAATACATAATCAAATGCTATATAACCAGAGAAAATCACTTGAAAACTATAAGAAGTGGCAATAAATATAAAAGCAGAAAGGAAAAACTCAACTATAATATGTACTAAAAGAGATTTTCGGTATTTATTAAATTTTTCACTTAATAGATAATGAACTAACTCAGAACCAGTTGAAATAAGATACCCTAATATACTACCAAATACAAGATAAGCTGCAAAAGTTTTTAATTTATCCTGGTGAAATTGATAAAAGGCATAATAATATGTTAGAGAAATAGAAATTCCTATTATCAGGCTTAATTTAATATCTTTTTTTAAAATTTTCTTTATATTTTCTCTCATCTTTTTACCTCCTTACAAGGTCATTATCAATTGCTTTTATAACAGCCTGAGTTCTATCTTTTACATCCAGTTTCCTTAAAATATTACTAACATGGCTTTTTACTGTTCTGGTAGAAATATATAAATCATCAGCAATTTCCTTATTACTTAAACCTTTAACAAGTAATGACAGAACTTCCATTTCTCTATCTGTTAGAGGTTCTGATACTACTTTTTTACCTGCTGCTCTCTGCATTATCTTTTTTGCTACTCTTGGATGTAAAACAGGTTCACCTTTTTCAGCAGCTTTTATTGCTTCTACCAATTTTTGAGGTGAAGAATCTTTCATAAGATAGCTTAAAGCACCTGCATCAATAGCCTCTATTACTTCCTGATCTCTGTTATAACTGGATAAAATAATTATTTCTGTTTTCAGACCTGTACTTTTTATTTCCTTAGTTATTTCTGTACCATTTTTTTCAGGTAATCGTAGGTCAACTATAGCTACATCAGGTTTCATCTCTTTTATTTCTTTAATTGCCTTCTCACCTGTCTCAGCTTTCCCAACAACATCTATATCATCCTGAGTTTTGAGATAACTAATTAAACCTTTTAAAACAAATGGATGATCATCTACTAAATAAACTCTAATCATATTATCCCCGCCTTTTCTATGTTAGTTTAATTATATTTTATCTACATAAAAATTTCATCTGTCTTAAGAATTATTTTATAAAGAAAAAAGTAGGAGAAAAATCTCCTACTAAAGTATGACAAACTTATATCAATTTACTTAATTTTTTTTAATCTTTTTTAGAATCCAGTCTTTGTTACTCTCTAATTTCGATTCCTCTATCTGTTATATTAATAATTTCTTCTTTATAAAGTCCGCCAATAGCTTTTTTGAAGGTTCCTTTACTCATTTCCAATTCCTTTTTGATTTTTTCAGGAGAACTATTATCATTTAAAGCTACAAAACCATCTTCATCTTTTAGTTTATTTAAAATTTTCTTTTTAGCATCTTCAATTCTACCATAACCAGGTTTTCTTAAGCTAACATCAATTTTATTATCAGGTCTAAACTTTTTAATATAACCTTTAGTTTCTTCCCCAACTTCATAGTCTTTATAAATATCTTCTTCATATACCAGACCAAAATATTTATTATTGATAATTACTTTTAGACCAATATCAGTTTTTCTATGAATTGTAATATCAACTTCATCACCAATATCGAACTCGACATCCTCCGGTTTCTCTTTAATTCCTTTAGTTTTAATTTCTTCACTATCCATATTATTGACTCCTTTTTAGCCTTATCAGTTTTCTTTTAATTATCTTAAGACTTAAACTAAATTATAATACATAAGAACTTAATAATCAATGACCATCTATTTCTTCAGTTAACTTAATAATCTCATCTATTATCTCACCAATATAATCTATTGTATTTAAAAGAGGTTTTTCAGTAGTAATATCTACTCCAGCCATTTTGGCTAACTCAACTGGTTTTTTGGTACCACCGGCTTTTAGAACTTCTCGCCAGTCATCTATAGCTTTTTTACCTTCCTCTTCCATTCTTTTACTTGCTTCAGTAGAAATAGTAAGTCCGGCACTATAAGTATAAGGATAAAGACCCATATAATAATGAGGCTGTCTCATCCAGGTAAGTTCTGCACCTTCATTAATTTTTACATCCTCTCCCCAGAACTCTTCTAATGTATCTTTTTTTAGTTTATTTAAAGTTGGAGCCTGAATACTTCCTCCATCTTCTATAATCTGATATACCTTTCTTTGATAATGAGCTTCCAGAAGATGAGTGACAAAATTATGATAATAGGTGCGGCTTAAGAGAGTTGATAAAACCCATCTTTTCATCCTTTTATCATCTACTGTATCCATTAAATAATTTGTCATTAACATCTCATTCATTGTAGAAGGAGCTTCTATAAAATAACGGGAGGGTCTTGTATCAAAAATATTTTGATTTTGCTGAGCCAGATAAAAATGACCGGCATGGCCCAATTCATGAGCAAGCACAAAGGCTTCTCTCATCTGAGCTGTCCAGGAAATCAAAATATAAGGATGTTTATCATAAGGTGTAGAACAAAAAGCACCGGTTGATTTTCCTTTATTTTGCACAAAATCAATCCATCTTTCATCAAAAGCTTTTTCCACCATCTCCAGATAGTCATCACCCATAACTGAAAGGGCTTCTTTAATATAATTTTTAGCTTCATCTATAGTAATTTCTGGTTCAAAATCACTATCAACTGCGAGTTTTAGATCTGCAAAAGTCATTTCATCCAGGCCGTGAATCCTCTGCAGTAAATTAGCATATTTGCGCATATGAGGAGCCAGTTTTTCCATAATTAAATCAATCTGTCTATTATATAATTCTTTATCAACTTCCTGGTCAAAAAGTAAATAATCTATAACAGAATCATGACCTCTCTGGTCAGCAATAGTCTTTTCCTTCTGAACCTGAGTTTGATAGGTAGTAGCAACTGTATTTTGATATTCTCTTAGTTTATCGGAAAACTTCTTAAAGGCAGTTCTCCTCAACTCTGTATCTTCTTCAAATTCCCATTCACCTTCAAATAAAACAAAAGATAGTGGGTATTCTTCTCCATCTACCTCAAATTTCCCAAAATCCATATCAGCTAATTTAGCCTGATTATATATTTTATAGGGAGCTTCTAAAGTGTTGGACAGAGCTGCCAGTAGCTTTTCAGCTGAGGGGTCGAGAACATATTCCTTACCTCTAAGTATTTCTTTTAAATATCCTTTGTTTTCTTCTGATTTATCCATCGCTTCTTTTATAATATCTTCATCAAGTTGAATTATTTCTGATTCTATAAATGACATTTTACTTTTAATATCTGAAGAAATATTTCCCTGTTTCATCTGTCTTTTTTGATTATCTTCATTAGTCTGGTCTACTGCAACTGCTAAAGACGCATAATTACCGGTAAGTACTATCATTTCATATAAATCTCTTAATTTATCGAGACAGGCATTAATTTTCTCAGGTGTATTCAACTTTCCTTTATATTCTTCTTTAATCTCATTTGCAAGTTCTTTTGATTTTTCAACCATAGTTTCATATTCTTCTTCACTTTCAAAAATACCACTAAGATCCCAGGTCAAACTTTCATTAACTTCTTCTCTACTCACTAATTCTTTAGGCATATTTTTATCCTCCTGTTAATTTTATATATTATACACATATTATAATAATTCCCTAAAAATAGTAATTTTCCTTTAATTTTCTTTTATTATTTAAGAGAATTTTTTATTGTAAATTGACTTATTTCAGGATAAGCATTAAATCTCATAGGAAGCAAACTGGTGCCCAAACCACGGTTAACATAGAGAGTAGTATCATTTATTTCATACCTGCCTGCTAAATATTTTGTTTCAAAAAATATATTTAATAGTATTTTTCCTAGCAAAGGATAGATTATCTGTCCTCCATGAGTATCTCCAGCTAATACTAAATCAATATCATAATTTTTAATTGAATCTAGAATGTGGTAGGTATGAGAAAGAACAAGATTATAGCTATTAGTTAAATTAAGGTTATCAACTGCTTTTTTAAAGTCATCATGGTCACCATCTGGACTACCTACCCCTATAATATTTATCTCATTTCCTTTTACATTAATCTTCTCACTTTCATTTTCAAGAAATATTATACCTTCTTTTTCAAAATTGTCTTTTATTTCTTCTATATTTTTAAAATAGTCATGATTTCCTGAGACTGCAAAGACTTTAGTCTTAAATTCTAATTCATTTAAAAATGTAATAAACTCGGCTAATTTATCTTCATCATTAAGATAATCACCTGTTAAAACTACTAAATCATATTTAACTTCTCTTATCTTCTTTTTTAGATTTTTTTCAAGTTTTCCCCTGCCATCATAATGAAAATCTGATAATTGTAAAATAGCTATCTCATCAGAAATTTTATCAGATTTTAAGCTGATTTCCTCTTTTTTAACTTTAGTAGTGTGGTGATAAAGTAGCCAGATTTTGATGATAATAATTAAAGCTAATATAATAAAAAAATACATTAGAAGTCCTCCCTACTCTTATTTACAATAATCTAACCTTTACTATCAACCCTAATACAGTTGCTATAATCCCAATAGCAGTTCCCGAAAGAAGTTGACCTATTTTGTGTCTTCCCAGCTTTAACCGTGACCAAAAAACTAATGGTAAAATAATATATATAATAAAATAACGAAAACTAATAAAATATAATAATAAAGTAAAGGGACCGGAAACTCCGGCAGCATGGCCACTGGCTTTATGTCCAACTACTGCATTAACAAAACTAAGAATTATTCCAGAAAATAAATAAGCTAAAAATATTGTTTTAACTCCATTAGGAGCATTAAAAACAAAAGAAAGAACATTACCGGAAACATAACCTATAACTGCCATAATAAAGGCAAGTCTTCTCTCACCCTGTCTCCCTTTATCTTTATACTTAGGTATTTTATCTTTTAAAATATAAGCAGATAGAGGGATAAAAGTTAAAAATAGAAGTGAAAATATATACCATAAAAATTCATTTCCATAAACAGCAGGTCTTAGTAAATATAATGTTGTTAAAACAAATAATCCAATAAACGGTACTACAGTAACTATACTAATCCATTTTGCTACTTTTTTTGCCATTTTCATTCCCTCCTATCATATAATAACTTATCCATAATTTACTTAATTCCTTCAAAAATATTGAAAATCCCGAATCATATCAATTAAGATCCGGGATTATAACTTCATTATTTAATTAGACAACTTTATTAATTATCTCATATTTATTAAATAATCTCATATTCTTTCAATATTTTTTCAATTTCGGTTCCTTCTATTTTATTAAAAACTTTTCGTTTTTGAGAAGGTGATAAATCAAGTTCTGGCTTTTCTCCATCCAATAATCCCTTAACTGCATTTAACAAATAGCGGATATCATATCTAGAGGCAAAGACTTCCGGTACTCCTTTTTCTACACCGGTTAATACATATACTGCTTCCATTGCAGTTCGGCCAGAATATTCGATAGTAAATACTGTATCTCGGGCCGGTTCATCCAGGATTTCAGCAAATTGACCAAGAAAAGCAAAGTTTACTGCATTATCAGGTACTACATAAGGACGATCTCCTGATTCACGAGGCATGAAATGAGAAGTTATATAAGGCATCATAGCTGGAACTGCTGAACAAGTTTCTGCCAGCTCATCAATCTTTTCTTCCGGAACTCCTAGATGATATAACCATTCTTTTGTAATTTCATTACCTGTACAATCTTTCATAGGTTTTTTAATATAATCACCAGGAACATCAGTAAACAAAGAATATAACCAGACAACAATATCATCTTCAGGCTGGCCATAATAC
>JBNJDK010000085.1:0-7977 GCA_051744805.1 Bacillota bacterium
GATTTTTTTCATCGAAAGTCCCCCCCTTCAACCCAAGTCAATAATATATATAAATACATATTTCAAAATCAATTATTCTTAATACTTTCCTTTAACCAAATTGGAGAATTATTATTATTTATTATTTCTTGCTCAGTCATCCAATATATTTTGCTTACTTCCTTAAACGACTTACATTTTGGTACTCCAGAATGATATTTGCATAAAAATATAATGTCTATTACCAATTGGTCCATATCAGATATAAATGATTTGCTTTCTATATAAGTTACAGGAACATGATGTAATGTAAAGCAGATCAACTTTTAACTTACAAACTCATATCTTCAACAAAAAAATGATTTTTGAAATTCAATGATAAGGCTAAAAAATGTGATTTCTTATTTATTTCATTATGTCTATACAAATTAATTTTTTGGTTATTTATTCCCCACTTACACAACTTTGAAACTAAAACCTTTCCTACTCCTTGTTGGCGATATTTGGGGTGAACTACAACTCCTATATCCGCAATATTTTCTCCCCAAAACCAATAGCTTGCAATACCTATTAATTTATCTTTATAAAAACAACCAAACACAACAGAATCTTCTAGGCTAACCAAAGCTTCTTCTAAATCATTTTTTGAACATTCACCTTCAAATTTTTCAAATTGTCTTTTATATTTTTTATCTAATCTTGATATCCTAAATTCATTTTCAAAAAATGGATTATTAAAATCATTTGGCTTTAAAAACAAGTAAATTGTTCTATCTTTAATTTTATGCTTACTTAAATTTAAAAACTTCTTTCCAATAGCTTTTTGAATAAAAAATTCATCAATATCTTTCAATTTGTTAATTAGATGAAATAATAAGTCAACATCTGTATTTTCTTTCTTTCATTTCCCATAAATTTTTTATAATAACATCTAGATTTTCATAATCTGGTCTATTATCTTTTTGCATAAATTCACGAGTTGCTTTTCTTCTTGGCTTATCTTTAATACCAAAAAAGTTAAATTTGTTTCTCATATATTCTTTTTGTTCCTTAGCATATTCTAAATCAGCTATATCATCAAAAGCACTACTGATTTCCTCTATATATTTTATCTGGGTTATAATTATTAGACATACTAATCCTCCTGTTGCGTTACTTTAGTTGTTATATATAAAAAATTAAATATTTATTAATTTTATAAATTATAATATCATTTTTTGAAGTTAATAAAAAATGTGTTATCTTGCTCTTTATAATTTTCTATTTCAAAACCTATATTTTTTCCTAATTTTATGAATTTTTTAATATTTTGTTCTTGGCTAGGCCATAATACACCATAAGATGTAGTAATTATTTTACTTCCCATATTTATTTCTAATGGAACTAAAAATATATCTTTTTTTCCACCTTTATATTTTGGAATTTCTGTATCCCATAATTTAAACCTTCCATCATGTTTTAAAACCCTATGTATTTCTTTGAAAACTTGCTTATGATATTTCTTTTCAATATACATAAAAGTGAAAAAAGATGTTACACTATCAAATGATTCATCTATAAATTTTAATTCTTTTGCATCCATAACTACCTTTAATGGACCTACGGGGGCTTCTTCTAATTCTTCTTTTAATTTATCAATTGCAACAACTTTATCTCCTAAAACTTGCCCAATAATACCTTCACCACCGCCACCAATATCTAAAATTTTACCTTTCACTGTTAATTTATTTAAATTTATATTTTGAGTTTTTAATGTATAATATCTTTCTTTTTGACTCATTATTATCCCCCTACCTTATAAAAAATTTAATTAAATAATCTTTAATTATTATATGCTTTACTTAATTATAATCCAATTTAAATTAATTTTATCATTCATCCCAAACTAATCGAAAAATGTCATATAACTTATCCTGAGGTTTACGAAGAAACAACCTTTAATTGTTCAACTTGATAGTATAGTAATGAGTCTATTAGTGAATTTTTCAGCTTCTTCTAACATTAGAAAGTGTCCAGCTTCTTTATAATAATATATTCTATTTTCACTAACATTTTCATATCCATATTTGTCTTTTATCTTATTTATTTTAGATTTATCAGAGATTAATGTTTTAGTAAAAAAAACATAAGTATTCACATTAAGATTTCCAATGATATTAGAATAATCAACTTTAAATAACTCTTTAAAATAGCTATAGTATGCAAATTTATCTGTTTCTAATGCATCTTTTATTAGTTTTGCTTGTAATTCACTGTTATCAGTCATTTTTTTATAATGTTCTTTAATAACTGTTTCATAATTACTCTCAATTAACTTTAAATTTAAGTATTGCACTATCGATAAACTAGCTAAACCCGTCTGTTTTGTTGGAGTATCCACCAAAATTAGTTTACTTACTTTATTTTCATATTGCTTAACTATTTCAATACAGATTAAACCTCCCAAACTATGTCCTACTAAATTAAAATTATTGATATTCTTTTCTTTTAATAAGTCTAGTACTTTCTCAGCAGTTTTTCTTATACTAACATTTTTAGGTAAATTACGATTTTCTCCATGGCCATATATATCAACAGTAATGGTTTTATAGTCGTTAGATAATATACTTACTTGATTATCCCAAATTTTTGATGTGGAGCCTAACCCATGAATAAAGGCAATAGACTCTCCAGAACCTTTTTCATTAATGATTAACTCATCACTCATTGTACCCATTTACCTCCAAACTATATTAATAATTTAAAATAACAAAATCTACATACTCATATTAAAAGAGATAATTACAAAAAAAATTTTATTTCATTGCTTAACCTCCCTTTCTCTTAATATCTTTTTAATAACTCTTTCGTATAATGTATCCATATTTCCGAAGTCCAGTAAGCTTAGATAGCTCTTAGCTTGGGTCGCTGGATTTGGCTGAAGTGACGAAAGAACAGAAACGGAAATATTTAATTAAGCGAAATGGGACTAACCTACAATATTTGCTAGCACTTAATTTATTTTTTAAATGGAAATGAATAAAGTGTATAAATATGCTCTCTAGTAAAGTTTAACTTTTCAGCTAAACTCCATGATGGGATATTACTCTCCATACATTCCCAGTGAGGTTTTAATTGTTTATCTATGCATGTTTCTACAAAAGCTTCTGCTGTAACTTGTGATAATCCATTTCTTCTATACTCTTCAAGTGTTTGAATTCCTATTGTATGAATGTTTTCATATACAAAATTACATATACAATAGCTCACTATTTTGTTATCAGAAACTATACAATAACCAAATGTTTCCTTTAAATATTCTTCACAAGAATTCCACCAACGTAAAATTTCTGAACTTATATAATCCAAATTATCAATATTTTTGTCATTTAATAATTCAATATCAATTTCCTTTAACAAGAATTTATCATTTAATTTTCTCTTTTTATAATTATTCCATGATTCATAGTTAAATTTATATATGTATTGTTTAGACTTGCTTAATTCTCTATCACTAAAAATATCTTCAAATATAGAACACCATTTTTCAGTTTCCCCACTAAATTCAAAACGATTTAAATTTTCTTTAACTGCTCTTGGCTCAATTTCTTTATCTATATAATCACTAATATAATTATTAAATTCTGGATTATTTTCATCACCAACAAAATAAAAACCTTGAATACCTTTTGACCAAATCATTGCGGTATTAGGTAATTTTATAGAATCTACAAAAATCCAACCAGGATTATTTTCTTGAATAACTGCTTTTATTTCTACATTATCCACCGTGTCATCTAATAAACCAAAAATAGATTTAAAGTTTTCATGTTTAATTTCAAATATCATTTTAAACCTCCAATTCTTTTCGATATCAGATATACTAATATAGTCAAATTTCGTCTAACATTGATGTCATTTCTGAAGTTACCGTCCCTTAACATAATTTTTTGATCATTGAGAATAATCTTTTTCAGTTATAAAATATCCTCGTTATTTTCTACTGTTCTACCTGGTATTTGAAAAGGAACATCAGGCATATTTTTATGTGAAAACACAAGTAATTCATCATGCATGACTTTTATCAGTTTCTCTAACTCTAATAATTAATATAAAAATCATAATATGATGTCAAAAATTAAATAAAAAGTCTTCAAACTTATTTCTTAAAGGTTCTAATCTTTTTGCAACTGGTGATAATATATCTCCATTCCCAATCTCATTTCCTCTGATATGTATTCTATTTAAAGATTTTCTCTTCTCATCAAATAAATCCCATTTCTCCATAATATTCACCTCCAAATTGATCAAATATCTTTCACATCACAGTTTTGTCATTTAATTTCATCACCCGTTACTACCATAATTCTTTTCTTAATGATTTAGGTTGTTTACCATCTACATCATTAAAATTGTATTCTTTAGCCACTTCTGCTGCAATTAATATTTTTCCAGTTTTATTTATTATTTTTTTATCTTGTGCAAGGGCAGCTACTGCTCTACCTATAAAAATAGGTGATTCAGAATTAGATAAATCCAATATATCTTTATTTCTCATAACACCCTCAGTTCTAACCATACCTGAATATAATGAAACTGATGCTATCGTTGTTTCCCAAAATTTTTTACCCACAGAAGATATTCTCGATAACAACCTTGAGTTCCCAACCTTCTCGTATCATAACGAAAATACTCTATTATCTGAAGTAAATATATATAAAATTATATAATAAAAGCAATTAATGAAAATGAAATAATATTTGCTACTGAATGGGCACACCAACTAGGGATAATACTGCCATTCCCTAAACGCTCATTCAAATATCCAAATATATAACCAAATAAACCAGTTGTTAAAGTTAATATAATAATTAAAACTATTCTATTGATATCTAAAAATATCACACCATGTAATAACCCAAATAAAGTCGATTGAATTATATTCCCATATAAAAATCCTAATTTCTTATATAATCTTTTACCTAAAAATCCTCTAAAAATAATTTCTTCCCACAATCCTGTACCAATAATAGATCTAATTAAAAGTATTAAAACTGCTTGAATTCCAAAGCCCAATTGTTTTATATTACCACTTACTGTATCTGGCGATTTTAAAACAGTAAACAAATCAAACAAATAATAAACAAAAAATATTAAACTAACATATAAAATCGATACAATAATAGAATAAATAATTGTTTTCTTCTTAGGTTTTATTAAACCAATATAATTAAAAAAGTCTTTATATTTTTTTCTATTAAAATAATAAAATGCAAATGGAATAAGCGAAAAAATAAACACAGTTAAAATTGCTGAAATTAAATTATTTAATATCAATTTTTTCCCTCCTTCGAAAAATTATTTACTAATCATATTTAATCCAGAATTTAAAGAGTGGTCAAAAGCTTTTAATAAGACTAACCAAAAATATAAAAACACACTTAGGGAATTAGCTAAATGAATAACATTAAATTTATACCTAAAGACATTATTCTTTTTTCTATGAGCAACTTATTAAAATTTATTGTGGTAGTTTTGGTATAAAAGATGAAAATTTATTAGATTCAGCTCTTAAACAACTCTTTGCAAGAAAACACAAATGAAATAATCAAAGTTTTAACATTGCTATAAAGTCTGGCATCTTAAAATGTAAAGTTATAATGACTGCAAGATAATTAATCTTAATAGTTAGCATATAAGTTGTTATTACAATATTTTTTCCCACCAAGTTTCCGTAAAAGCAGGATAGAAACCTATATTATAATAAAATTGCTGGGAAGAACAAACATAAGCCGCTCTTGCTCCAAGTTCCCCGGCTCGTATAGCAGCCTCAAAAACACAAGCTTTTCCAAGCCCCATTTTTCGATAATCTGGGTCTGTGGCAACAGGTTCTACATAAGCATAGTGACTGTCTGGCATATACCATAATCCACAATGTGAAACAAAATTGCTATCTGGACCAATTATTGAAAGAACAAGTTTAGGATCTAGATGCGGACTGCTAAGCATCGTCTTTCTCCACTCAATATCATCATCTTTTTGTTCTGGCTCTCCATCATGGTTGAATCCTCTCCACATCACCCTATTGTATTGATAGAAATCCCACTCATCTTCCATACTTATTATTTTGAAGCCCTCAGGCAAACTATATTTCATGCTGTCTTTAATATCTAATATTGAAACATTCTGTCTTTCTTGGGTGGGATAATAACCGTTATTTAAGATTAATCTTTGAATATCCCTATCATTATTTGCTATAGAAATTCTCAACGTATTATCTTTAGAAAGATGTTTTTCTGCATAAGAAAGTACTTCCGGTATCAAAAACCGATATTTGTCATCAATACATATATGGATTTCACCAAAACTCAATTCATACGTCGCTAAAGCAACTATCATTCCATTATCTTCCCAGATCCCTATCATATTTCTTAAGTCCTCATCCTCTACTGGACGGCTAATCATCCAAGTCCATCTTGCCCATAAGAAATTAGGAGTAATAACCTTATCTCGATTAATACGAATAAGAAAATCACATACTTTATGGTAGTCATTACCAAAACGAGTGTCGTTTCTGTAGTTTCTAAAATTTATAGTCATACTAATATCACTCTCCACTTTAAGAATTACTAAACTTGACGCCCCATGAACGATTTGGCTTTTGTAACCAATTTCACCTAACTTAATTATATACGAATTCACTTTAAAAACCTTTAAACTTTTTGATCTAAATAACAATAATACTAATAATAATTAAAATTAGTCCTAAAAGCCCACTAAGGTATAATCTGCGTACGTGAATTACCTACTAATCCTTTTTCTTTCAACTTCCAATTATACAAAAAACTAATTACCCAGAAAATAATGTATAACAAAACAGCTATTTTATTAATAAAAAATGATAATTTCAATCCCAGCAAAGTTATGATAGCAGTAAAGACTACAGCTATAGTTGGAGAAATCACTCCTGAAGGTAAAGGACGATCTGGAGCATTGATTTTGTCAACTTCAATATCAAAAATATCATTTAAAATCATCGCAGAACCTGATAAAAAAAGCCCCACATAAAGCCCAAAAACAATTCCGATATAGAAGGTAAATGGCCAAGTGTAATAATTTCACCCATAATTACAGATATACCTGCAGCAAAAGGTAACTCTGGCCGCATTAAATTTATTAACCCCTTTATCTTTTTACAATTAAACATAGTATTCTCCCTTATATATTAATTAATATTATTCTGTCCCTGATTCATTAATTCTAAATTTCTTATTATCACAATCTATTTTAGACTCCACACCATATGGTAAAATAAACATTGGTGCTGTATGACCAAAATTCATATTATACATTATAGTTAAATCATCTCTTTTTAATCTTTCTGATTTTATCATTATTAGATCCAGTCCTCCTCTTTTTTTCTTTGATTTCCCTGCAAAATCTCATGACCTCTTTATCTACTTGATCTGGATATTCATAACCTAATGTTTCACCAACTTGCTTTGCCATTTTTCTAAAAAAAGTAGTTAAATTAAAAAATGCTGTCCAATTTTCTTCTATATCTGCCCCTACATATGTTTCTTCTAACTCCTCCCAAGTTTCTGTATCAAGATAAATCTTGAACTTTTTACCTAAAGCTCCAGTTTCTACTGACCAATTATTTTCCATCCCAATATACCAATCTATAATTTTATGTAAAAATGAATATCTAAGTTTATAATCCAACATATACTTAGCAAAGGGTAACTGATCTCTCCAAAGATATTTAGGAACATAATAAGCATCCCACCAAAATTCATTTACTAAAATTTCATACTCTTCTTTACTAGGTTTGGCTATTATATACTCTGAATATGTTGGATCTGATAGTCCATTTGTTATTCCATCTTTGTCTATTAAAACTTCATAACCATTATCATATTCATCAGGCTTTATTTTTAACTGATCTGTAATCTGAAAATCAATTCTTACCCTATCTTTAAATAAAATAAGTCGAGTAATCCAATAACCTGTCTTAAA
>JBNJDK010000086.1:0-7969 GCA_051744805.1 Bacillota bacterium
CTGTTATTGGTTGCATTTCTGCCTTCTGAGCTATTTCAATATCACTTTTCATTTCTTACTCACTCCTTTTTTTATTTGTTTTATATTAATAAACTTTTACCTACTGCTTTTAATTATTCAATAATAGGAATTGATTATCCTCCTTAATTTTCAAAATAATTTATAAGTTATTTATTTTATTCCTTATCACTCCTTTTTGAATAATTTTTCTCATTTCTTCAACTTCTGGATAAAGAATTCTATCATCTTTAAGTTTATCTATTTTTTCTCGAATAGTTTCATAAATAACTTTGCTACCCTTACCTAAATCATTTAAAGGCGAATCAGTCCTTAAATCTACTGCTTGAGCAGCTACTATAAATTCTATAGCTAATACTTTTTCAACATTAGCTACAATATCTCTTAACTTCCTGGCACTTATTGATCCCATACTTACATGATCTTCCTGGTTAGCGGAAGTTGGAATTGAATCTGTACTTGCTGGATTTGCTAAAACTTTATTTTCTGCTACAATTGAAGCTGCTGTGTATTGAGCTATCATATAACCAGAATTTAATCCTCCATGAGGAGTTAAAAACATTTCCAGACCATTATTAAGAGAACCATCTACTAAACGGGCAACTCTTCTTTCCGATATATTTCCTATTTCACTAACCGCCATAGCTAAATAATCAAGACCTAAAGCCAGTGGTTGCCCATGAAAATTACCACCTGAAATAACTTTATCTTTTTCTGGAAAAAGCAATGGGTTATCAGTAACAGAATTAATTTCTCGATTTATTATATCATTAACATGATTTACAGCATCTCGACTGGCACCATGAACTTGAGGAGCACATCTTAAAGTATAAGAATCCTGTACTCTTTTTTCATGTTTATATACAGCCAAATTACTTCCTTCAGTAAGATTTCTTACTTTCTCAGCGGATTTTACCTGTCCTGGATGAGAACGAAGTTTATGTATATCTTCATCAAAAGCTGAAGTTATACCATTTAATCCTTCTAAAGAAAGAGCAAGTGCATAATCAGCATGTTCCATTAATTTTTTACTATCATAAAGAGCTATACTCCCTAGAGCAGCCATCATCTGAGTACCATTGATTAGGGCCAACCCCTCTTTACTAACTAATTTAACTTTTTTCAAACCTTCTTTTTTAAGAGCATCATTTCCAGTAAGTAAATCACCTTTATAATAAGCTTTTCCTTTACCCATAATTACCAGTACTATATGAGCTAAAGGAACAAGATCACCACTTGCCCCAACAGATCCCTGTTCTGGTACCCAGGGTACTATATCTTTATTCAGTAATTCTACTAATCTATTAATGATTTTCAATCTTATACCTGAATATCCTTTAGCTAAATTATTTATTCTAAGTAAAATCATAGCTCTTACTACTTCTAACGGAAGTGCTTCACCTGTTCCTACAGCATGACTTTTTATTAAATTTTCCTGTAATTTCAAAACTTCTCCAGGTGATATTTTTTTATCACTAAATTTACCAAAGCCAGTTGTTATACCATATACCACTTCACCTTTTTTTACTAGATGATCAACATGTTCTCTGGCTTTTTTAATCTTCTTTTTAGCTGAATCTGCTATTTTTACTTTTTCTTTATCTCGTGCTACAGAAATTATATCCTTTAAATCCAAATCATCTCCTGTTAAAATAATCATATTTTCACCCCTGACTTCTTTGATTTAATATATTAAAATAAATAGAAAAAGAGGAGACAGTTTTGTCTCCTCTTTTAATATCTAAATATATAATTTTACTCTCAAATTTATTAGCTTTTAACATATATTCACCTTTAACTTTCTTGGTTTTCAGGTTTATCTTTTTCTTCAGAAGAAACCTTCTCTTCTTCAGAATCAGTCATATCAGCTTCTTGAGAATAACTATTTTCTTCATTGTTTACTTCTTCTTCATTTTTTTCGTCTTTTTTTGTTTCAGAATCATTTTCTTTTTGTGTCTCTTCCAATGTTTTATTAACCTTTTCCTTGTTTTCTGGAGGATCTAATTCTTCACCATTCATTATTTTATGAATTTGATCAGAATTAAGAGTTTCATGTTCCTTAAGAGCAATTACAATTTTTTCAACAGTTTCACTATTTTCTTCTAAAAGTGATTCAGCTTTACGATAGCAATTTTCAACTATGGAACTAATTTCTCTATCAATTTCTGAAGCAACTTCTTCACTGTAATTAGGTTGTCTGGATATATCACGACCTAAAAATACCTGTTGGTCATGTTTTTGTCCTAAAGTTAAAGGACCAAGCTTTTCACTCATACCATATTCAGTAACCATAGCTCTAACAATTTTTGTTGCTCTTTCCAGATCATTTTGAGCTCCTGTACTTATATCTTCAAGGAAAACAGCTTCTGCTGCTCTTCCTCCTAATAAAGCAGTAACCATATCAAGTAGTTCATTTTTGGTCATAAAGTTTTTATCATCTTCAGGTAAATTAATTGTAAATCCACCTGCTCTACCTCTAGGTATAATCGAAACTTTATGAGTACTATCTGCATTTTCTAATAACTCACCTAATAATGCATGACCAGTTTCATGATATGATACAATATCTTTCTCTTTTTCAGATATAACTCTACTCTTTTTTGCTGGTCCAGCAATAACTCTATCTATTGCATCATCAAATTCAAGCATTCCAATTTTTTCTTTATTTCTTCTAGCAGCAAGAATAGCAGCTTCATTAGCTAAATTCTCCATATCTGCTCCTGTAAATCCAGGAGTTCTTTTTGCTAGAACCTCTGTTTTAACATCATCAGTTGTTGGTTTATTTTTCATATGAATTTTTAGAATTGCTTCACGAGCTTTATAATCTGGTTTATCAACTGTAATTTGACGATCAAATCTTCCAGGTCTAAGTAATGCAGGATCAAGTATATCAGGACGGTTTGTAGCAGCCATCAATATAATACCTTCATTCGGTTCAAAACCATCCATCTCTACTAAAAGCTGATTTAATGTTTGTTCTCTTTCATCATGACCACCACCAAGACCTGCACCTCTCTGGCGTCCAACTGCATCTAATTCATCTACAAAAATAATACAGGGAGCATTTTCTTTACCTTTTTCAAAAAGATCTCTAACTCTAGAAGCTCCAACACCTACAAACATTTCTACAAAATCTGAACCACTAATGAAATAAAATGGAACCCCTGCTTCACCAGCCACAGCTTTAGCCATTAATGTCTTACCAGTTCCAGGAGGTCCTACTAATAAAACTCCTTTAGGAACTTCTGCTCCTACATTAGCAAATTTTTCAGGTGTTTTTAAATATTCTACGATTTCTTTTAATTCCTCTTTCACTTCTTCATAATTAGCTACATCATCAAAACTAGTATCACCTTTTTTCTCATTTAATTTTGCTTTGCTTTTACCAAATGACATCATTTTCCCGCCGCCACCTTGCATCCGTTGCATGATAAATATCCAGGCTACAATCAAAATTCCGATCGGAAGAACATAACCTAAAATATTCATCCACCAGGGGGCAGTTGGTTCAGGCTTGGTTGAAATTTCTACATCAGCATTTCTTAATTGTTCCATTAAATGTGGAATCGATTCTGGTGGAATATCAACATTAAACTCTTTATTATCAAAGGTGCCAGTCACCTTAGAGTTTCCTATTACAGTTACCTCTTTTATATTACCTTCATTAACCTGTCTTAAAAGATTCGTATAAGTAAAATTCTCCAAAACCTGTGGTGATTGTTGCATGAAAAATTGCGCAATTAAAATTGATATAGCAATTAATATTAGATAAAATCCTATATTTTTAACAAATTTATTCAAGTTTGAATTACCTCCTCTCTACAATTTAACCATAATACAATAAATTATTATACCATAGCATAAATATTTTGTAAATGATTAAACATACATTTCTTCTTTCAATACACCTATGTATGGTAAGTTTCTATATTTTTCAGCATAATCTAAACCATATCCCACTACAAATTTATCTGGCACTTCAAAACCATTAAAGTCAGCAGTAATCTTTTTCTGTACTCGTCTTTCGGGTTTGTCAAGTAATGTAGCTATTTTTATACTTGCAGGATTTCTTGTTTTCAACAGTTCTACAACATGTTTTAAAGTAAGGCCTGTATCCATGATGTCTTCAGCAATAAGTACGTGTTTATTTTCTATATTTTCTTCTAAATCCTTAATAATTCTAACAACACCTGAAGAAGTTGTACTATCACCATAACTCGAAACATCCATAAAATCAAAAGTTACTGGTAATTTAATATTTCTTGCAAGGTCAGACATAAAAAGTATAGCCCCTCTTAAGATACCAATCATTATAATATCATCATCTGGACTATAACTATGAGTTATTTCTTCTCCCATTTCTTCTATTCTTTTTTTAAGCTCATCTTCTGTAATAATAACTTCTGCAATATCTTTATCAAGAACATTTTTATTACTCATTATTAGCCTCCTTTTTTTATCAAAGACAATTTCAAGATATTATTCGTTTTTTTAGTAATTTTCACTTTTTCATTTATATGATAACCAACTATCCAAATAATCAAACCATTTTTATCTACTACAAGAGGAATTTTATCTCTTTTAGATTTTTTGATTTTCTTGTCTATAAAATAATCTTTTATTTTTTTAGAACCATTTAAACCCAGTGGTACAAATCTATCTCCAGGACGTCTATTTCTTATTTTAAGGGGAAAATTAATTTCATCAAAATCTATCAGGCAGTTTTTGTTTTTAGTAGCATCCTTTTCCCAACCTTCATAAATTTTTACTTTTTCACTTTTCAACTTATAATTATGAGGAAGCTCAACTGTAGAACCTAATCCAAATTTTTTAGAATAATATTGGGTTTTTTCCTCAAATTTCCCTCTTTTAATAATTAATTTTTCATAAAGTCTTTTTACTTTAATTTTATCAGGTAAATCTATCATTTTATTAGTTGAATTAGATGTAAACAGTTTTTTTATTTCCCTATAATGTTTTAAATAAATATCTGCTTTTACTTCTTTTAATTTGTAAATAGTATTAAATATTATTCGCCTTTTTATTACTTCATCTAAACTATCAAATTTATTAAAATCCAGTATTATTTCATCATTTTTTTCTTCTATAACAATATTTGAAAAATTTTGCTTAGCAAGTTCTTCTAGATAATCATCTTCTTCTTTTACTATACCTGCCATTCTCTTAATTACATCTTTTAAAGATGGATTAATTTCTTTTTCAATATATGGTATTATATTATGTCTGATTTTATTTCTAGTATATATAGTTTCTTCATTACTCTTATCATAACGAGGATTTAAATTTTCTTTTTTACAATATCCTTCAATCTCATCTCTACTTATTGATAAAAGTGGATGAATTATTTTATATTTTCCTATATAACTTTTAGGCTCAATTCCACTTAAACCAGAAAGACTACATCCCCTAAACATATTTAAAAAAACTGTTTCTACTAAATCATCTTTATTATGAGCTAAAGATATTTTATCAAAATCGAGGTCTTCAATATAAGAAAAAAGAAAATCCAATCTAATCTTTCTTGCAGCCTGTTCAGAAGATAAACTATTTTTTTCTGCAAAATCCGAAACATCAAATTCTTCTAAATAAAAATCAATATTGTAATTACTACATATCTTTTTCACAAACTGAGCTTCTTCCTTAGCCTCTTCTCTAAATAAATGATTTAAATGAAATACAGCAATTTCTATATTTTTTTCAGAGGATAGTTTTAAAAAAAGATTAAGCATAGTTAGAGAATCAGGACCACCTGAAACACCTAATAGTATCCTATCTTTTTCAAAAATTAATTCTTCTTTATTAATGAAATTTTTAAATTTATCATAGACCTTCACTAGCAAATACTCCCCTTTAGGATTCTAAAAATATTCTTTCGCGTCAATACTAATTATTCTATATAAGTGGTGCGTTTTCCTGCAATTATTATAAATTTCATTTGCTTTCTTCTAATGCTTCATTTATCAATCCAAATAATATATCTCGTTCACTTATTGTAATTACATTTATATTTAGCTTTTCCATGACTAATTTCAAAATAACTGTTCCCGCAGTAATAATATCTGCTCTCTTTTCATTTAAGCCAGCTATATTTTTTCTCTCAACAAAATTGCTTTTAGATATTCTTTCAAAAATCTGATCTATATTTTCTTTTGATAATAAATATTTATGGATTTTTCTGCTATCATATTTTTCAAGACCCAAATTTATAGCTGCTAAAGTAGTTATAGTACCTCCAACCCCTATTAATTTTTTTGTTTTGAATTTACCAATATCATGTTTATTTAAAACTTTATTTATTTCTTTTTTTAAGTTTTTATAATCTTTTTTAGTAAGAGGTTTTTTGCTATTTAGAATAACTCTTTCTGTGAGTCTTACAGCTCCAATATCAAGACTCTTATCAACAATATTATTTTTCTTTTTCCAGATAAATTCTGTACTGCCTCCACCTATATCAAGAACTAAAAAGTCTCTATTATTTATATCAGTTTTTACACCATTATAAATATATTGTGCCTCTTCATTACCAGAAATTATTTTTATTTCTAAAGAAGTTTTTTTACTAAGTAGATCCACAAAATCAGCCTTGTTTTTAACATCACGTAAAGCACTTGTCCCAACAACTTTAGTTTTTTTAACATTATATTTTTTGATCTTTTCATCATATTGTTCCAGTGCATTTACTGTTCTTAAAATTGCTTTTTCGTTTAAATATTTATTTTTATCCACACCTTCTCCTAAACGACTAACAATTAAATCCCTTTCTAAAACTTTATACTTTTTTTTCTCATATTGAACTATAAGTAATCTAGTAGAATTAGTCCCAACATCTACTGCTGCTAATCTCACGAAATAACCCCCCATTTTTATATTTCCCTTAATTCCTCACATATATTACAATTATTAGGCCAATTCAATTTATCAAACACTATTTTACCCACTGGATTCAAACCATTTACTAAATAATCAGCTAAATGAGTATGTAAACATTTAACACCTTCTTTATCAACAATTCCCCCTACTCCTGAATTAACTAATACATCTCTAATCCCTTCAGGTAAATCAGCTAGATCATGGTCTAAATATGATAATCTTATCTTAGCATAATTTTCATGAGCTTTTTTTAATTTTGATCTAAATTCTTTATTCTTTTTTAATTTTATAGTTAAATCCTTTATTAAACCTTTATCTTCAATCTTACTTACTTCTTTAACAAAATATGGACAACTTAACCAATATGTTGTAGGAAATACAACAGAATTTTCATAAGGTTTAACTAATAAAACTGCTGGATAATTAAAAGGGCATTTTTTAGCTATACCTAACAAATTATCAGGTTCTCGACCAAGTTGTTTTTTAATTAATTTATATTCTTTATCAGAAACCTTCATGATTTATACTCCTCTCATTACAAAAAAAAACATCCTCCAAACAGGAGGATGTTTTGCTTTTTCTACTATCTATATTTTAGAACAAAAATCGTTTTTTTTATTATTCATTACCACTTCGCTTTGCTTCACGATTTTTCAGATCTTGTTGTCTTTCACTGCTCTGCTTCAAAAAATCTTCCATTTTCTCTTCAAAAGATTGCTTTGGGGCATGATCAATTCTATCAGATGGATCTTCTAACTGTTTGATAGATAACCCAATTTTACCATCATCATCAATATTAATAACCTTTACTTTAACTTTTTCATCTTCTTTAAGGTAGTTAGAAATATCTTTGACATAAGTATTTGCAACCTCTGAAATATGAACTAATCCAGTGTCACCATTTTGCAATTCAACAAAAGCACCAAAATTAGTAATACCTGTAACTTTACCTTCAACTGTAGCTCCAACCTCAATGGACATACTAAAAAAATTCCTCCTCGATTTTATAAGATTAACTATATTATAACTTAAGTCATGAATTCTGTCAAATAAAATTATA
>JBNJDK010000087.1:0-7917 GCA_051744805.1 Bacillota bacterium
TTTGAAAGATTCCACAAATTCTAATATAAGCAGATATTGTATTAAAGAAGTTAGTGACGATGGAAAAGTGATAGGATATCAAGTTCAAGTTATTACTTTCTATTTAAATGGAGAAAGAAGCGTTATTCATACCTCTTTTGTAAGAAAGAAGGGGTAATATGAGAAATAAAGGGTTTACCTTAGTAGAATTATTAGTTGTAATTGCTGTAGCAGGTCTTTTACTGGCAGTAGTTTTATCCGTACTCTTATCAGGGTTTGAAAACTTTGGTCTTGGATCTGATAGAGCAGATAGACAGAGTGATATTCGTCTTGTAGAAAGTATTATCCATAATGATTTAAGAAATGCTATGTGTGTTAGTATAGATACTTTAGGTGATTTAAGTTGTACTGGAACCCAAAGCAAGATTGAATTAATTGATAAAGCTATTTATCAGGGTGGAAGAAAAGTTACAGGTGAATTTTTTACAGAAATTGAGTTTGAAATAATTAATGAAAATGTTTTTGAATTAACATTAGAGTTTGATAAAAGAGAACCATACAAAATAAAAATGTTATTAAATAATTTTAGTTTTGATTCAACAGAAGTTGGTCAAACAAAATATTTATCTAATTTTGATCTGGAATATAAAAAATAATATGAAGGAGGGATTTAAATGATGTTTGGATTTGGAAGTAATAAACATACAGTAATAGATATTGGTTCCTGTGCTATAAAGGCAGCGGTTGTCTCAGGTAGTACCAGTAATATTCAAGTAGAAACTGCAGGCTTTCGAAAATTACCACCTGGAATTATTAAAGATGGTAAAATTAATGACAATTCTATTGTTGCTACTGAATTAAAAGAATTATTAAATGAAATGAAAATAAAGCCTAAAAAAGTTGTAACAACTATTCCTACTGCTCACTTAATTACCAGAAACTTTGAAATGCCAAAACTTGATGAAAAAGAGTTAATTGAAGCTTTAAAATGGGAATTAGATGATGTTTTACCTACTTCAGTTGAAGAAACCACTTTTGATTATATGATAACTTCTGAAAATGAAGATTCTATTAATGTTTTAGTAATTGCAGCTAATGATGAAATAATAAAACAATATAAAGCTCCATTTAAGGAACTGGGGATTAAAGCTGATGTAATTAATATTCAACCTATGGCTATGATTTCCCTATTAACCTATCAGGGTAATTTAGATGAACCCACAGCAATTGTTGATTTTGGCCATCAGGGTACAAGAATTATTCTCTGTAATAAAGATCAAATATTTTTAACAAGAACACTTGATACTGGTGGTTATGATTTCACAAAAAATATTATGGATTCCCAGCAATTTGAATACCAGGAAGCTGAAGAATATAAGTGGGATAATGGTTTAACAAGATTAGTTGAAGAAAAACCACTTGATGAAGATATTTCACTTCTTGGAGCAGGAAATGATCTGGAAGGTATTGCAAAAGAAATTATTGATGAAATAACCAGATCGATAGAATTTTACAGTATTAAAAATCGAGGGAAGAGTATTCACAATTTATATGTTACTGGTGGTAGCTCTCAATTAAAAGGACTGGATGAACTTCTTGAGGAAGAAATAGATTTAACGAGTGAAAAAATTGATCCATTTTCAGATGTTACTTTTGATCCAGCAATTGAAAAAGGTAATAAAGAGTTTTATGCTATAGTTGTTGGGTTGGGAGTTAGTGAGGTGATGCATAATGAGAGTTAATCTGGCCAAAGAACGCAAACAGGGATTAGCATTAAATAAAAATTATTTAATTATGTTTATAATTTTTATAGTTTTAGTAGCCGGTATGTATATTCAATATACTATTATGAATAATAGGGCAGATAATTATGAAGAACAAATCGAAATTGTTAATGAAGAATTGGAAGTATTAAGAGAAAAAAGAGATGAATATTTAACTTTAAAAGATGAAATAAGTGAAATGGAAGACGAAATAGCAAGATTGGAAGAAGACCAGGATCAAAAGATTCCTTCTCTCACAAAACAAAATTGGAATATTACACTTTTAGAATTAGGAAAAATCATACCAGATAAAGTAATGATTAATTCCTTAAGTATTAATGACAAAAAACTTTCTATAAAAGGATATGGAGAAGATAGTCGTATTATATCTGAGTTCCTTGATAATCTTTTAGCTTCAAAACTTATAGTAAATATAAGATTACATCAATTACAAAATGGAGAAGATGTCAGCTATGATATAACAGCAGATATTAATTCAGATGATGTTAATTTAGAAGATTTTGATTTAGAAAATGTTAGTTCAGGAGAGGGGGAAAATTAAATGTTTGATAATTTATCTTTAAGAGAAAAAGTTATTATCTTTATAGGGATAATATTATTACTCCTGGCAGTTTATTATTTTTATTTTTATCTTCCTCTTTCTGAAGAATTAAGTAGATTAGAAAATACTTTAGAAAACAAGAGAATAACTGTTAAAAATATAGAAAGATCTATATCAGATTTTGATGAAGTAGAGGCAAGACATATTGAATTAAGTGAAGAAATAGCCAGTATTGATGAAGAAGAGGAAAAAGAAGAGAAAAAAGAGTTTGAAGTAACTACTACAGATTTATTAAAATATTTTAATGATATAATTGAAGTTACAGATGTAGAAATGAGAACTTTTAGACCAACAGAAGATGAAGAAAAAGTGGCACTTAATTTTTCTCATAATGGAAGTTTTTATGAAATAATTAATTTCTTTGATGAAATAGATAAATTTCAACCTAATATTAGCTATGAATCTTTAAGTTTAAATACAGCTAAAGATGAATTAAGTAGTAATATTACACTGGTTTTCCCAAAACCAGTAGAAGAGGGGGATGAAGATGAAAATGAAAATGAATAACTTTATTCATAACAGGAAGTTAAAAAAATATTTTTCATTTATTTGCTTATTTCTCTTTATAATTTTTGTTTTAGTCCCCTTTACAGTTTATGGTGCTGAAGATAATGAGGATTTAAAGGAAAATGAAGAGATAAAAAATCCATTTTATGATTATCGAACAGATAGAGCTCCACAAACCAGTACTACTGACAGCAGTTCACAGGATACCAGTGAAACTCAAAATAAAGTAATAGAAACTCAGAGTAAAGAAGAAACAACTACTGCTCCTGATAAACAAGTTAAAGAAGTAATAAAGATTAAAGATAAAAGGATAGAGCCCTCCTTTTATTGGCAAGGTTTAATCTTAGCAGGAAATAAATATAAAATTGTATTAGAATTTAATAATGAGACACATATAATGGAAATAGGAGATAAGTTGGATGGTTATCAAATTATTAATGTTGATTCAAACAAAATTACTTTAAGTAAAGATAATTATATTTATTATTTGAGAATGGGGAGGGAGTAGTATGAATAAAATATCTAAGAAATATTGGATTAGTAGTATTTTATTTTTATTAATTATTGGATTTTTAACAACAAGTGTTTTTGCAGAAACTATGCAGATAGATGAAATGAATTTCAAAAATGCAGAAGTACAGGATGTTTTGAGAACGGTGGCTAAAGTCTATGATAAAAATGTAGTACTTGATGATTCTGTTTCAGGAAATATTACAATTTCTCTTGATAATGTTGGTTTTGATGAAGCTTTAAGATTAATAACAAATGCTAAAGGTTTAAGTTATAAACTAGATAAAAGCACTATTTTTGTAGCTTCACCAGAGAGAATTAATGAATTATATGATTCTAAAGAAATGAAAATAATAAATCTGGAAAATATTAAACCTGAAGAAATTATAAGTGTTTTAAATAGTGTTTTTGATGATTTGATTATTTCACCATTACCAAATAATAATCAACTGGTTCTTAAAGGAATAAAAGATGATGTAGATACTGCTATTGATTTTGTTAATAAAATAGATCAAAAGTTTGATAAAAAAGTAAGTAGTGATTATGAGATTATTGAAATATATCCAGAAAATTATAATATGATATCAAATAGTATTAAAGCAATGTTTCCAGAATTAACATTAATTCCAAGTGCTAATAATGATAAATTATTAATTTCCGGTGAAAAAAATAATATTGAAGAAGCTTTTGAAGTTATTAAAAGACTTAATGTTAAAGATGAAAGTGAAGAATTAGAAACTGAAGAAAAAGAAGAAGATGTAGAAGAAAAAGTAACTGAAATTACTGTTACCAAAAGAAATATAGTTGATTATTTACCTATTGCTGATGCTCAAAAAATAATTGAAAACAATTTTACTGGACTTACTATTTCTACCAACCCTGATTTTAAAGAATTAATTATTAAAGGGCCAGAAGAAACAGTTAAAAAAGCAAGTAATTTTTTAGATGAAATTGATAGAGCTCAAAGACAGGTTATGATTGAAGTTAGAGTTGAGGAAATATCAAAGTCAGATGTAGAAGAATTAGGAATAAAATCACTATCCAGTGATACACCTGATTTACCTAGAGTCAAATTTGTTAAAAGTGCGGATGGTGCTACTATAGAAGGAGTGGAAATGCAGTGGCCGGATATTCTTGATTATTTAAAACGAAATAGTAATTCTGAAACTCTTGCTAATCCACATCTAATAACTCTTAATGGCAAAGATGGTAAGTTGCTTATAGGTGATAGAATACCTGTTAAAACAACTAATAGTGATGGTAGTGAATCGATAAAATATATAGAAGCAGGTATTACTTTAGAATTTACTCCCTGGATAAGTCAGGATGATATTATTAACCTGGAAGTAGCTCCAACTGTAAGTAGTTTGGGTGAAACCAAATATGAAGGTTATCCTACTATTCAAACAAGAGAAGTATCAACTACTCTTAATTTAAAAAATGGTCAAACTTTTGCTATAGGAGGACTTATTCAAGAAGATGATACAATAAGTAAATCAGCAGTTCCTTATTTATCAGAAATACCTATTTTAGGTCAGATATTCAAAAGAACAAATGAAGAACAAAGTAAAACAGAATTAGTAATTTTTATTACACCTAAAATTATCGATGATTACAAGAATGTTGAAGGGGAAGTGGAATTTGAATATTTAAATATTACTGAACCATTAAATGAATAATTTATAAATGAATAATTGAATAAATATTTTCTTCATATAAAAACCAACCTCTTTTTGAGGTTGGTTTTTTAGTTTAATTTCTTTCATTTTTAGCAGAATCTTTTAGATAAGTCAGTTCTTCTGGATAGGGTTCAAAAAATTTCTGTTGTTTTAGATAATCAACATCATATTTTATAATCCAGTTTTTCATTATATTGAGAGGAACAGAGAGTGGAACTTTATTCCCCCTATATTTATCAAGTTGTTTAAGGAAAAATTTCTTTTCTTTACTTTCAACTTTATCTTTAAAATAACCTAATCCATGCATTAAAACATTAATATTTTTAGTAAAACTACTTTCTCCAGTCAGAGCTTTATTTAAATGTTTTTCATATAAATCAAAAACTTTAGCTGTATCTTTTTGTTCATGATTAGCAGTAATCCTACCTAGTTTCCTCATTTCTTCTTCATTAAAAGTAAGTAATAAATATTTATTTCTACTGTGATAATTTATTAATTTTGCCATTCTATTAGATTCTTTTATATTATTAAAATCTGCTTTCATATATATTTTACTCAAAAAATCTTCTCTTATTCTAAAATTAGTAAGTCTTCCTTCATCTTCCATAATCATATTAGGAAACTTTTTATTTATTATTTTAGTAAAAATACCAGCTCCCTTATTAGAAGGGACTCCATTTTTAGCATTATAAATTTTGGCATCATTAATTGCACATGTAGGAGATCTATTTTTTAAAATAAAACCTGCAACCTGGTTTAAATTAGTGAGAAATTCATTAATATATTCAGTCATTTCTTCAGTATAATCAGTGTCATTTTCAGGTTGATATATTTTTAGTTTGTTTTCTTTGTTTTTTTGTATCAGGCGTAAAGAATTACGTGGAGTTGGAAGTCCAATATCTGATTCAGGACAGACAGTTATTATATTTACATAATCTTTTATAGTTTCTACAAAATCGTCCTGGAGCATTTGTCCATTGTAACGGCAATTATCAAATCCAAGACAGCGGCTAATAACTAAAACAGGTTTTTGAAATTCATCCATAAAAAACACTCCCTTCAAATTTGTCTAATAATATCATAAATTTCTTAAAAAATCCAGATATTTTAAACCCTTATTAAATTAATTAAAGGTTTTTTAGCTTTCATATAGAAATAAAATTAATAGTAAATTATATTATATTTAAAAAGGAGAGGGTAGTTATTAATAGTTCAGAAATTATGGATAGTGGTATATATAATGAAGAAAAAAGATATTTTTCAACAGGAGAATTAATTGATTACAACAAGAAAGAAAATAATCTAATTCTTAAGTTTGAAAGAACTAAAATAGTTCTGGAATTTATAAAAAATGGAATAGTAAGAGTTGTAAAAGAAAAAAATAATAAAATAGATCTAAGTAGTACTTATGCTGTTTTAGATGAAAATTTGGCTTATACAGATTATGAAATATTGAATAAGAAAGAAGAGCTTGTTGCTAAAACAAAATCATTAGATGTCAAGATAGCTAAAAATTCTTTTTCTCTTGCTTTTTATGATAAAAAAGGAAATTTAATTCATAAAGATGCTGAACAGTCAATAAAGTGGAATAAAGATGAAATCTGGACAAATAAAATGACTAATGAAGATGAATATTTTTATGGATTGGGAGAAAAAACAGGGTTTTTAAATAAAAAAGGTAAAAAATATACTATGTGGAATACTGATGTTTTTGAGGCTCATATTGAATCAACTGACCCCTTATATATATCTATCCCATTTTATTTAGCAAATGATACAAAAAAAAGTTATGGAATCTATTTTGATAATAGTTATAAAAGTTTTTTTGATTTTAGAATTAATGAAAATGGAGAATATAGTTTTGGGGCTCAGGGTGGAAAACTTGATTATTATTTTATTAATGGACCTGAAAGTAAAGATGTATTAAGAAAATATACAGATATTACAGGTAAAATTAATTTACCTCCAAAATGGTCTTTAGGTTATCATCAATCTCGTTATAGTTATGGTTCTGAAGAAGAAGTAAAAGAACTTAGTAATAAATTTAGAGAAAAAGAAATACCCTGTGATGTTATCCATCTAGATATTCATTATATGGATGATTATCGAGTGTTTACCTGGGATGAAGATAGTTTTCCAGAACCTGAAAAACTAATAAGTGATTTAGAGGATAATGGTTTTAAAGTTGTTAATATAATAGACCCGGGAGTAAAAAAAGATCCAGATTATGAAGTATATAAAAAAGGTATAAAAAATAATTATTTTTGCCGCTATCTTGATGGTAAATTATTTACTGGTGATGTCTGGCCGGAAGAATCTGTTTTTCCTGATTTTACAAAAAAAGAAGTTAGAAACTGGTGGGCAGATCTTCATAAAGATTTATTAGATACTGGAGTAAAGGGAATCTGGAATGATATGAATGAGCCAGCAGTTTTTAATGATACTTACACTATGGATGTTGAAGTTATGCATAAAAATGATGGTAATCCAGATTTACACAAACGTTTTCATAATCAATATGCTTTATTAGAAGCTATGGGAACTTATAAAGGAATAAAAGAATATAAAAATGAAAGGCCATTTGTTTTAAGTAGAGCAGGATTTTCTGGAATTCAGAGATATGCAGCTACCTGGACCGGTGATAATAGAAGTATCTGGGATCATCTGAAATTGGCAGTACCGATGTTAATGAATATGGGATTATCAGGTTTGAGTTTTTCAGGTACTGATATTGGTGGATTTACTGGAGATAGTAATGGTGAATTACTTACAAGATGGACTCAATTAGGTGCTTTTATGCCCTTTTTTAGAAATCATTCATCTATTTATACCAGAAGTCAGGAACCGTGGGCTTTTG
>JBNJDK010000088.1:0-7773 GCA_051744805.1 Bacillota bacterium
TTTATATATTTGTCTAAATCAATCTCTGGGTATACCACTTTTTCTAAATTATCCTTTTCTTTCCATAAAGTCGCATCAATACCCATTTTAGTTTGTACACCTCGTTCATCACTAGCAGGATCGAGTTCATGACCTTGGGAGTTAGGTATATAAAAAATATCTTCTCGAGGGTCTACCCGATTTGAAAAAGCCCACATAATATCAGAAGAATCATAAATATCAACATCTGTATCTACTACTATAACATTTTTAATATTTACATAAGCTGTCATGGCAGCCATAGCTACATTTTTAGGTTCCCCAGGGTTTTGTTTATCGATAGAAATTACAGCCAAAAATCCTGAACCATAAGGTGGTATATGAACATCTTTGACATTATCCGACACATATGAAACTTGTCTTTTTAATAACGGTTCGCGTGGTAATACATTGCCCAGATTCATATGTTCATAAGAAGCTCCGTTTAAGGTTTGCCAAATCGGATCATTTCTATGGCATATTGCTTTAACTTTAAACACCGGACTTTTCCAAAGTACTCCATAGTGTCCAGTAAACTCAGCTAAAGGGCCTTCTTCTTCTCTAACATTTGGCGGTATTTCTCCTTCTATTACAATTTCTGCTCGAGCTGGAATTAATAAATTAGAAGTATGGGCCTTCACCACTTCTATTGGTTTCCCCCTCAAAGCAGATGCTATTTCCATTTCATCACCATCATATCTCAATCCTGCTGCAATAGATATTGTTGGATCTACTCCAATTGCAACAGCTATTGGTAGAGGTTCTCCTTTAGCTTCTGCCACATCCAGAAAATTACGCAAATGACGCCACTCATTAATCATAATACCCGTTTTATCTTTGCCTTTAACATGCATCCTTTGAAAGGATAAATTCTGACGCCCATTTTCTATATCTCCACCTATTGTTATACCTGCGGTTATAAAAGGTCCACCATCTTTAGGTGCATGTGTAGGTATGGGAAACTTTTCTAAATTTATATCATTTCCAGTAATAATATTTTCTTTTACGGGAGCTTCTAAAACCTCTTTAGGTTTAATAGGATTATTTAATGCTTTTTCCATCTTCTCTGATATTAAAGATGGTTTACTATCAAGTGCAAGTGCTATTCTATTTTGACTGGCAAGAACACCGCCAGCCACTGGGATTTCATGTCCTTTTATATTTCTAAAAAGTACAGCTTCTCTTTCTTTTTTTTCTAGAGTAGCTATAATACTTCCAATTTCATGAATGATATCAACTTCTTTATCAATTTCAACTAATTCATTGTTCATTTTTAATAATTTTAAAAAATCTCTGAAATCTCTTATTTCTGTCATCTTTAGCCCTCCCAGCGCTTATATAAGTTATTTTCGAGGTTTAATCTATCTAATATTTTACCAACCACAAAATTAACCAGGTCATCTATGGTTTGGGGTTGATGATAAAATCCAGGCATGGGTGGAGAAATTATAACATCCATTTTACTCAATTTAAGCATATTTTCTAAATGTATAGAATTTAATGGCATTTCCCGAGGAGATAATAGTAAGGGTAACCCCTCTTTTAATACCACATCAGCAGCTCTTTCTATCAAATTTGAAGATCTTCCATTCGAAATACCTGAAAGTGTCGACATAGAACATGGAACAATAGCCATCCCTTTAGTCCTAAAAGAACCGCTAGCTATTACTCCATCTATTTTATCTACTGGTATGTATTGCAAACTATTTTCAACCATTTTTTTTGAAATTTGAGGTGATTTAATTAAATATCCTTCAATCGCTATTTTTTCATTTTTAAACAAATTAATATTTAGTTCCTTTTCTAAAACTATTTTACCAGCATTAGTCACTGTAAGAATTATATTTTGTTCTTTAATTAACATCTGTTCTATTAGTTTTAACCCATAGATAGAACCACTTGCACCCGTTATTCCAATTATATAAGGATACTCCTTTCTCATTTTTACCACTTCCTTAACATTTTTAGTTTGATCAACTCGGGATTAAATACCAGAAGATTATGGCTGATCGGATCATCCTTTAAATTATAGAATATTTCTTTCCATGAAATCATCGGAGTGCCTTTTTTAATTTGAAAAATTTCTTTTTCTTTTTGTTTAGCTTTTATGGGGATAAATTCAAATATTGACTGAGAAATTTTTTCCTGGCATAGATTCCAAAAAATTTGGTAAATAGGGTTTTCTAAATCTTTTTTATTTGGAATTTTATTTAAATATTTTGTAGGTATTTTATTCCAAACCCAGACAGCAGGAACATCATCTCCATAAAATATTCTTTCAAAATTGAATATTTCTTCTCCATCTTGTAGATTCATTTCTTCTTTTTCTATCTCATTCACTTCTGTAACCCAGCTATCCTTCTGCTCCATACGAGCTTCATATCCACCATCTCCTATCAAATAATTCAAATCAGAAATCAAATCAATTCTCATCTCTGCTTCAAGAGCACTTTGATGTACAAAGCTTCCTATTCCATGTACTTTATCTATAACCCCTTCTTTTTTTAGCATTAAAAGAGCTTCTCGTAGAGTAGAAAGGCTTACACCTAATTCTTTTGTCAATTTGCTTTCTGGTGGTAGTTTATTATTCTCAAACTCATTGTTTTCTATCATTTCTAATATTTCTTTTTTAGTAAGGGTTGATAAACTTGATTTCTTAATTGAGGACAATATAATCCCCCTTTCTAATAACTCAGTCCAACACTATTTTTCACTATAAAAAATATTTTTAAATATATTTCGACATTCATCTATTGATGCTTTACGTGGGTTATTATTTATTAAAAACATATTAGCAGCATTTTCTGCATATTTATCTAAATCAGGTTTTACATTAGTTTCTTCCGCAATTTTATCCTTTAATTCCAGTTCACTTTGCAGTTCTTCAACCTTTCTGACTGCCAAATATGCAGATTCTTCTTTAGAGAGGTCTGCAACTTTAACACCCATTAATTCAGCAATATTACTCATCTTTTCCTTACGAGCAATTAAGTTAAACTCCATTCCATAAGGTAAAAGAAAGGAATTAGCCAATCCATGAGAAAGATGAAGATTAGCACAGACCGGACTTGCTAAAGAATGCACAATCCCTAGACCCGCCTGATCCATTGCAATCCCAGCCAAAGTACTAGCAACTGCCATATTGTACCGCGCTTCTTCGTCCTCACCATTTGCATATGCTCTAGGTAAATAGTCAGCTATTAGTTTAATCGCTCGTTCAGCAAGAGAGTCCGTAAAAGCATTTGCTCCAAGCCCTAAATAAGCTTCTATAGCATGTGTGAGTGCATCCATACCTGTAATAGCAGTTAAATATGGAGGTAACGATTTCATCAAAACAGGATCGACTATTGCCTTGTCAGGAAATATATATTTATCCACCACTCCTTTTTTTGTATTTCTACTTGTTATTACAGCTACTCCAGTTACTTCACTTCCAGTACCTGCTGTAGTAGGAAATACAAATAAGGGAAGTGAACAATTTTCAAAAGAACGATTATTCCACTGATAGTCCTCTAATGGACCATCATTAACCGCCATACAGGAAGCTACTTTAGCAGCATCAATGGAACTACCCCCTCCAAGCACAACTATCTGTTCACTACCTTTTTCACTAATATAGCTAGTTAGATCAGAAACAAGTTCTTCATCAGGATTGGGGGTTATTTCTGTATAAACATCTACTTCAAATCCATTATCACTAACTACATTTATTATTTTATCTAAAAGCCCAACTTTTTTTAATCCAGGATCTGAAACAATTAAAACACGTTTACCTTCTTCTAGTTCTTTAGGTAATTCTTTATATACACCTAGACCAAATTCTATTTCAGTAGGTAAATCAAAACTAAAATTTTTCATTTTTAATAACCTCCAATTACATTATTCTAACTCTTCAAATATGCTGTCTAATTCTTCATCTTCAAAATCCCATTTGAGATCAAATGGAGGTAGAGCTTCTTTCTTAAAATATTCAGGAATGCGATCATCACTTTTATCAAATCCTGCTTTTTTATTAAATTCTTTTTCCCATTTTATTGTTTTTTCACCTAATTCAGTGATAAAGTCTTCATCTTCATCTAAATCAAAGATATTATTAATCAATTTTACAATAACTTCTGGATGAGGTGCAGTAGCAGCCATTAAGAACACACATAATCCAAGAGTATCATATGCTGCCCGTCCAACCTGCATTTTACGAGATACATCTATCTGATCCTTTTTATCATGATGATTTATTGGCATAAATACAGTTAAACCTGCAGTATGGTCTGCACCCATCGGGGAGGTAGCATATGTAACTCCTGTTCCCTTAACACCTCTGGGATCATAAGCAGACATACACTGATTTTTTACAACTGGAGCTCTCTTAACATTAAGTAATTTAGCAGTTACTCCAGTACCCATTCCAATCATACGTCCAATCCATGTATCTTCTGGTACTTCTTTTATAGCTTCAATAAACCGTTCAGCATCTCCGAATTCAAGCAAACCAGCTTCTGCCATTACTCCCAGCACACCACCAGTTTCAATTGTATCCAAACCATAATCATTGCAAATCCTATTTATTCGAGCTACATCATCTGGATCGGATAAACCTAAATTTGAACCTATTAATCCAAGGGTCTCATATTCTAGAGGAGCAACTAATTCATTTCCATCCTCGTCAGGATAAACATTTGAACACTGAATAATACAGCCTTTCATACAGGGTTCAAAGTTTTCTCCCTCTCCTCCTCTTTCTTGAATAATGTCATATATATTTTCACCTGATAGGTTTTCTGCTCCTTCAAATTGTCCTTCCGAAAAGTTACGAGTAGGTAGTGCCCCTAATTCTTGAACCTCCATTACTGTAGAAGCAGTTCCATATTCCCTCAGTACACTAATTCTGTCTGCGTTCGCTACTAACTGATGGTATTCCTTTCTGGCTTCTTTAAACTCAACTTTTTTCAGTGCTGGATGCTTATAATCACCATTTGAACTTATCAAAATACCTTTTATCTTTTTAGAACCTAAAACAGCACCTAATCCACCACGAGCAGCCATTCTCCCTGTTCTACCAAATAGGTCGGTTACAGACAATCCTGCATTATGGTATTTGTATTCTCCAGATTGGCCGATAGAAATCAAATGATAATCATCATATTTTTCAGCTAGTTTATCCTTTGTCTCATAGTTTCCAAACCCTAGATAATCTTCAGCTTCAATAAACTCCACCTTATCTTCATCAACTTTTAAAATATACCAATTATCATCATTTATTTTCCCTTCTAGTATTATACCTCTTAATCCAAGTGAAGCTAGAGATTCAGCTCCCATTCCACCGGAATTGCTTTCTTTTATTCCTCCTGTTAAAGGACTTTTAGCACCTATTGATAAGCGGCCCCCACTAGAAATACCTAGTCCTGATGTGGGTCCAGTACATATTATCATTTTATTTTCAGAACCCAAGGGATAACATTCGGGAGGCACTTCATCATTCATAATGCCTGCTATAAAACCTCTACCCCCCACAGTGTAATATTTCTTAGGTAATTCTTGATATTCATATTCTTTTTTATCAAGTTTAACCCTTAATATGTTTATCATCAATTATCCTCTCCTTTAACTAATATTATTTATTATAAATAGTAATCTTAATTGAAATATGAAAAATAGTCATATAGTCATATGATGTCTTATTATTTAGTATTATTTTATAACATATTTATCTTAACTGCAAACTTAATCAGAGGTTATATAAAACATATTTGAAATTTAAGTGAATTATTTCACTAATGTTACTATATATAACTGTTTTCTCCTTACCATTTTTCCTTGTAGTTCCTTTTTTTACATAACACTTGTGCTTTTTTGGTAGTATAAAGAAAAGTTGACATTAAGAAGAAAATATTGCAACTTATAAAGAAAAAGACATATATAACATCAATCCTAGCCAAAGGAAGTGATACCTATATCTATGAAAAAAATGATATTTCACTTATCTGTAAGTGTATCAAACCCCATTTAAAGATCTCAATAACTAATTATTATCTATTACAAAGAACGGGAATGAAATATCAAAATTTCTTATCTACTAAATCATAATTGAACATCAGAAATATCTATTACTTTTATAACTAGGAAACACCAGAACCGGACAACACTTTGGAGATGCCCCTGTTGTAGCTCTCAACATGATTTATATGCCAGGGTTGGAAAAGTGTACAAAGAACTAAAAAAGACAAGTATTAGAATAATTAAATTCCCATTAAAAAAATTCTTGTAAAAAATGTGGTAAAATATTTTCGCCATTTCCTAAATTTTAGGAATTATAATTCTAACAGAGAATAGAGTAGGAACAGCCTTTAAGCTGGGACCCCTCGTCAAACTGCACGTACGGTTCTCCCGTACATAGCTTACCGTTACTGTTGCCCCTTTACAGGGAATAAGTTATCATCTCTGTATTGCTACAGATGTAAATTTTATTCCTGCAAGGACAATATTGTAAGTAGTGATTTTAATCCCTTCTGCCTCAACAGGGCATTAGGGATTCTTTTATTTTGATTTAGATGTGCTTTCTTTGATTCCATAAAAGCACGTATTCGCATCCTAATCCAGCCATCTAATCTCTCATATAATTTCTTGATATCACCTTTAGAAAAGTAATTCCCCCAGCCTCTGATTACTGGATTCAGTTTGGTAATTATTCTCTCTACTTTCCAAGGCTGTTGTCTTCTGGTAACCTCCCTAACTTTATCTTTGAATCTCTTCAAAGCCTTTTCGCTGGGTCTTTTGTATCGCCAGTATTTAAATTCATAACCTAGAAAGGTAAATCCTTCCCCAAAGTTCGTTACCACCGTTTTCTCTGGATGTAATGTTAAATTTAATTTATCTTCAACTATCTCTTTGATTACCTCCAGTGCTCTGTTTGCCTTCTTTTTGGATTTTGACAATACAACAAAATCATCTGCATATCTCACTAGTTTATATCCTCTTTTAACCATTATCTTATCAAATTGGTGTAGGTATATATTCGCAAGCAGCGGGGAAATTGTTCCTCCCTGAGGTGTCCCTCTAATTGTCTTTTTAATTCCTTCATCAGTCATGACACCAGCTGTCAGCCACGACTTAATCATTCTTAAAACCCAGCCGTCATTAATCCGCTGAGTTATGAAGTCCAACAAAAGGTTTTGATCTATATTATCAAAGTATCCTTTGATATCAGCATCAACCACCCATTTATATCCCTGCTCTTTATATTTCTCTATCTTATCTATTGCCTCATGTGCTGATTTGTTTGGTCTAAATCCAAATGAACATTCCATAAATATCTTCTCAAAGATAGGCTCCATTATTCTTTTAACTGTACTTTGAGCTATTCTGTCCTTAACCGTTGGGATCCCAAGCGGTCTTTTCCTTCCATCCCCTTTCGGAATGAAAACTCTCAGTACTGGTTTTACTTGATATCTTTCTTCTTTGAGTTGACGTCTTAATTCTTTCATCTTAGTTTTGTAATTTGCTTGAAACTCTTCTATGCTTCTGCCATCAACTCCAGCACTACCTTTGTTTGAAATAACCTGTTGAGCTGCACGGTGCATATTCATCTTATCAAGAATTTTGTCCTTTAGTGTATAGTAAGTGCGTATTATTATCACCTTACTCTCCTCACGACTTATCAGTTCTACTCCTAAAATATTAAAGCTCAGCTGATCCTTTTCTTCATAATATTACTGACTGCGTCTCTAGGTTTAAACCAATCGCACCCTCCAGTATATT
>JBNJDK010000089.1:0-7692 GCA_051744805.1 Bacillota bacterium
GCTTTTCCAAAAACAAGAGTTATCACATATTCATAATTGGATTCTGCAATTATTTCTTTTTTAGGTTTAGCCAATCCAAACCAGCAGGCACCAAGGTCATTTGCTGCAATAAATAAATCTAACTGCTGTAAAATAAAACCGGCATTTAGAAGAAAATCTCCTTTTTCTTCAGAGAAAAATTGTAAATAATGAGGTGATTTGATTGAAATTAAACTTTTAACATCATCTGAATTAACAATTTTAGCTTCAAAGTTTATAGCTTCATCTAAGACTTTTGCCTTATTTAAAAATTCTTTAATTTTATTGAGCTCAGTTGCACTTAATTTTTCTTTTTTATAATTTCTAACTGATTTTCTCTTATAAATTGTATCATAAAGTTTTTTATTATTCATCTAATCTCACCTTCTTTTTTATTTATTAATTATAAATAATATGGAGATTTATTTTTAAAATATAATTTAATAATTGGTTTTAAAAATTTCATAAATATCCTCTTATATTTTAAGTTTTTTTCAACTTCTTTATAAATATCATTTAATGTATGATTTTGATAAAATAGTAATTTTTGGCTTATTTCTGTTTCCATAAACCCACAATGATAATTATCATTACTGAACAATTCTTCGGTCAAAAAATCTTTTCCCAGTCCATAAATATCCATCATTTTTTCCAGATAATCTTTATATACAATTCTACATTCTTTCCCACCTGCAATATTCATAACTTTCCCCCATACTTTTGGCTCATCAACTGCATTGGCCAAAGCTATACCAGCATCTTTAGTATGACAGATTTCAATACAGGTATTTAAAGGCATCTCGAACATAATTGTATTCATTTTAATATTATTAGGATCAACTATATAGGAAAGTCTTAATATAACCCAATCAAGATTGGAATTTTTTATTATTTTTTCACATTCAAGCTTTTGTTTTGCATAACTATCATCAAAATTAGGATTAGGGGAATCATTGGATTTAATAACTGGATTTTTTCTTCTATCCCCATAAATAGCAATTGAGGAAGTATAAATTATTTTAGGGGGGTGATTTTGTTTCTCCGCTTCAGAAATAATATTAAAAGTACCTTCAACATTAACTTTATAAGCTAAATCGGGCTTTTTATCAGCTAATGGTGGGATTACAGCTCCAGTATGAATTATTATATCTTGATCTCTAACTACCTTTTTAATATCATTTTCATTTTTTAAATCTCCCCAAATGATTTCAACTTTGTTTTTATATTTTTTGGCTCTAATAAGATTCCTGCTATTTTTTTGATCCAAGATAGTTATATTATATTCTTTTTTAATTAATTCTTCCAGAACACTAAAACCTACATTACCAAAAGCCCCAGTAAGTAAAACTTTCATAAGCAATTCTCCTCTCTCAAATTATGGGGCAGAAAATATAGCAAAAATTATTTGTATTTATTATCAAACTCTTCTCTTGCTTTTTTAGTCCATTTTTTTATAAAAACACTTTTTGCCTCTGTATAAGCATCTCGATTATTTTTATATTTTTTTTCTAACTCTTTTTTTAATTTTTCATATTCTTTAGCTACTTTATCATGCTTTATTAAATAATCTCTAAAATATATTTCATCATAATCTCCTGGATACCTTACATGTAAATGAAAGACTTTTTCAGCAAAACCTTCAGGTGTATAACCTTTATTAAAAACTAAATTAAGATCTTCTATATCATTTTCATGCATTAATATCCAATTTTCCTTTTTTAAAATATCTTTAAGTTTTTTAAGGTTATAATCTTTTTTTATTTCTAATAATATATCAACAGTAGGTTTAGCTATAAGTCCTTTAATAGCAGTACTTCCTATATGATTTATTCTAACAATTTTATCATCATCAAGGACTTTTATTAACTTTTCTTTTTCTTCTAAATACCATTTTTTATATTCAGGATTATGTTCTTTTAATATTATCGGAAAAAGTTCCCACAATTCCTCTAAACTCATTTCTGATAAGTCTTTTTTTGATTTTTTATCCTCCACCTCTTTCAACTCCTATCAGATTATTAATTTTAAATTATAAGAAAAACCGCACCAAACTGATAAAAGTTCAGTGCGGTTTAAGAATTCAAAATAGTTAATTTTTAGCTAGCTTTTTCCATTGACCCAGTAGTTAATTTATTTTTAAGTGAATTAATCTGTTCTTTTGTCATTCCACCATTCATAAGATAATTTTCAGCTGCTTCAGATAAGTCAGCATTTCCTGGATCTTCACCACCAGTCATTACTTTTAGCATCTCAGTAACATCTTTTGCTATAATTTCATATTTTTCTGTTCCTTTTTCAACACCATAATAGTTAACATAACTCTGCATATAATCTTCTACTATAACTTCTTTTTCTGCATCCATTAAAGCACCTAATAAGACACCCATAAATCCAGCTCTATCTTTACCTTCATTACAGTGGATTAAATAAGGTGCTTCATTATCAATCATATATTCCAGTCCTTTTATAATATTTTTTCTAAATTCTTCTGTTTCAAAAGCTATCTTCATGTCAAGTGTTAAAACATTTCCATTGTCATAAAGATTAGCATAATAAGGTGAATCAAAATCTTCAGAATTAATATATTCCTCTGCTTCTTCTTTAGAATCAGCCATATTTACTACACTTTTTACTCCAGCTTCTTCAATGAGATCATCTGCATATGCTGCTCGCCCAAGATCATTGTTAATTGGACTTGAACTTCTATAAACAACACCTTCTGCTATCTTACCAATATCAAGATTTCTAAAGTTAGCAAATTCTTTATCTGAATCATAATCTTCACGTTTATTAGTTCTTTCTAATTTTCTTATCTCATATTGTGATTTATATTCATCTGGTTCAGACATCATTAGAGTAACTTCATTACCTTTACTTACTTCAGCTACTTTATTAATTTCACCGTAATTTATAGCCACTGCAATTTTTTCATGATCAGGATAAGCTCTAATTAATGGGTCTCCTTTATCAACATAATATCCATCCAAAAATGGTGCTTCTACTACAAAGCCATTATCAAATATTGCTGTTACCATATCACCATGTTCAAATCCCATATCATAAAAGTCTTCAATAAGTAAATCAGTAGAAGCATGACCATACTGTTCTATTTCTTCCACAGTTGCAGTTGTGTTTGGTTCTTCATAATAAGGTTGCGCAGCTAATCTAGCTTTTAGTCTGGTTATTTCTTTCCAATCTAAACCAATATCTAAAAGATAACTTTCAGCTGCTGTTTGCAAATCAACATCAGAAATATCTGCTCCTTTATCTCTATTTGCAAGTACAGTAGTTAAAGAAATCATAATATTACTTTCAACTATAGCCTTATATTTTTCACTACCTTCTTCTATTTTATAGTAATTTTCAAAACTCTTCATATAGTCATCTTTAATCTCGTCTACAGAAGCTCCCATAAGAGCTTCAAGTAAAGCTGCTGTAAATCCAGCTCTATCTTTACCTTCTGTACAGTGAAGTAAATAAGGCCCTTCATTTTCAATCATAAATCTTAGTCCTTCTGCTAATTTCTTTCCAAAATGCTCTCCAGTTACATCTACTCCCATATCAAGAGTAATTACTTTATCATCTTCATAAAGAGATCTATAATAATCTGCTGTTTTTCCCTGTTCAGCCATATATTCTTCAGCTTTTTCTTTTGAATCAGATAAATTAATTACTGTTTCTATTCCAACAGCTTCTGATAATTCATCTGCATATTTAGCCCTATTTAGTTCATTATTAATGGGACTACTGCCTCTATAAACAACTCCAGGATTAATACCTGTAGTTGCTATACTTCTAAAGTTTGCATAAACAGAATCTAAAGTGTAATCAGATCTCTTATTTGTTCTATCTAGTTGGTGAAGGAGATAACCTGATAAATAACCTTCTTTTTCTTTCATTGTGAAAGTTAGTTTATCTCCAGCTTCCACATCATATTCTTTTGCAAAATCTCCCATATTAATTGCTACAACTATTATGTCAGCATCTTTATCATGTCTCACCAATAAATTGTTAGTATCTACATCACTATAATCAGTAACAAAAGGCATTTCTATTCCTTTATCACCTACAGTAACTTTTAGCATATCTCCTAATTCAAAACCAGCATCATAAAATTCTGAAGGATTAATATCCATTGTCAAATTACCATATTTCTGGACTTCATCAACATTTCCCTCAACAGTTTTATGACCTGCTGCTACAGCAGTTACAGAAATAGTCACTGCCATCATAACAACTGCCAAAACTAATAAACCTTTTCTAATTCTTTTCAAAATTTACCCCTCCTTATAAGAATGTGTAAATATTGTTAATCATATCTATATAATTATTTCAAGAAAAATTATAAATTTCCTCTTAATAAATATCATATCGTTTATGTTTTAATAAAGGTAATTCCTGTCTGATTTTATCAAGATAATCTATATCCAAATTAGCTATTAAAATATCTTCTTCTCCATCTAGTCTCTTTAAAACCTTACCCCAGGGAGAAACAATAATTGAATTTCCATATGAAACATAATTTTGGCTTTCATCTCTGGCAGGTGCTGCCCCAATAGTGTAAACCTGATTATCTAAAGCTCTACTTCTAAAAAGCAATTCCCAGTGGGCAGGCCCAGTTGTCATATTAAAAGCTCCTGGAACTAAAATAAAGTTAACTCCTTTTTTACTTAGAAAAGCTGATAATTCAGGAAATCTTAAATCATAGCAAATTACCACTCCCATTTTGCCATAAGGAGTATCAAAAGTGGTGATAGAATCTCCAGCGGATAAAGTAGCTGATTCTTTAAAAGTCTGACCATTTTCAATATCTATATCAAATAAGTGGATCTTTCGATGTTTGGCTATTTGTTCACCATTTTTATTAAACACATATGAAGTATTATAGATATTATTTTTATCATCTTTTTCAGGAATAGATCCTCCTACAAGGTATATTTCTTTCTCTTTTGCCAATTCAGATAAAAATCTCCAGGTTTTACCACCAACTTTTTCTGCATATTCAGGAAATTTTTCATTTTGATAGGGACAATTAAACATTTCTGGTAACATAACCAGTTCAGCTTCTTTTTCTACTGCTTTTTTAATATAATTTTCAGCTTTAGCTAAATTTTTATTTTTATCATCTATAACTTTCATTTGTAGTAAAGCTATTCTTAATTTTTTCATTTCTTTCACCTCTTAGTAATTTTATATTTATTATCAAATTATTTTCTATCTTCTTATGACCATTTTTATTACATTAAAGTACCGGAAAAAACCTGCCAGGCTAAAGCAGATTTTGCTATTAAGCTTAAATATATATACATTTTTTCTCCAAAAAGATATTTTTCCCAGGGACCAATTTTTTTATATTGTAAAAATTGATTAACTGCAAAAATGTTAAAGAAAATAAATAGAGAAACAAAAATACCAATAACAAATCCTGGTACACCTACTGGAGAATTTTGTGTTGCAGTTATTAACCTAATAAAAATTGTTATCCAGGGAGCAGCCCCGGCAATACACCCGAAAATAAATGGAAACCATACAGTTTTATTAGTTTTTTGATTATAAGCTTCCATAACCCAACCAAAAAATATCATTGAAGCATTAACAATAAATAAAGTTATGAGAGTTCCAAGATCAGTAATTCCAACTAACATAGCAATTATTATTATCATTAACGAGCTACTAAAAGAATATTCAATCCAGCGTGATTGATTAATATTTTTTTTCAAATTTTTAATATAAAAATCAAATCCAAAAGTAGATATTGAAAAATGGGCTATAGAAGAAATTAACATAAATAGAGCAACTAACAAACCCAATCTAACGTCAAAGAGAGATTCCATACCTCTATTAGTAGTTCCTGGCGGCCCCATCATATAAGAACTGGTAATAGTTATTACAAAATCCGTACTAAGCCAGACCATTAAAATTGCCTGTAATAAATGAATACCTGCCATAATTAAATTTAACTTTTTAAATTTCTTGTTATTAAACAATTTAATCACCCTTTCTCCTATAAAAAAAGTTCTAAAGTTTTTTTAGCAATTCTTTTACCAAATATTTCGGCCCTTTCTTTTTGTTCCTCATTTCCAGACTGAATACAAACAGCTCCAAAATGAGTAAATGGTTTACCTTCTCCTGCACCTGCTGAATAAACAACCATACCTTTTACTAATAAGTGTCCAATCATTGTTTTTAAAGCTACATCTGCTCCTCCCCCAACATACTTTTGAGTAGCAAAAACAGCACCTAATTTTCCCGAAAAATCAATCTCAGATGGATAATTACCAAACCAATTTTTCATTTGATGTGATAAATCACCAGTATAAGTAGGTGTTCCAAAAATAACTGCTTTAGAAGAATTAATATATTCGACATCAGTCTCATCAATATGCATAGTTTTTACATTAAATCCTTCAACATTTTCTACTCCTGTTTTTATAATCTCTGCAACTTTTTTAGTATTTCCACTCTCACTATGATAAACAATTGATAAATTCAAATTATCACCTCTCAATTTATTATAAATTAATTTAATCATCACTATCTCGCTGAATTAAAAAGGAAGTTACATCATCCTGTTGTGGTATTCCTTTTTTAAATTTAAAAAAATCTTTATATAACTTTTCAACAATTTTTTCAGGTTTTAAATAAGAATTATTAGAAAATAATTTCCATACTTCAGTATCTTTATAAAATTGCCCTTTAGTATTTTTTTGTTCAAAAACACCATCTGTATGTATATGAAGAGTTTCTTTTGGCTTTAAATAATAAGTAATTTCATTATATTTAATATTATTATTTTTCAATCCTGTAATCGGCATACCTTTGCAAAAAAGTGTAAAAATATCTCCATTCTCTTTTGTAACAAAAGGAAGAAATTGAAAACCTCCATTGTTAATTGTAATTTTAAAACTTTCTTTATCTATTATTCCTATAACTAATGAAATAAAATAATCAACAGGAAAATCCTGATTTTTAAACCGTTTACTCAAATAATTCATTATATTTGAAGTAGATAATTTATTTTTCTTATTATAATCAGATGACAAATTTGAATGAAGATAATTATATAAATTTTCTTTTAAAAATATATTGAGCATAGAACCAGTTAAATCATGACCACTAACATCTGATACATAAAATAATAATTTATCCCCATAATCAATTACATCATAAAAATCCCCTCCTAATTTTCCTGCTTCTTTATAATAAGTACCAAAAGAAAGATTATCTATTTCCGGTAAATGTGAAGGTAAAAATTGATGATGAAGTTTTTGTCCTTTATCTAAAATATCTTCCAATTTTTGAGTTAATTTTGATTGATTGATCTGATTTTCAATAATTTTTTTAAATTCAAAAAGTAATTCTTTTTCTGTTTTATCAAAATATCTCTCTTTAGTATCTTCAACACATATTGTTCCTAAAACCTTTCCTTCAGAACTAAGAATAGGATAACCTAAATAAGAAATCAATCCCTTTTCCAAAAGGGGATATCCTTTCCATCTTTTTGCTTTAGTAGCATTGGGAATTTCTACTATTTTTTGATTTTTAACTACTTTTTCACAATAAACATTATACAAATTAAATTTCTCGTTTTCTGATAAATATGTATTATAATTACCACCTGCTTTTAAAATTTCAAGTTCTGAACCCCTTACTTCATTAATTAAAGCCACTTCT
>JBNJDK010000090.1:0-7673 GCA_051744805.1 Bacillota bacterium
TCATGGTTTATCTATAGATTTATTACACAAACAGGCAGAAGCACTTTCTATTCCCTTAATAACAGCAAATACAAGCTGGGATAATTATGAAGATAATTTCAAAAAACTACTGGAAAAATTAAAAAAAGAAGAAATAAGTACAGGAGTTTTTGGAGATATTGACCTGGAAGAACATAGAGAATGGGTTGAGAGAGTATGTTCTGAAAAAAATTTAAAAGCTAAATTACCACTCTGGAAAATGGGAAGAAGAGAAGTTATGCAAAATTTTATAAAATTAGGTTTTGAGGCAGAAATTATTGTAGTAAAAGAAGATAAGTTATCTGAGAGTTTTTTAGGAAAAAAATTAACTCTTGATTTAATGGATAAATTAGAGAAAAAAGATGTTGATGTTTGTGGTGAAAATGGTGAATTTCATACTGTAGTCCTTGATGGACCTATTTTTTCAAAAAAAGTAGAAATTAAAAGAAAAAACATTGTAAAAAGAAAAGGTTATTGTTTTCAAAATATTGAAGCTAAATAATTCATTGCAGGAAATAGCCTTGATTTTATAGAAATAATAAACGTGTGTAAAAGGAGGGTTAAATAAAAAATGAAAAAAGAAATAGATATTGATTTAGAATATGATTCAGGAGTATATTTATTAGAAATATTTTTACATAAACCTAAAAAAATAGAAGTGGGTGCCTTAGGAATTTTCTCATTTCCTCCTGGGTATTATTACTATGCTGGTTCAGCTCAAAAAAATCTAAAAGCTCGTATTGAAAGACATTATACTGTAAGTAAAACTGCTCACTGGCATGTTGATCATCTTTTAGCAGAAGGGTATGTTAAAAATCATTATACATGGAAGGCAGATAAAAAAGGAGAATGTAAAATTGCATCTTATTTAAAAGAAGAATTAGGCGGACAAATAATTGTTTCAGGATTTGGTTCAAGTGATTGTGAATGTGAAAGTCATCTTATATATTTCTCAAATCCACTTGGTGAAAGTCAATTGCCTGATGAAATTAATTAAATGCTATTATATATAATATTCATAAATTTTATTTACTATTTTTAGGAGTGATATTTTGAAAGCTAAGGAAATTATTGAAGATCTAAATAAAGAACAAAAAAGAGCAGTAAAACATCTAGAAGGCCCTATGTTAGTTTTAGCTGGAGCAGGTAGTGGCAAAACCAGAGTTTTAACTAGAAGGGTTGCTTATTTAATAGCAAAATATAAAATATTTCCTCAGAATATTCTTGCTGTTACTTTTACAAATAAAGCTGCAGAAGAAATGAAAGAAAGAATTAGCAGTTTATTAAATGGTCTACCAGATGAACCCTGGATTAGTACTTTCCACTCTTTATGTGTCAGAATTCTTGTAAGGGAAGTTGAGAAATTAGGATATAAACGCAATTTTGTAATTTTTGATCAAAACGATCAGAAAAAATTAATAAAAGAAATTTTAAAAGAACTTAATATAGATAGTAAAAAAACTAAACCTGGAGCTGTTTTGCATGAAATCAGTCAGGCTAAAAATGAATTACTTACTCCAGAAGAATATGGAAATGAAGTAGCTGGTTATTTTTCAGAAATAGTTGCAAAAATTTATCCTATTTATCAACAAAAATTAAAAGATAATAATGCTTTTGATTTTGATGATTTGATAATGAAGACTGTTGAACTTTTTAGAGATTATCCTCAGGTTCTTGAATTTTATCAGGAAAAGTTTCAATATATATTGGTAGATGAATACCAGGATGTAAACTATGCTCAATATCAGCTTGTCCAGATTTTAGCAGATAAGTATCGTAATCTTTGTGTAGTTGGAGATCCGGATCAGGGTATATATGGTTTTAGAGGTGCGGATATAAGGAATATATTAAATTTTGAAAATGATTATTCAGATGCAGAAATAATTAGACTTGAGCAAAATTATCGTTCAAAAGAAACTATTTTAAAAGCTGCTCAACATGTAATAAAAAATAATGAGTTTAGAAAAGAAAAAGACCTGTGGACTCAAAGAGGTACAGGTGAAAAAATAACCTATTATGAAGCAAGTAGTGAAAAAGATGAGGCAGGTTATGTTGCTAAAGAAATTAAAAATTTAGTGAAGAGTGAGTATGAATATTCAGATCTTGCTGTATTATATAGAACTAATGCTCAATCACGTGCTTTTGAAGAAATGTTTATGAAATTTGGGATACCATATCAGATTATTGGTGGTCTAAAATTTTACGATAGAATGGAAATAAAGGATATTTTAGGTTATTTAAGGGTTTTATATAACCCTGATGATGATATTAATTTAATGAGAATAATTAATAAACCTAAAAGAGGTATAGGAGCCGGTACTTTAGGAAAGGTACAGGATTATGCTGAATACTATAATATAAGCCTTTATGATGCCGGACTTCAGGCTGATCAAATAGAAAATTTAACAGGTGCTTATGAAAAAAGAATTAAAAATTTCTTTTCGATGATGGAAGAATTAAGAAAAGACATTGAAGAAACAGCTTTAAGTGAATTAGCCAGAAATATTTTTTTAAAAAGTGGTTATAAAAAGGCATTAGAAAATGATAAATTTGATAAAGCAGAGGAAAGAATGGAAAATATAAAAGAACTTTTCTCAGTTATTGAAGATTATCTTCGCAAAAATGATGATCCGACTTTAGGTGGATTCTTAGAGGAGGTTTCTTTATTATCAGATATAGATAATATGGAAGAGGAGAATCATTTAGTTACATTAATGACTCTTCATTCTGCCAAAGGTCTTGAATTTCCAGTGGTCTTTTTAGCAGGAATGGAAGAGGGTATCTTTCCTCATTCTAATTCAATGGCTGAAAACGAAGACCTTGAAGAAGAAAGGCGTCTTTGTTATGTAGGTATAACCAGGGCTCAGGATAAATTGCATTTACTTAGAGCAAAAAGGAGAAGAAGATTTGGAGATATAGAAATGAATCCACCTTCTCAGTTTTTGGATGAAATTCCGGAAAAATTTATTAAATATGCTAATGGAAATAAGATGATTAATGATAATGATGTAATTGATATTAATTTCAGTGATGAGAAAAAGAAAGAAAAAAATGTAATTGATAGAAGTAGAAGTTCTAATAATAAATATAAAGTTGGTAAAGAAATAGTTCATCCTAAGTTTGGCATCGGAGAAATTACTGAAGTTTTTGATGATGAAGGTAGAATTGAATTAACAATTAAATTTAAAGATGGAAAGAAAAAAAGATTACTGGCCAAATATGCTCCAATACAATTAGTTTAAGTATTTTGAGGTGGGTGTTTTTATGAAAAAAGAAAAAGCAAAAAATAAAATAGAAGAACTTAGAGCTGAATTAAGATACCATGAACATAAATATTATGTATTAGATGATCCGGAAATATCAGATGCTGAATATGATGAAATGATGACTGAATTAAAAAAACTTGAAGAAAAATATCCAGAATTCAAAAGTCATGATTCCCCTACTCAAAGAGTTGGAGGAAAAGCGTTAGATGAATTTAAAAAAGTTGAACATCAAAGTGAAATGTTAAGTCTTGGAAATGCATTTAATGATCAAGATTTGCGTGATTTTGCTAATCGTATTTATAGAAAAGCTAGTATTGAAAAAGATGATATCGATTTTATTGTAGAACACAAAATTGATGGACTTTCTGCTATTATAAGTTATGAAAATGGGACTTTGGCTTTAGGGGCTACAAGGGGAAATGGCAGAATTGGTGAAGATGTAACTAAAAATTTAAAGACAATTGGTTCTATACCTCTTAAACTTAAGGAAGAGGTTGATCTGGAAATTCGTGGAGAAGTATTTATAAAAAAAGAAGATTTTGAAAAACTTAATGAAAGACGATTAGATGAAGGAAAAGAAGCTTTTGCTAACCCTCGTAATGCAGCAGCTGGTTCAATTAGACAATTAGATCCCAGTATTGCAGCATCCAGGCCGCTTTCATTTTTGCCTTATACTTTAATTAGTTATGAAGAACTTGAGATTAGTTCTCACCTGGAAGCACTCAACTATATTAAAAAACTGGGTTTTAAAAATAACTGGTATAAAAAAGCTAAAGATATTGATGAAGTTATAGAAATTTGTAATGAGTGGATAGATAAACGCGATAAAATTGATCATGAAATAGATGGTATGGTGGTAAAAGTTAATAATTTTTCTTTAAGAGAAAAACTTGGAAGTACTTCAAAAAGTCCACGCTGGGCTATAGCTTTTAAATTTCCTGCTCAGAAAAAAACTACTACTGTAAAAGATATTAGAATATCTGTAGGAAGAACAGGAGCACTTACTCCAACCGCTATTTTAGAACCAGTAGAAGTTGATGGTTCAACCGTAAGTAGGGCTACTCTTCATAATGAAGATGAATTAAAACGCAAAGATGTTCGGATTGGGGATAAAGTACTTATCCAAAAAGCAGGAGATATTATTCCAGAGGTAATAAAAGTCATTAAAGATAAGAGAGACGGCAGTGAAAAAGAATTTGAAATGCCTGAAAAATGCCCGGTTTGTGGTAGTAAGGCGGTGCGAGAAGAAGGAAAAGCAGTTCTTCGCTGCACAAATATAGCCTGTCCTGCTCAAAGAAGAGAAAGTATTTTACATTTTGTTTCAAGAGATGCTATGAATATAGATGGTATTGGTGAATCACTGATTGATCAATTGTTAAAAAATAATTTAGTTGAAGATTATGCAGACCTATATTTTCTAAAAAAAGAAGATCTATTACCTCTTGAGAGGATAGCTGAAAAATCTGCAAATAATATTTTGACTGCTATTTCAGAAAGTAAAGATAGATCTTTTAATCGTTTGTTATATGCTCTTGGGATCAGGTATGTAGGACAGAGAACAGCCAGATTAATCACTGATAAATACCATTCTATTTCTTCCTTAGCTGATGCTAGAGAAGAGGACTTGATAAATATTAATGAAATAGGTCCTGCTATTGCTGAAAGTATAGTTCATTTCTTTTCTGAAGAACATAATAAAAAAGTTATAGAAAAACTTAGAAAAGCTGGAGTAAAACTTCAGAAAGAAGCTTCAACAAAAGAATCTAATTTTTTAGCAGATAAAAGATTTGTTTTTACAGGTGGTCTTTCTGATTATACTAGAGCTGAAGCCAGTGAAAAAGTCAGAAATGCAGGTGGAAGAGTTACTTCCAGTGTGAGCAGCCAGACTGATTATGTAGTTGTAGGTGATAATCCAGGTTCTAAATTAGATAAAGCTCAGAAATTAGAGGTAGAAATCTTAAATGAAGAAGGTTTCAAAAATTTATTTGAATAAATTAATTTTGCCTGGAGGTGAAAATTTTGTTTAAAGTTTTCCCGGTTATATCTTTGATTTTAGTTGGTATTTTATATATTATAGAGAGTTCACATTTTATAGCTGGTTTAGTTGCTTTTATAATACAGTTGATTTTATTACTTTCAACTCACTGGCTTATAAATAAAGTAAAAGAAAAGGATATAAAATCTTTAATTCCAATTATCAGTCAATTTAAAACATTTTTCGGATTTAGTATTACAATTTGGATTTTAATTGCTGTATTAGGTTTAGCAGCACATGTAGTGGGAAGGGTTTATTCAATTTTAGCTATAATAGTTTTTGTTGCTTTAAGTTTTTCCTTGACAAATCATATTTTTGTAACTAGTGATTTATTAGCTTCTTATTTTGATGAAAATAATGAAAGAAAGGATGGTAAATATGACAAAAGAGATAAATAAAGAAGAAGTAGAAAGAATTTGTGATCTTGCTAATCTTGAAGTTAGTGAAGATGATAAGGAAAAATTCACTGAAGAATTAGGAGAGATTCTTAATTATATTGAAAAATTAAATGAGCTTGAAACTGAAGATGTAAGGCCTACTGCTTATCCTGTGCCTTTGAAGAATGTTTTAAGAAAAGATAAGGTTGGGGAATCACTGGATCAGAAAGAAGCATTAAAAAATGCTCCTGAAAAAAATTCTAATCAATTTAAAGTACCATCAATTATGAGTGAAGAAGAATAAAAATATCAAAGGAGGTTACATGAATTGGAATTATATAATTTAAGTATTTCAGAATTAAAAAATAAACTTAGTTCTGGAGAAGTTAGTGCTGAAGAAATCAATGAAAGTTTTCAAAAAAGAATTTCAGAAGTTGATGAAAGAATTGGATCATTTTTAGAACTAACTGATCAGGTAGATATTAATGAAAAAACTAATAATGATTTACTTGAAAATATACCGGTAGCAATTAAAGATAATATGTCTTTAACTGGTGCAGAAACAACCTGTGCTTCAAAGATTTTAAAAGGTTATAATCCACCTTATAATGCTACAGTAGTTGATAAATTAAAAGAATCTGGAGCAAATATTTTGGGTAAAACAAATATGGATGAATTTGCAATGGGTTCTTCCACGGAGAACTCTGCTTTTCAACAAACTAAAAATCCCTGGGATTTAAATAAAGTTCCTGGAGGTTCAAGTGGAGGTTCTGCTGCAGCAGTTGCTGCTGGAGAAGTACCTGCAGCTTTAGGTTCTGATACAGGTGGTTCAATCAGACAACCTGCAGCATTTTGTGGAGTAGTTGGTTTAAAACCTACCTATGGTTTAGTTTCTCGTTATGGATTAGTTGCTTTTGCATCTTCCCTAGATCAAATTGGTCCTTTTACCAGAAATGTTGAAGATAGTGCTTTAGTGATGAATGCTATTTCCGGGCATGACCCTAAAGATTCTACTTCAGTAAATAAAGAAGTACCCGATTATACTAAATTTTTAGATGAAGATGTAGAAGGTATGAAAATAGGCATTCCTAAAGAATATTTTGACTTAGATATAGATGAGGAAGTTGAAAAAAATATAAGAGAATCAATTGAAAAACTTAAAAAGGCTGGAGCGGTTGTAGAAGAAGTAGATCTTTTATCAGCTGAATACTCACTGGCTGCTTACTATATTATAGCTCCTGCTGAGGCGAGTTCCAATCTTGCTCGTTATGATGGGGTTCGTTATGGGCAAAGAAGTGAAAAAGCTGATGATATTGAAACAATGTTTAAAAATACTAGAAATGAAGGTTTTGGTGATGAGGTTAAAAGAAGAATACTCTTAGGAACATATGCTTTAAGTTCTGGTTATTATGATGCATTTTATTTAAAAGCACAAAAAGTAAGAACCTTAATCAAAGAAGATTTTGAACGAGTATTTGAAGATTATGATCTTCTTATCTCACCTACAACCCCAACAACTGCTTTTGAGTTAGATTCTGAGCAAAGTCCACTGGAGATGTATCATCAGGATATCTTTACTGTACCAGTTAATATAGCAGGTTTGCCAGCAATTTCTATACCTTCTGGTTTTGACAGTAATGGTTTACCAATAGGATTACAGATGATAGGTCCTCATTTTGGAGAAGGAAAAATATTACAGGCTGCATATACATTAGAAAAAATACTCGATCTTGATTTACGACCTGATAATTTGGAGGTGTAATGATGTCAAAAAAATATGAAATAGTCATTGGATTGGAAGTTCATGTTCAATTAAATACTGAATCAAAAATATTCTGTGACTGCAGTACAGAGTTTGGAGGAGAACCTAATACTCACACCTGTCCTGTATGTCTTGGTTTGCCAGGAACTTTACCGGTTTTAAATAAAAAAGCTGTAGATTATGCAATAATGGCCAGTAGAGCTCTAAATTGTGAG
>JBNJDK010000091.1:0-7467 GCA_051744805.1 Bacillota bacterium
ATTTGTAGATTTTAAATATTTTTATATTTTTTAGTGCAAAATATTTTAGGAAATGCGAAAATGTTTTTTTCAATTTTTAGTTTTTAATTATAAGCTAAAGTAGATTAAATTTGTTGTGTGCTTGATTTAGTAGTATAATGAAAATAGAAATAATAATAATTAATTTTTAAATTATAAAAAAGCAAGAGGAGGAAAAGTTTTGAATGATATTAAGTTAGAAAAATACAGAAAGAAAATGTGGTTTCTTTTAAGTATAGGTTTTTTATTGGCCTTTTTTCATCGTTATTCTATAGGAGTTTTATCTAATTTATTATCTGAAGAAATGGGGTTAACAGCTGCTAATTTAGGGTTATTAACCTCGATGTATTTTTATGCATATGCATTTTTGCAGGTTCCAGTTGGAGTTTTAGGAGATAAATATGGAGTAAAAGTTGTAACTACTTCTGGAATGTTATTTATGGGATTAGGTGCTTTTATGTTTGGACTGGCAGGAAGTATGTTAACAGTTTCTCTGGCAAGATTATTAATTGGAATTGGCTCTGCCTGTTTTTTTATTTCTATATTAAAAATGATAGCTATCTGGTTTCCACCAGGTCAATTTACTAAATATAATGGTTGGACTTCTGTTATGGGCAATATTGGAGCATTACTGGCTGCCTCTCCTTTTTCTCTTTTTCTTGAAATAATAGATTGGCGTTCAGCTTTCTTTATATTTTCGGGGTTATCTCTCATTTTAGCTTTTTTTATTTGGAAGTTTGTTTATGATTATCCTCGTGATTTAGGATTTGAAGTAGAAAATAAATTTGAAGCAGAAACACGTAGTTTTAAAGAGATTTTAAATGAGATGAAAGTATTAGTTACAAATTTACAATTCTGGCTTTATTTTATATTATTATTTGTAATGATGGGAAGTATAATGAGTCTTGCAGGATTATGGATTGTACCATTTATGATGCATGTTTATAATTTATCACGCAGTATAGCTGCAAATTTTTCTCTTGTTTTAACTATTGGGTTGATAACTACTTCTGTATTTTTAGGCTGGATTGAATCTAAGTTTAAAAATAGGATTAAGATGATAAGATTTAGTATATTTACAGTAAGTTTGGCCTGGTTTTATTTAATTTTTATTCAAAGTGGTAAACCTTCAATTGTTCAATTAGTAGTACTTTTATTTATTATTGGGGGAGTAAGTTTATTTGTAATGGTTACTTTTGGTGTGATTAAAGAACTTTTTCCTCAATTAAAAGGTGGTTCAATGGGTTTAATAAATTTAGCTCCCTTTTTAGGTACAATCTTTTTTAATTCCATAATAGGATGGATTCTTGATAATACCTGGCAGGGTGAAATAATAAATGGAAGTAGAATTTACACTTTAACTGGCTATCGCCAGGGCTTTATGGTGATTTTAGCTTTGATGCTAGTGGTAATTGTTTTATCTTTCAAACTGAAGAAACCTAAAAACTAAAAATTTTTAAAACATTAAAATAAAGTATTTTGATAAAAAAGGTATTCACGCAACTTACATAGAATTTTATAATTGTAGTGGAAAACAAGAAATGGAAAAGGTGGGGTAAACATGTGGACGAGAGCCAGTTTGAAAGAAAGGGCTAAAAATGTTTTAAAAGGTAATTACTGGCAGGCTTTTTTAGTTAGTTTGGTGATATTGATTACGGGCGGAAGTCATAATCGCGGTGAAATAGGAAGTAGTGCTGGTAGTTCTGGAGGGGCAGAAGTTGGGGGCGGTTCATTTTTTGATTTTGAAATCGCTTTAATAGTAGGAACAGTATTTTTGTTAATTATAATATTGAGAATATTTATAGGATATGTGCTGGAAGTTGGAGGAAGAAAATATTTTATTGAATTATCTGAAGGTAAATCTAAAGTTTCATACTTAGGTTATGGATTTAAAAACAATAATTATTTTAATATTTTTTGGACAATGTTATTAAGAAGTATTTATGTTATATTATGGAGTTTACTGTTAATAATACCTGGAATAATTAAATTTTATGCTTATAGAATGGTTCCATATATTTTAGCTGATAATCCCGAAATGGGACATAGAAACGCGATAAAACTTAGTAATAAGATGACTCAAGGAGAAAAATGGGATATTTTTATATTAGATTTGTCATTTCTTGGCTGGTTTATTTTAGGATCTTTATTTTTTGGTATTGGAGTTTTCTTTGTTCAGCCTTATTATGATGCAACAAATGCCGAATTATATTTAAAACTGAGAAAAGAAGCAATATCTAACAATCTAGTAACAGAAAATGATTTAAATATAAATAATGAAAAATTATAATATTAGCTAAATAGTTTAATTCTTCTCTTTTTCAGAAGATTTTTCCTACTAGATGGGGTGGATATTATGGAAAATCTAAAAGTAATAATGCTTGGTTCAGGAAGTATTGTTCCTACTCCAGATAGAAATCATGCTGCAATCTGGATTAGGCATGGGCAGGATATTATACTCTGGGATTGTGGAGAAGGAACTCAGCTTCAACTACAAAAAGCTGGTTTATCTTTTATGAATATTGATAGAATATTTATAACTCACTGGCATGCTGATCATTTTGCAGGTTTAATTGGTTTATTAGAAACTCTTCATCTTGAAGGAAGAAATAAAAAATTGCAAATCTTTGGACCAGAAGCCAATAAATATTATAATATTATTTCTAATCTCCATCAGGGGAATGCTGGTTTTGAAGTTGAGGTTATAGATCTTGATTTTAAAACACCTAAAGAAAAGGTTATATTAGAGGAAAAAAATTATAGAATAAAGTCTGTTCCTGCCAATCACAATATTCCGGCTGTTGCTTATAGTTTAGAAGAAAAAGATAGATGGAATATTGATATTAAAAAAGTTGAAGCCAATGATTTAACTGCCGGTCCAATATTGAGAAAAATAAAAAAAGAAGGGGAAATTAAACATAATGGGAAAACAATAAAATTAGAAGATATAGCTGTTTTAAATAAAGGTAGAAAAATTGTTTATTCCGGTGATACTGCTCCCTCTTCTTTAATAGAGAAATTAGCTAAAAATGCAACAGTTTTAATACATGATTCTACATTTATAAATAAAAGTTGTGAACATCATTCTACAGTTAAAGAAGCTGCCCGCCTGGGTAAGAGGGCCGGAGTAGAAAAACTGGTTTTGACTCATTATTCTAGAAGATATAAAGATCTAAATATTTTAAAAGAAATAGCATCTAATATTTATGATAAAGTTGAATTAGCTTCAGATTTATTAGAGATTTATTAATTGAAAAAAATTTATTGTTATATTACATCAATATTATTACTTAAGGAGGAATAATAAATGGCACTAGAAAATGGAAAATATCAAAATTTACTTACTATTTTAAGAGATGGACTCGCACCTGCCTTAGGCTGTACTGAGCCTATAGCTATTGCTTATTCTACTGCTTCTGCGGCTCAAAAAGTTAGCGGAGAATTAAAGAAAATAAATATTAGAGTAAACAGAAATATTTATAAAAATGGTTTAAGAGTTGGTATTCCGGGAACCGGGAAAACTGGCCTGCATATTGCTGCAGCTCTCGGTTATTTAATAGGTGACCCAGCTAAAGAATTAGAAGTTATTGAGGGAGTTAAAGATCAGGATATAAAAGAGGCAGAAAAATTATTAGATAAAAATAAAATAGAAATAAATATTGTAGAGGGAATTGAAAGATTATTTATTGAAAGTACAATTATTACAGAAAAAAACAAAGCTCGCGCTGTAACTATTGATAAACATTTAAATATAGTTGAACTAAATAAAGCTAAGGAATTTAATGAGTTTGAAATACATAAAAAAGAGAAAAATAAATCTAAATATAATATAAAAGAATATACACTTAAGGATATATTTGAATTTGCAGACCAGGTAAAATTATCTGAATTAGCTATTATAGAAAAAGGAATTAATTTATCTTATGAAATAGTTGAAAAAGGAAAGAAAAGAGGAGTAGCTCTTGGAGATTCACTCCAAAAAATGATTGATAGTGGTTTATCTAATGATAATATGATGAATAGGGCTCAATTGCTTGCAGCTACTGCCTCTGAAGCAAGAATGAGTGGTTGCAAAAAGGCAGTTATGTCAAATTCAGGAAGTGGGAATCAGGGAATAACTGCATTTTTGACAGTTTTGGGGGCTTCAGAAATAAAAGATATTAGTGAAGATAAACTTTATCGTTCTTTAGTAGTAAGTAATCTAGTAACAATGTATATAAAATCATATTTAGGTGTTTTATCTGCGATGTGTGGAGCGGCTGTAGCTGCTGGGACTGGTTCAAGTGTTGGAATAATTTATATGTTAGATGGAAATCTTGAAGATGCTTTACATGCAACTCGTAATATGTTGGGGACAATAACTGGAGTAATCTGTGATGGTGCCAAAGATGGTTGTGCCTATAAAGTAGCTTTATCATCTAGATGGGCAGTCCTTTCTGCTTTATTAGCTTTAGAAGACACTTATATTCCTTCAAAAGATGGTATTCTTGCTGATAGTTTTGAAAAAGTGATAGAGAATCTTGGCAGAATAAATGATGGAATGATTAATACTGATGAAACTGTAATGGAAATTATGTTAGAAAATGAATAAAAAAGAAGGTGAAAATCTTGCAGATAATTACAATTTCTCGTCAGACAGCAAGTTATGGAGATGAAATAGCAAAAAATCTGGCTAAAAAATTAGGATTTGAGTTAATAGATCGAGACTATATTTTAAAAAATTGGTTATCAGATATTGCCAATGATCATCAACTTCATATGTTAAAACAAAGTTCTAAGTTTTATAACAAAACTATAAATAAAAAAGATAAAAAGGGAATAACTTTTGGTGAATATATTAGTAATAGACTGCAAGAGAAAGCTAAAATAAAAAATATTGTGATTTTAGGTTTGGGCTCGCAGATTATTTTTAAAAATAATCCTAGAGCTATCCATATTAAAATAGTAGCTTCCAAAAAACATAGAATTCATAAAACCTGTAAAGATTATGGTTTAAATAAAGAGCAGGCAGAAAGAACAATTAATTTAAGTGATCGAAAACATCGTCGTTATGTATGGCGGATTTTTGAAGCTGACTGGTCTGAACCTACTTTATATCATATTTGTCTTAATAGTGATGGTTTTAATTTAGAAGAAGCTGTAAATTTTTTAATGACTTTAATAGATCTTAAAAAAGAAAATCCAGAACCTCTAAATGATAAAATTGATGATTCAGAAAAAGAAAATGAAAGTGTGGATTATAATTTTGCACATTCCAGTGAAAAAGAATTTGCTAAAATTTTAGATATGCATCATATAAACTGGAAATATGAACCGACTGAATTCCCTTTAGAGTGGGATGCTGAAGGGAATATAACCATGGGGATTAGACCGGATTTTTATTTAGTAGATTATAATACCTATATTGAATTAACTACAATGAAAAGAAAATATGTAACTGAAAAAAATAAAAAAATAAGACTTCTACGAAAAAAATATCCAAATATTAATGTAAAGATAGTTTATAAAAAAGATTTCCATAAACTAATAGAAAAATTTGATTTTAATAAAGGAGAAGAAAATGATAAATGATAAAAACTTAGGAAAAATTATTATAAATGAAAAAGAACTTGAACAGAGGGTAAAAAAACTTGCTACAAAAATAAATGATGATTATCAGGACCGAGAGTTAATTATAATTAGTATTATGAAAAGTTCCCTTTATTTTATGGCTGACCTAACTAGAAAGCTTAACATTCCATTAAAATTAGATTTTCTAGAATTAAGTCACTATTCTCATGAAAATGATTCTGGTGAAATTAGAGTAACTAGAGATTTAGAATTTAGTATTGCTAATAAAGATGTGTTAATAGTAGAAAGTATAATTAATACAGGGTTAACACATAATTATTTACGTAAAAATTTAGAATCGAGAAACCCTAAAAGTTTAAGCATCTGTACTCTTTTAAATAATAAAGAAAAAAAATTAGTTGAAATACCAGTTGAATATAGTGGTTTTGAAATTAATAATGGTTTTGTAGTAGGTTATGGTTTGGATTATAAAGGGAAGTATAGAAATTTACCGTACATTGCAGAGTATAATAGAAGAAATTAAAATTTTAATTTCTAATTTTGGAAATATTCAAAGTATAATGAAGGTTGAGTATGGATGAACGAGATATTCATTCTAGAAGTAAAAATGAACAAGTTGACTTTTTATACACTATAGTCTATAATTATTTGTACAAGGTCCTGAGGGATTCTGAAGATGGACTGTTCAAAAGAAGTTTTTTGAACAACTTATTCAAGTAAGTTTGGGGCGATTTAGAGTTAGAAAAAACTAGTAATACCGTCGATCTTACTTTTAATGGCAACCCGAAAGAAATTTACTAAGGGATAGCCTTCTTTAGGAAATGTTTTTTCAGGAAGTCAAATTAATAGTAAGTGAGGTCTAAATCAAACCAGGGTCGAAAGAATAAGTTAAGTAAAAAAAGCTAATCATGAACAGAAAATCAAAGGTTCGTCAGGGCCTTATTTTTTTATGTTAATTTTTATATCCCTGATAAAAATAATTATTCAAACTTGACAAATTTACTTAGGTATGTTAATTTAAGAGACAGATACCATATAAGGGTATATTTTTTTAAATGAAAGTCGATAAGAAAACTCAGGATAAAAAAATTTAAAAATAGTTGATAATGAATTTCAATTACGCTTTGAAAAAATTTGTTCAAAAAGGGGATATCTATGATTGAAAAATTAAATTTAGAAAAAAGAGAAAACGAAATAAAAATAGCATTAGCTGGAAATCCTAATTCAGGGAAAACAACAATTTTTAATGAAATGACAGGAGCCAAACAACATGTAGGTAATTGGGCTGGGGTTACTGTAGAAAAAAAGGTAGGGAAAAGTTTTTATGATAATTATGAATTCGAAGTAGTTGACCTCCCAGGAACTTATTCTTTAGGAGCATATTCTGAAGATGAAGTTGTAGCTCGTGATTTTTTAATAGATGGAAATTATAATCTTATTTTAGATATAATTAATTCAGTAAATCTTGAAAGAAATCTTTATTTTACAGTTCAGTTATTAGAAATGGGAGTAGATTTAATTGCTGTTTTGAATATGGCAGATGAGGCAAAAAAGAAAAAAATTGAAATAAATAAAAATAAACTTTCAGAGAGATTGGGAGTAGAAGTTGTAGAGACTGTTGCTAAGAGAGGCAAAGGGATAGATGATTTATTTTCTAAAATAATAAAAAATAGAAATTCAAATAAAGAAGGATTAAAAATTAATTATGGTGAAGATATTGAGAAACTTATATTAAAAATAAAAAATGAATTTAAAAATCTAAAATTTTCAGGAATAGTAAATCAACGTTGGATAGCTTTAAAATTAATAGAAAGAGATCCAGAAATAGAAAAATTATTAAAGAGAAAAGCTGGAGATTCTATTTTAAGAAAGATTAAA
>JBNJDK010000092.1:0-7337 GCA_051744805.1 Bacillota bacterium
TTTGATTTAATTCTCTTTCTGCTTTTCTATTTCATCATCTTTTAAATTAAAATATCAATCAAAATAAAATTAGTCATTAAAAAATGACCAACTCACTTAAAAGTTGGCCCCGCTCTTTTCCTTGTTATAACAAGGATATCAAATGGTGGGGCTATCGGGATTCGAACCCAAGACCTATAGATTAGGAATCTATCGCTCTATCCTACTGAGCTATAGCCCCACACTAATATTCATTTAACAATTATTATCTTACTATATCATATTTTTATTGTCAAACTTTAATACCTTCTATCAATTTGTTTTTCCATAATTTTTAACAAAAACTTTTTTGTTTTATTATCAGGTAACTCTTCAAGATGACATTTTGCCTTTTTTACAAAATTTTCTGCTACAGCTCGACTTTTTTCTATAGAATTTGCCTGGTTAATTAAGTCAACAATCTTTTTCTTATCAAGATTTTCATTTTCAACTTTTAATAGATTCTTGATTTTTTCACAATATTTTTCATCATTTAAAAGTAAAACTATTGGTAAAGTATATATACCTGTTTCCAAATCCTGACCTATGTTTTTCCCGGTAAGATTCTTGTCACCAGTAAAATCAAGTAAATCATCTTCTATTTGAAATGCCATTCCCATTTCTAAAGCAAAATTATAGAGATGATAAAATTTTTCACCTCTTATCCCACTTTCATGGGCACCTATATACATACTAAGACCAAAAAGTAAAGCAGTTTTTTTTCTAATTCTGCGAAAATAATCTAAGACACTAATCTCAAGGTTATCCTTATTTTGAAACTGTTTTATTTCACCTTCACAAATTAAACCTATTACTTTATTTAATTTCTGTCTTGACTTTTTCGATAAGTTATCTTCAAAAATATCGAGAGTTTTTGAAATTAAATAATCTCCTAAAAATACAGCCATTTTCTTGCCATATTTTTTTTGCGCTGTTTTCTTTCCTCTTCTTAAATCAGCCTCATCTATAATATCATCATGGATCAGTGTAGACATGTGTATTATTTCAACACCTGCAGCAATATTATATATTTTTTCTTCTTCTATTTCCCCAAAACGCGATGCTAAAATTACGAGAATTGGTCTGAGTCTTTTTCCACCAGCATTTACTAGATCACTAATTGCTTCCTGAATTAACTCATTATTATTTTTGGTTATTTCTAGAATTCTTTGGTCTACTTTATTTTTTATCTCTTTATATTTTCTATTTTTCCACACAATTAATCACCTTCTGTTAACTTGAAGTCAGAATCTAAAATTTCAACTTTATTTTCTAATCCAGGTGTTAAATATACATTATTATCTTTTGTTACAAAAATAGCTTCTATATCTTCTTTATTTTTTATAAACTCATATGCTTCTTTTCTTCCAAGAATAAATGCACTTGTAGAAAGAACATCTGCTTCAAAGGAGTCTTTAGAAATTATGCTAACACTAAGAAGGTCATTTCGAGTGGGCTTTCCTGTTTCAGGGTCTAAAATATGATGATAAAGAACACCATCTTCTCTAAAATATCTTTCATAATTACCAGAAGTTACAACAGTTTTATCTTTTATTTCAAGACTGGCCATCACAGATCCTCTTTCTTCTCGAGGATCCTGAATACCAATTTTCCAAGGTGTCCCATCTTCTTTTCCCCCAATCACTAATACATTCCCACCTAAATTAACATAGGCACTTTCTATTCCAGCATCTTTAACTATATTTCTAACCTCATCAGCAGCATAACCCTTAGCAATTCCTCCTAAATCAATTTGCATATTTTCTTTTTCAAATTTTATACGATTATTTTCTTCATCTAATTTTAAATCTTTATAATTAACTAATTTTTTAGTTTCTTTAATTTCATTTGCAGTTGGAACCTTTGCTTCACTGGTACCTATTCCCCAGAGTTCAACTAATGGACCAATAGTTGGGTCAAATCTTCCATTAGTAGATTCTGCATATTCAACAGCCTTTTCTATAACTTTAAAAGTATCTTCTGAAACCTTTACCCAATCTTCAGTTGCATTATTATTAATTTTACTAACTTCACTTTCTTTAATACTTTTACTCATTTCATTTTCAATTTCTCTCATTTTTTCAAAAGAACTATTTATTACTTCTTCAGCATTTTCACCATAAACCTGCATATCAACAATGGTATCCATTAAAAATTCACTAGATTTTTCTTTAGTAATTTTGTCACCATTTGCACCTTGTTTATTTTGATTATTTTCATTTGATTGACAGGCTGATATAGTAAAAACTAAAGCTAAAATAACAAAAAATATTAAAAAATTTCTTTTTTTAAGCATTAATTTCACCCTTCTTGATTTTCTTAATTGTTTAAATTATTGTATCATCTTTTGATTTTATTTCAACTTGTTAAATTTTGCAAAAAAAATATGACAATAACAATCGTTAATATCAAATGTTCATAAAAGTTTTTTTAAAAAGTTTTTGCTGTAATTTAACTTACAATTATTATAAAATATTTCACAATAAAAAGCAAACGTAACATTTATTCTTGCTTTTTTATTTAAATATGCTATAATATAAAATGTAGAGTTAATTACTCGACAATCTAATTAATAATTTTCTTGTTAATTAGAAAACTTTTTTTATAATTGATTGATAAAAAAAACACAATTTTAAGTTAAAATATTTTAGGAGGGATTTAATTGAGCAAAAATATTGTTATACTTGGGGCCGGTTATGGAGGAGTGGCTGCCGGTAAAAAATTACACAAAATTTTCAAAAAAAATGATGATATAACTATTACTCTTATTGACAAAAATCCTTATCATACTTTGTTAACAGAAATTCATGAAGTTGCTGGTAATAGAATTGAAGAAGATGCAGTAAAAGTAGATTTAGATACAATCTTCTCTTCTACTAAAGTCAACTTAATTAAAGATGATATTAATGATATTGATTTAGACAATAAAAAATTAAAGTCAAATGAACATCAATATGATTATGATTACCTCATTATGGGAACTGGTAGTAAACCAAGTGATTGTGGTGTTGATGGTGTAGAAGAACACACATTAACTTTATGGTCAATAGAAGATGCTCTTGAAATTAAAGAAAAAGTTGAAAAAGCATTTCAAGAAGCAAGAATATCTGATAATCCAATTGAAAGAAAAAAATTGCTTAGCTTCGTTGTCTGTGGTGGAGGTTTCACAGGTGTAGAAATGGTTGGTGAATTAATTGATTGGGTTGACGAATTCACCAAAAAATATGACATTGCCAGAAGTGAAGTCGAACTTTATAATGTAGAAGGGCTTGATGATATCTTACCAAGTCTTGATAAAAAATCTATTAAAAAAGCAAAAAAATATCTTAAGAAAAATGATGTCCGCATTAAAACTGGAGACTTTGTAACTGAAATATCAGAAAACAAAATAGAACTTCAAAATGGTGATGTAATTGAAGCTAATACTATTATCTGGGCCTGTGGAGTAGAGTCTTCTGAATTTACTCAAAAATCTGGACTTGAAACCAGTCGCGGAAAAAGAGTAAAAGTTAATGAATATTTACAAACTGAAAATCATCCTGAAGTTTATGCAGTAGGAGATAATGCAGCTGCTCCCTGGAAAAATGGTGAAGATGATCTTCTTCCTGCTTTAGTTGAAGCAGCTATGCAAACTGGTGAATGTGCAGCTGAAAATATAGCAGCAGATATTAAAGGCCAGGAAAAAGAAGAATTCGAACCTAATTTTCATGGAATAATGGTCTCTATTGGTAGTAAATATGCAGTTGCTGAAGTTATGGGAATGTCTTTAAAAGGTATCCCTGCTTTATTAATGAAACACATGGTAAACATGTATTATAGAGTTGAACTTGGTGGAATTAAAGAAGGTTTCAATTTCATTTCAAATTATTTAGAAGAACAGGGTTCTAAAAAGGGTCTTGTAGCCCAGTTATTTGATCACTTAAGTGTTTCAAAAAGAGCACTCTGGGTTGTTCTTCTTAGAATATTTACTGGTGGAATCTGGATCTATGAAGCTTACACCAAAATAAGAGATGGTTGGTTGGCTTCTGGAGATTATCTAGTATCTGGATCTACTGCCTCTCCTATTGGAGATTATGCAGTAGGATGGTATGTAACAATTACTGAAAATACGGTTTTTCAATTCCCATTATTATTTCAGTATTTAGTTGTTTTAGGTATGCTTGGCATGGGATTCTCACTTTTATTTGGTATTTTTACAACTTTAGGAGCTTTAGGTTCAGCTGGAATGTCTATTAACTTCTTATTAGCAGGACAGTATCCTCACTTTTCCAGTGATTTCCCAGGACATGTAAGTCCATTATACTGGTTCCTATTTGGTTCAATAGCATTAATTGGATCCGGGCGAACCTTTGGCCTTGACTATTATATCTTACCATGGCTTAAAAAGATGATTTGGAATCGCCCTAAAGGTAAAGATGATGACTTACAAAGAGTTGTAGATACAAAGTAAATTTCAAAAAAATATTTAAAAATAAATTAAATATTTTAAAGGCAGTATCATTTTTTGATACTGCCTTTTTTAATTAACTATTCTTCTTTTTTAAATTAAAATTCTTTACTATAAAATAAATGTTTTTATTATTTGCCATTTGAATCTTTTCCCTAACTGATTGATCAATTTATTATTTTTTTTTAATAGTCCTTTTGAGGCTACAAAATAAACTCTATTATCACTTTCTTTTGCTTTATTAAATGTGTAAGCACTAAAAACTTCAACTTCTGTAAAACCTGCCCATTTAAGAGCAGCAATAATATCTCTAATAGGATAAGAAGTCTCTTTATGAACTTCTTTATGATAATTTACTCGATTTTTTCCAAAATATATTTTTAACTTAACTTTCCATATCTTTTTTTCTTTATCTATTATATCTTCCCAAAAACAAGAATAGTCATCACCTTTTAAAAGCATAGTACCTGGTTCAATACTCATTAGTCTTTTAATTGTATTCATATCAAAAATAAAAATTCCATCATCTTTTAAAAAATTATAGGTATTTTCAAAAATTTTCTTCAAATCATCATATTCTAAAATATAATTCAAACTATCAAAAAGAGAAAAAGCTAAATCAAATTTTATATCAGGAGAAAAGTTTCGTAAGTCTTCCTGAAAAAATTTTACACCACTTTTCTTTTTTATTGCCTTATCTCTAGCTATTTCTAACATCTCATCAGAAATATCAACACCATAAAGATCCCAATTTTTTTTATCAGCAAAACGAAAAGTCATATTTCCGGTTCCACAGGCAAGATCAATGACTTTTTGTGGATCTTTGTTAATATAATCCAGGAGATCAATTAAATACTTATACCAGTAGTCATAAGGAACATTATTCATGACTTCATCATAAATACTTGCAAATGATTTTGTATAAGCTTTATCATTCATAAATAACACCTTCTCCTGAAATAAGATAATTTACTTAAATTGGCCACTAACTTTTCCTATAAAAGAAAAAAGTTTACTTTTCCCTTCTTGAGTTTTAGCTGAAACAAGACAAAAATTATCACTTTCTTTTAAATTCAGTTCATTCATTATCAACTTTTCCTGTTTTTTCTTTTTATTGTTGGTTAATTTATCAGCTTTTGTTGCTGCAACAAAAAATGGTATATCAAAGGATCTTATCCATTTAAGCATCTGTTTGTCATCAGAACTGGGTTTATGACGAGAATCAACTATCAAAACAATTCCCTCTAAATTATCACGATGATACAAATAATCATTTATTAATTCTCCCCACTCATCTTTTACATTTTTAGGAACTTTAGCAAAACCATAACCTGGTAAATCGACAAAATAAAATTTTCTATCAATATTATAAAAATTTATGCTCTGAGTTCTTCCAGGAGTAGAACTTGTTCTTGCTAATTTATTTCTTCTAACTAACATATTAATAAGAGATGATTTGCCGACATTTGATCTGCCGGCAAATGCTATCTCTGCTTTATTATGATCTGGATAATCTTTATACCCATAAGCACTTATTACAAATTCTGGATTGTTAATTTTCATCTTTATTGCCCTCCAGAAGTATCAATTCTAAAACATCATCCATATGTTCAACAAATTCTATATTAATATCCTTTTTAACTCTATCCGGTATTTCCTTTAGATTCTTTTCATTTTTCTCAGGTAAAATAATATTAGTTATTCCTGCTCTTCTTGCAGCAAGAATTTTTGTCTTTATTCCTCCTACAGGTAAAACTCGTCCTCTTAAACTAATTTCACCTGTCATTGCATAATCTCCTCTTACAGGACGCTCAGTTAAAGCTGAAGCAACAGCCAGTGCTATAGTAATTCCTGCTGAAGGACCATCTTTAGGTACTGCTCCCTGAGGGACATGAATGTGGATGTCATTTTCTTTATGAAAATCTTCAGGTAAATTAAGCTCTTTATTTTTTGATCTAATATAACTTAAAGCCGCTCTTGCAGATTCCTGCATTACGTCTCCTAAAGAACCTGTTAAAGTTAATTCACCTTTTCCAGGTAAAACTGCTACCTCAATATCAAGGATATCACCACCGGCTTGATTATAAGCCATTCCAGTAGCTACACCTATTCTATTTTCCTTTTCACTTTCTTTGTTTTTATATTTAGGAACACCTAAATATTTTTCCAGACTTCTTATAGAAATACGAGCAGTTCTATCTCTTCCTTCAATAATTTCTTTACTTATTTTACGAGTAATAGCAGAAATTTTTCTTTCCAGATCTCTAACTCCTGCTTCTCTAGTGTAATTCTGGATTATTTTTGCAACTGCATTTTCAGATATATTTATTTGATCCTCAGAAAGTCCATGTTCTTTTATAATTCTTGGAATTAAATAATTTTGAGCAATTTTAGTTTTTTCGTGTTCTGTATATCCAGGAAGTTGAATTAATTCCATTCTATCAAGTAATGGAGCCGGTATAGTTTGAGTTACATTTGCAGTTGTAATAAATAGAACTTGAGAAAGATCAAAAGGTAATTCTAGATAATGATCAGAAAAATCTGTATTCTGTTCAGGGTCTAGAACTTCAAGAAGTGCAGAAGCTGGATCTCCTCTAAAATCAGCTGACATTTTATCAACTTCATCAAGCAAAAATACAGGATTTTTGCTACCTGCATCTCTCATTGCATTAATGATTCTACCCGGTCTTGAACCAATATAAGTTCTTCTATGACCTTTTATTTCTGCCTCATCTCTAACTCCACCAAGAGATAATCTAACAAAATCTCTATTTAAAGCTCTAGCTACAGATTTACCTAAAGAAGTTTTTCCAACTCCAGGTGCTCCTACTAAACACAATATAGGACTTTTTTTCTTACTTGCTATTTTTTT
>JBNJDK010000093.1:0-7226 GCA_051744805.1 Bacillota bacterium
AAATTATCTTCATAATTATCCCAGCTTGTATTTGCTGTTATTAAGGGAATAGAAAGTGCTTCTGCCTGTTTGTGTAATAAATCTATAGATAAACCATGAGAACGTGACCTTTCACCATCATCAACAAGCATTGTTAACAATTTTTCTGCTTTACCGCCATCTTGGAGGGCATAATAAAGAGCCAAACAGGAATCTTTTCCACCACTCCAGGAAGCAAAAAATGGATATTTATTTTCTTCTTTCATTATTTCACCTCTTCGTTTTTTTATATCTACCTTATTCTATCAAAATTAATTTTCTTTGTAAAAAAAGAACTACAGGATTTCTCCTGTAGTTCTAATATATATTTTATTATTAATCTTTAATTAACAAAATCATAAATAATTTTCAATAAATTTGCTGGCATTTGATCCTCATAAGCCGGGTTGTCAGTCTCTGCTTCTTTAAGATAGTGATTTACTCCCTGCAGAATATGAAGTTCTAATTTTTGATTAGGAACTGCAGAAGCCAACATTTCCGCATCTTTTACTCCAACTCTTCCATCATTTGTACCCTGAATAATACAAACTGGTTTATTTACTTCTTTTAATAAAGCTACTGGATCAACATCAAGCCAATCTTTTACAAATTTGGGCTGATTAGCTATACTAAGATAAGTATCTTTCATTTTATCTGGAATATTATATTCATTTATATCAAAATTACTATCTGTTCTTACAGCTTTATATAAATCATCTAAGGCTGTTAACATTTCTTTTTTTACATCTTCCATTCCAGCTTTTTCATATTGTTCTGCTATTGCCGTAATTTGTGTTTTTAAAGTTTCTCCATGTGTATGTCCAGAACCAGAAACTAGAATAAGCCCATCAAGGTCTGCACCTTTTTCAGCAGCCATTATGGTTAACATAGATCCTTCACTATGACCTAAAACATAAACATTATCTTTTTTAACCTGTGGGTAATTGTCTAAATACTCTATAATAGTTATTAGATCATCTCGATAATCTAAAAAAGAAGGATTTTCTTCTTTTGTCAATTCAGAACTTTCTCCTATTCCTCTTTTATCATAACGATATGTCATTATCCCATTTGAACTTAAATAATGAGCAATCTCTTTTAATGTATTTATATTCCTGCCTAAAAGTGGGTTATTACCATTTCTATCTGTAGGTCCAGAACCAGCTACTAAAATTACTAAAGGAACATCTTTTGCAATATCTTCAGGTTTTGCTAAAGTACCAGAAATTTTACCACCTTGAACAGGTATTTTTAGTTCAGATTCTATTATTTCATACTCTCCTACATTATATTTAATTTCTTTATTAATAATTGCTTCTTTTTCAGAGACTTTATTTAATTTAAAAGGAAAATTATAACCTGATTGTTGAAACTCACCATCTATTTTATCTTTTTCAATTTCTCCATTAAATGTAGCATTTCCAGGAAGTTGAGGAACCGTCATAATGATTTTTTCTTCATTTATCTCTATCTTTTTAATTGGTATCCCAAAAGCTCCCTGTTGAGGAATATCAAGAGTTCCACTTAAATCTCCATCACTTTCTGTTATTTTTACTACAATATTTAATAATTGTCCTGATAAATCAATATCCCCTTCCCACTGACCAGTCATATCTGAGTTCTCAACTGCTACACTTAATCCACTAAAACTAACTACCATAAAAATTATTAAGAAAATAGAAAAAAACCTATTCATAATATTTCACTCCATTCATGTATTTTTTTAAAATCCTAGATATAATTTTCTTTCATTTTCAGAAATTGAAATACCCAGGCGAGGAGCAAGATGAATCCAATTTCCAATTCCACTTTCAAAAATCAATTCACCACCTCCACTTAATTTTTTATAATCAATTGAATCAGAATAATTATAATCCAAAAATAGCTTTCCATAAATATCTCCTATGAAAATATTTGGGTTCCAGCTTCCTCTTCTCAATTCAAATAGTTTAGAACTAAAATCTAAGTTATATTTATAACCACTCTTTATAGGAATTTCTGGAATAAATTCTCTTAGCCCGGGTCGTTTTCTCAAACCATTATATCTCTCAAAACCTACTAATAATTTAGAATTAGAAATATAATAATTATAATTTCCTTCCAGAACATAACTCTTTTTAGATAGATTATAATCCATATCAAGTTCAAAATCCTGCTCTGGATAAGAAAATTTAACATCAAAACTATTGAAATAACTATGAAAATTAGTACTTAAAGAAGTATTAATTTTTGTTAAACCACTTCTTTGAGAACGATATAATGGATAGGAAAATTCAATTTCATTTTTTCTTTGATATCTATCTAAATAACTATTAAATGAAATATTTAGAGGGTTCAAGTATTTATTTTTATAATAAAAATCAAATCCTCCATAAGGTGATAATGAAATTTGATAAATGTTATATCCTAACGGATCCTCTCCTTTTAAAAGAAAAGGAAAAAATCGAATTCCCGGTTTTAAAAGATATTTCAAATTATCAGTAGTAATATTTTCTTCATCTACTGTAAGTTCAAAATCATCTTTTTCTTGATTTTTAGAATCTATATATATTTCTTCAAAATCATAAGTTATACCTTTTTTATTTTTTTTATATATTCGCATTCCATTGTCATAGTAGGAGAGAAAATAAAGGTTACCCTTAGATATTATTCCATTTGCAGCATAATCACTATTGGTTATTTTTTTCTTTTTATTTGATTTTAAATTGTATTTATAAATATTTACTTTTTTCTCATAATTAGCTGTAAATAAAAGATTATCACCATCTATACTTATCATTTTTTCTGAAAAAGGAGTATTTATAATATCTGTTAGATTCAAATTCTCATAATTTAGATAATTTATATTCCAACTACTATTTTTCCTTTTACTAACAATAATAATTTTATCCTGGTAATTTTTCATTTCAGTTATTAACACAGGAATTGACCCTATTATCTCTTTTATATTATCTTCATATTTCATAATTTTTGTGCCAAAACTATTTTTATCAGTTACACTATAAATAATTTTGTTATCATTAATAATAACAAAATCTCTAATTTCATCACTAACTATTCTATTAGTTGCCCCATTATCGAGATTATAAGAAAAAAGTGTAGTATAAGTACCGTAAGAATCATTACTTAAATTATTAAATCCTTTTTTAGTATCACTTAAAAGATAATATAATTTATTATTTTCAATTTTAATAGTTCCATAATTATCAGCTAAAAAACTTTTTAAATCTTTTTCTTTATTATTAACTGGATCATATTCAATTAATTTATTTACTTTTCGATAATCAAAAGGAGATATTTGCTTTATTTCTGAGCGGAAAAAATAAATTTTACCATTATTTCCCGAAGTTAAATTAGAAATATAGTCTTTTTCTACTTCAAAAATTTTTTTTCCCTCAACCTTCCAGTTGCTATTTTCTTTTTCAGATTTATTTTTCCATTCTTCATAAAGTTTAGCAAAAGTACTGCTATAAGTTTTTTTAGCTGCTAAATCAAGACCTACTGCCGGAAAAACATCTCCAATAACTGGAGCCCAAAAATAAGAACCATAATTATTAAATAAATCTGCTAACTTTTCTTCTCCATATTCTAAACTTAAATATTCAATAAATTTTGCTCCATAAAGATACCTATAACCTGAAGGAAAATGATTATGATTATAAGTCATTTCACTTAAAGTAGGTATTTTATCTGCTGAACTTTTTGCTTTGAAAATCGCATCATAATAACCACCATTTAGTCTTCCTGAATATGGTGATAAGTTAGATTCACTATAAACAGCTATCCCTTCTATTAACCAGAGAGGTGAATGCAAATTAGGTGAAGATAAATTTCCATATAAATTTTGAAAAATAGTACTCAATTCAGAAGTATTAGTTAAATGTCCAAAATGAGTAAGTTCATGTACAGTTAAAAATTTATACCAATTTTCATATGTTGATAAACTGGAATAGCTATCAGGAGGATATGTATAAATACCAATTTTGTTATTTATAGTATCAGCAAATCCATTTGAAAACTGGCCTCTATCTTCAACTACCACTACTATTTTATTAGATAATTTATTATTAGTTAATTTGATTATTTTTTCTCTTTCTTTCTCAAGATAATAAATAGTTTCTCTTGCTTGATATGCATAATCTTCTGGATAGAAAACTACAAAATTATTACTTTCATATTTTTTCCATTCTATCGCTGAAACCATATTATTTCCCGCCAAAAAAATTATAATAAAACTTAAGGTAATTATAAATAAAATATTTTTAAATGTTAAAATTCTATTTTTAAATTGCATCAAAAGCCCCCTAAGACTTAGTTTTGCTTAATTATATAATATTATATTAATAAAGTAAATCAGTTGACTATAATCAACTGATCTACTCCTGTTTTTAAGGCCATATTATATATTGGAGGAGTTGAAATAGAACTTTCATTAATAAACTCTAACTCTGCTGTTTTTAATATAACCTTGTAATCCAGGTCATTTAAATAACTTTCAAAATCATCTGGATTTTTAACCTCTTTGTTTAATTTCATTAAATTATTTTGAGCTTCATTTTTATTTTTGAAAATAATCATTTTTTTCTTATTGTCAAATTTAATTTCTATAATATTTTCTAGCAATTTTAAATACATTCGATTTTCTCCTTTTCAGTTTTATCAACAAAGTCTTCAGCTTTCTCAGCAAAATCATTTACTAATTTTTTAGCAACAACTGCTTTAATTAAATTCCCTGGGCCATCCACACAACCTTTTTCACAGGCCATCCCTTCTAAAAATGAAAATTCTGCCTCATTTTCTTTAATATCTTCTAACTTATCTTTACATTGATCTAACCCCTTAGCTGCTTCAAAAGCAAAATCATCTAAATCAACACTCTTATTCTTAAGATAACTTTTTATTGCTTTACTTACCCCTCCACTATAAGGAAAAATCCTACCCAATTTACTGGCATCTTTAATTTTTTCACCATTATTCATGTTCTCTAAATTTATTCCAAAACCAACAATAATACTTACTAATTCCTCAAAAGTTAATACATAATCTATATTTTCATAAACAGCTGCTTCAGATTTTTTAGCTATACAGGGACCAATAAAAACTGTTTCCATTTCTGAATCCTTTTCTTTAATATAATCGGCTGTTTTAATCATAGGAGAAACTGTTGTTGATATATAATTTTTTAATTCTGGATAATGTTCTTCTATTAAAGTTTTGAAACCCGGGCAACAGGAAGTTGTCATCACTTCTTCTCCTTCCTCCATTCTCTCCAAAAACTCTTTAGATTCTTCTTCTACAACTTTATCTGCTCCATAGGCCACTTCGATTACTTTAGAAAATCCTATTTCTTTTAAAGCTTTTTTAACCATCTCTGGCTGAACTCTAACACCAAACTGCCCTGTAAAAGACGGGGCCAATAGTGCAGCTACTTCTTTGTTTTTATCTTTTAGCAATTTTAAAACCTGAACAATATAAGAAATATAATCAATAGCACCAAACGGACAGGCAACTATGCAACTTCCACAATTAACACATTTATCATCATCAATTTCTGCCCTTCTATTTTCATCAGAAGTAATAGCATCTACTGAACAGGCTCTAACACAGGGCCTTTTATTTTCATTAATTGCATTATAAGGACAAACATTAGCACATCTCCCACATTCAATACATTTATCCTGATCTATAAAAGCTTTATTTTGAATAATAATTATTGCATCTTTTGGACAGGCATTCACACATTTATGAGCTACACAATTTCTACATGCATCTGTAACCATATATTTATCTATTGGACAACTGTCACAAGCTTTTTCTAGTACTTTAACAGCATTATAATCTCCTTCTACTTCATTTAAACTATCTGTAATTTTTGATAGAGAAGTTTCAGGATAATCTTTAGGATCAAATCCTAAAGCCAATTTAATTCTATCTCTAATAATTGCTCTCTCTTTGAATTCACAACACCGATGACGGGGAGAATCATCATTTATTAATTTTTTAGGAATTTTTTCTACTTTTTCCTGAAGTTCATCTTCTAACTCCATTCTTACTAATTCAGTATAAACTCTCCGTCTTATTTTCACTACTTCTGATATAGTGCTATTTCCCATTTTTTAACCTCCTTTATAAAACTAAATATTTTCTGATAAATAATTATCAAGTAGTTCTCTCAATTTTTCTGGATTTTGTTCTCCGTAAACTTTACCATTAATTTTTACTACAGGTGCCATATCACATTTATCTTCTATACAGTGACTGGATTTAAATTTAAAATTCTTCTCATATTTTTCTGGTAAATTTTTTATCATATCCAATAAATCCTCTGCGCCCATAAGATGACAGGGAGTTCCTACACATATTTTCACCTCTATTTTTTTCATTTTTAATTGCCTCCTTTTGTGTATAAAATCACATAATAATTAATATTAAAACCATTCAATACTTACTTCTTTATTTAACTCTTTTAGAAAATTAGCTATTCTATCAACAATTTGGCTTCTAATTCCAAGCTCCAAGGGAAGATTTAAACTTTGATGTGATTCATTCATAGCTCTCCCAACCAAAAAATTAATGTGATCACTTTTTAATAATAATCTTATAAGTTGTGAAGCTCCATCTTTTGCTTCAGGTAAAAGCTGACCCTGTTTATAATCGTCAAGAAATTCAAGTACTTTATTTAAAGTCAATAATCCTTCAGTTACAAGATCCACTCCTTTTAGGTAACTGACAGGAGGAATATCACTATCATGATATTCAAAAGAAGTTTCCAATTCTTCGTCTAATTCACGAGCTGCTATCTGAGCAGTTGTTCCTCCATTAATCACTTTTTTCCCTGAAGAATTCATTAATTTTTTTATAACTTTTGGATCATCTTCTTTTTTTTGAGGAGGTCCAGAAAGAATAGTTACTTCTCTAGTTCTTCGATATTTAACTCCTAAAATAGTAAAATCATCTCCAGGTTCAGTAAAATAATATCCCTGACAGATACCTACCATTTTATTTATAATATATTTTAACTCTTTTTTCTTTTTAGCAACTTTTTCAAGATGATCGGCTACTCCCTCCCAGCCTAATCCAAAATCTAAAAGCCCACCTATCCCGGCGTGAAGAACTCCATCACTTGCCATAAAAATCATATCAGATCTATCCATTTCAAATTCTGCTTTCCTTATCTTTTTTCCTCTTATTTCAAGTTCATTAGTTTT